>DATHUJ010000053.1:0-23193 GCA_035462375.1 Jiangellales bacterium
CCCGAGCTCCTCCAGGACCGGCAGCTCCGACCGTACGGCTGCTCGCCCGTCCGCCGCCGTACGGGCATCGGCGGCGACAGCCGCGAGCCGGACGCACGTGTCGTACGGCGTGGCGGCGAGGACCTCAGCGACGTCAGCCAGCGCTCGCGGCGTCATCGACAGGCTACTGACACCGAGACCGACGAGGACGCAGGCCAGGGCGGGGTCGGCGGCGGCCTCCCCGCAGACACCGACCGGGCGCGAGTGCAGGGCGGCACCGTCGCACGTGGCACGCACGAGCCGCAGCACGCCGGGCTGCCACGGATCGTTGAGGGTGGCCAGCTCGCCCATCAACCGGTCCGCCGCGAGGGCGTACTGGGTCAGGTCGTTGGTGCCGATGCTGGCGAAGTGGGCCGCGGACAGCACCGAGTCGGCGCAGAGCGCAGCACTCGGCACCTCGACCATCACTCCGGCGGTGCCGAGGCCATGCACGGCGCAGCGCTCCACGAAGGCCTCGGCCTCGTCGGTCGTGGCGATCATCGGTGCCATCACCCAGACATCGGCCTCGGCCTGCTGCGCGGCACGGGCGATCGCCTCGAGCTGGTCCTCGAACACCTGCGGCGACCGCCCGGACGTCCGGATCCCCCGGACGCCGAGCGCCGGGTTGGCCTCGTCGGTGTTGGTGAGGAACGGCAGCGGCTTGTCGGCGCCGGCGTCGAGGGTGCGGACCACGACCTTCTTGCCGGGGAACGCCTGGAGCACGGTGCGGTAGGACTCGACCTGCTCGTCGATGCTCGGTGCCTCGGACCGGTCGAGGAAGCAGAACTCCGTACGGAAGAGGCCGACCCCCTGGGCGCCCGCCTCGGCGGCCGCGGCGGCACCCTTGGGGTCGCCGACGTTCGCGAGCAGCTGCACCTCCCGGCCGTCGGCGGTGCGGCCGCGACCGTCGAAGGTGCGCTCGCGGGCGGCGATGGCCTTGACCTTCTCGACCTGCTCGGCGGACGGGTCGAGGAGGATCGTGCCCGCCGCGCCGTCGACCAGGACGGTCGTGCCCTCGCCGATGTCCAGCACACCGACCGCTGCGACCACCGCGGGCAGGCCCAGGGCGCGGGCCAGGATCGCGGTGTGGGAGGTCGGGCCGCCCTCGGCGGTCACCAGCGCCAGGACCAGGGCCGGGTCGAGCGTGGCGGTGTCGGCCGGGGCGAGGTCGTGAGCCACGAGGACGTAGGGCTCGTCCCGGGTGGGCACGCCGGGGGCGGGGCGACCGGTCAGCTCGGCCACCAGGCGGTCGCGGACGTCGGCGACGTCGCGGGTGCGCTCGGCCATGTAGCCGCCCAGCGACTCCAGCATGGCGGACACCTCGGCGGCGGCATCCCAGACGGCGCGCTCGGGGGCGGCGCCCTGGGTGGTGACCCGCTTCGCGGCAGACTTGACCAGCGTCGGGTCGGCAGCCATGAGTGCCGTGGCCTCGAGGACGGCCTTGCCCTCCCCCTCGGCCTGCGCGGCCCGGCGGTCGAGGTCGGCGCGGACCTCCTCGGCCGCCTTGCCGATGCGCGCGGCCACCTCCTCGCCATCGGCCCCGTCGGGGAGCCGGGACTCTGCCGGGGGCTCGGGCACCGGGTCGGGCATCCGGACGACGGGGCCAACCGTGCGTCCCGGGGAGACCCCTACCCCGCTGATCTCGGTCATGTCCGGCTCCTTCGCATAGGCCACGTTGCCTCTGTGCTGAATCCTGGCCTGTCGAGGGCCGGGGCGGGAAGACCCCTCGGGGGGAGGTCGGTGGGCGGTGGGCCCGGTGGGGCGGTCGCGCGATCGAGCGACTCGGCGACCCCGCAACCGATCACCGGTGCCCGAATCGGGCAGGCCCCGCGCCAGCACCCGATTCGTCCACCGATGATCGACTGCAGGGGATGGCGACGGCTCGGGCGGCCAGCCGCCCAGGCCGGCGCCTACCCGCGGTCGGGTGCCCCAGGCCCGTCGGACACGGGTCCACCGGTGGTCCCCCGGGCCGGGCCGTCGCCCGAGTCCTGGGCCTTCCCGGGTGCCGAGATCCCGGGTGCGGAGGTCCCGGCTGCACCGGCGTCGGTCGCCGCAGCGGCGGCACCCGAGGCCACGGCCGCCCGCTCGCGTCGCGGCCCGTTGCCGGCCGGCTCGTCCACGGTGGCGTCGGAGATCTCGTCACCCTCGCGGCCGGGTGTGCGCAGGTTCCACCGGCGGATGACGAAGCGGAACAGCACGTAGTAGATCGCCGCGTAGCCGAGGCCGATCGGGATGAGCAGCAGCGGCATCTCCGCGATCCGGAAGTTCAGCGCGTAGTCGATGAAGCCCGCCGAGAACCCGAAGCCGTCGCGGATCCCGATCGCGTTCACCAGCGCGAGGGAGGTGCCGGTGAGCACGGCGTGGATCACGTACAGCGGGAACGCCACGAAGAGGAACGAGAACTCCAGCGGCTCGGTGACGCCGGTGAGGAAGGCGGTGAGCGCGCCGGACAGCATCACGCCGCCGACGATCTTCTTCTGCGAGGGCTTGGCCTCGTGCCAGATCGCGATCGCCGCGGCCGGGAGCGCGAACATCATGATCGGGAAGAAGCCCGTCATGAAGGCCCCGGCGGTCGGGTCGCCGTTGAGGAAGCGCGCGATGTCGCCGTGGACGGTGAGCCCGTCGGGGGTCGTGTACTCGCCGAAGACGAACCACGGGAACGAGTTGAGGATGTGGTGCAGTCCGAGCGGGATCAGCAGCCGGTTCATGGTGCCGTAGACGAAGCCGCCGAGCACCGGAGCACCGGTGATCGCCTCGCCGAGACCGGTCAGGCCGGCGTCGAACCACGGGTAGACCAGGCCGAGCAGCACGGCCAGCCCGATCGCGGCGAACGCCGTGATGATCGGGACGAAGCGCCGACCGCCGAAGAAGGCCAGGTAGGTCGGCAGCTTGACCCGGTGGTACTTCTGCCACAGCACCGCTGCGGTGACACCGATGACGATGCCGCCGAGCACGCCGTAGTTGATCAACTCCTGGGTCTCGCCCTCGGCCGCCTCGCCCAACACGAACGGGGAGAGGGCGTCACCGACACCCTTGAAGACGAGGTAGCCGACGACGGCGGCCAGGGCGGTCGACCCGTCGGCCTTCTTGGCGAAGCCGACGGCGACACCGACGGCGAAGAGCAGCGGCAGGTTGGCGAACAGAGCGCCACCGGCCGCGCCGATGACGTCGGCGACGGGCAGCAGCCAGTCGCCGAGCACGCCGGCCAGGCCGTCCTCGCCGAGCATGTCCGGCTGGCCGAGCCGCAGCAACAGCGCGGCGACGGGCAGCGCGGCAATGGGCAGCATGAGGCTG
The DNA here is from genome assembly GCA_035462375.1 of Jiangellales bacterium. Lineage (GTDB taxonomy): Bacteria > Actinomycetota > Actinomycetes > Jiangellales > Jiangellaceae > DASTQL01. The sequence continues at coordinate 3,313 of DATHUJ010000053.1, forward strand.
CGCCCGATGCGCTGCAGCTGGGGCAGCCCTGGGATGCCCCTCTTGCCACCGGTCTCGGTGGCGGTGGTCGTGGTCACGGCGTTCTCCTCGGGGACGCGGGTGGGTGGTGGGGGGACAGGTCCATCTGCACCTGGTACCGATCTCCGCGATACCAGGACGTGACGTGCTCCAGCGGGCGCGCACCGGCGCTGGAGGTGCGGCGGAAGACGAGCAGCGGCGCGCCTGTGTCGACCCGCAGCAGCCGGGCCTGGGCCTCGTCGGCACCCTCGGCCCAGACCGTCTGCGAGCCGGAGTCGAGCGGGAGCCCGTACGGGCCGGCGAGCAGCGAGTAGACCGAGCCGGCCAGGTCGTGGTCGAGCAGTCCGGGCAGCGGCTCGACGGGGAGCCACGACTCCTCGAGGGCGATCGGGAGCCCGTCGGCCAGCCGCAGCCGCTCCAGCCGGTACGCCCGCTCGCCGGGGCCCAGCAGGAGGGCCGCCGCGGCGGCGGCCGGGGCCTCGGCGACCTCGGCCGCGAGGACCACGGTGGCCGGAGTGAGCCCGCGCCGGCGCATGTCCTCGGTGAACGAGGCGAGGTGGAGCTGGGACTCGACCCGTGGCGAGGTCACGAAGGTGCCCTTGCCGTGCACCCGGTCGAGCCGTCCCTCCTGCGCGAGCTGGCCGATCGCCTCGCGAACCGTGGCCCGGCTGACGCCGTACCGCTGCACGAGCTCGCGCTCGGACGGGACCGGCGAGCCGGGGAGGAGCTCATCGGTGATCAGCTCGAGGAGGATCTCCCGGAGCTGCCGGTGCTTGGGCACCGGGCCCTCGGCGACTGTCGCCACCACTCCCACCTCCTCTCGTCGTCGATCGGACTTCCCTCTGGTGGTCCGGACTGGTACGGTCCAGTCAGGACCACCGAGCGAAGCATCCTCGTCCCGGGAGGTCGTGTCAACCCCCTGAAGCGGAGGTAACGGTCAGATGCACCTACTCCAGGCCCCCCGGGTCGTCGAGCCCACCGCGGGCCACAGCGTGATCCGATCCCCCGGCTGGGTGCTCATCGACGGCGACCGCGTCGGCGCCACCGGAGGCGGGGACCGTCCCGCAGCCGGCGAGTCCGGTGCCGACGCCCCGGCGACGCGCCTGCCCGACGGCGTGCTCGCCCCCGGCCTGGTTGACGCCCAGCTCAACGGCGCCTTCGGTGTGGACTTCGCCGCGGCCGACGACGAGGGGTGGGCGGTGGTGCTCCGCCGCCTGCCCGAGACCGGGGTGACCGCCACCGTTCCCACCCTCATCACCGCACCGCTGGAGGAGCTGACAGCCGGGCTCCGGGCCTTCACCGCTCGCCGCCCGCGTCTCGACCGCCAGCCGGGCACCGCCCGAGCCCTCGGCATCCACGTGGAGGGACCCTTCCTCGCCGAGCGCCGTCGTGGGGCGCACCGGGCCGAGCTGCTGTGTGACCCGACCTCCGACCGCGTGGACGCGCTGCTCGAGGCGGGCGACGGCGGGGCTCTCAGCTACCTCACCCTCGCCCCGGAGCGGGAGCACGCGTTCGACGCCGTCCGTCGGCTCGTCGCTGCCGGGGTCCGGGTCGCCGTCGGCCACACCGACGCCACCGACGACGTGGTCACCGCCGCCGCCGACGCGGGAGCGACGCTGGTCACGCACCTCTTCAACGCCCAGCGGCCGCTGCGGCACCGCGATCCCGGCACGGTCGGGGCCGCCCTCACGGACCCCCGCCTGACCCTGGGACTCATCGTCGACCTGCACCACGTGGACCCCACAGCCGTGCGCGTCACCTTCGGCGCCGCCGCCGGTCGGGTCATGCTCGTGACCGACTCGGTCGCCGCCATGGGGATGCCCCCGGGTACGTACGAGCTGGGCGGGCAGGTCCTCGAAGTGGTGCCCGGCCGACCGCCGCTCCGCGAGGACGGGACGATCGCCGGAGCCGCGGTCCGCCTCGACGAGGCCCTGGCCAACACGGTCGCTTGCGGCGTCGACCTGGCCACGGCCGTCGACGCCGCCACCCGGGTGCCCGCGGACGCGCTGGGCCGCGAGGACCTCGGTCGGCTGGCACCCGGCGCGCTGGCCGACCTGGTCTGGCTCACCGACGACCTCCGGACCCGGGCAACCTGGGTCGGCGGCCGGCTGGCATGGTGCTCTTCCGACGCCGCGGTCACCGGGGCCGACCTCCGGCTGAACGTCGCCACGCCCGGCCGCGACGACGACGTACGGGAGGTGCGCGCGTGACCACGACCACCACGATGGCGCTCGAGATCGCCGAGCAACCGCAGGCCCTGGCCCGCACTCTCGACGCGCTGCGCCCCCTGCGGCCAGCGCTGCACCACCTCAGCGCCGAGCGCCGCGGGGTCCTCTTCGTCGCCCGCGGCTCGTCGGACAACGCCGCCGTGTACGGGCGCTACCTGCTCGAGGTCCACGCAGGGCGGCCGGCCGCTCTGGCCGCGCCCTCCGTGGCCACCCACTACGGCGCCCGGCTGGACCTGTCCGACACGGTCGTCGTGGCCGTCTCGCAGTCCGGCGAGACCGCCGAGATCGTGGAGACCCAGGCCTGGGCCCGCCGGTGCGGCGCGGCGACCGTCGCCGTCACCAACGGCGCGGACAGCGCCCTGGCCCGCGACGCCGACGTGGCCCTGGTGACCCTGGCCGGCCCGGAGCGCGCGGTCCCGGCGACGAAGTCCTACACCACCCAGCTCGCGGCGGTGGCCGTCCTGGCCAGCGCCCTCGCCCCCGACCCCACCCGGCTCGACGCAGACCTCGACCGGGTTCCCGCCGAGGTCGAGCGGCTGATCGCCGAGCGCGACGGCGTCGATGACGCGGTCGCGACCCTGACCGGCGCCCGCGAGACCCTGGTCAGCGGGCGCGGCCTGGTCTACGGCACGGCCCTCGAGGTGGCCCTCAAGCTCGAGGAGACCTGCCTGCGCCCCGTCCGGGGGCTCTCCTACGCCGACCTCCGGCACGGCCCGATCGCCGTCGTCGACCAGGACCTGGTCGCCGTCCTCGTGGCCGCCGCCGACGGGCCCATGCTGGGGGGCATGACGGAGCTGGCCCGAGACCTGCGCTCCCGCGGGGCGAAGGCCACCGTCGGGATCGGTGGCGACGCCGGCTTCGCCAGTGCCTGCGACATCGCGGTGGCCGGGCCGCAGCTCCCGGAGGCCGTCGCCCCGCTCGCGCTCGTCGTCCCCGGCCAGCTTGTCGTCGAGTCGCTCGCCCGCCGGCTCGGGCTCGACCCCGACGCCCCTCGCGGCCTGAAGAAGGTCACCCGGACCGACCCCCACGCCCAGCCCACCCACCCCCACACCGGAGGCACCGCATGAGCACCAAGGCCGAGCAGATCCTCGACGCCCTCGGCGGCGCGGAGAACATCGTCGAGATCGAGCCGTGCATCACCAGGCTCCGCGCCGAGGTCGAGGACCCGTCCGCGGTCGACCAGGACGCACTCAAGGCCGCCGGGGCCCACGGGGTCATCGCGTCCGGCAGCGTGGTGCAGGTGGTCGTCGGGCCAGAGGCGGACACCCTCGCCTCCGACATCGAGGACTTGATGTGAGCCCTGAGGTGGGTCCGGGTGCGAGCCCAGGTGTGGCCATGGCCGTCCTCACCCCCGTCGCCGGCCGGGTGCTCCCCATGGCCGACGTGCCCGACCCTGTCTTCTCGGCCGCCATCGTCGGCCCCGGCGCGGCCGTCCAGCCGTACGGGGAGGGGGGCGCCGACCGCGTGGAAGCGGTCGCCCCGGTGGCCGGCCGCCTGGTCAAGCTCCACCCGCACGCGTTCGTGGTCCAGGCACCTGACGGCGCCGGGGTGCTGGTCCACCTCGGCATCGACACCGTCCAGCTCAAGGGCGAGGGCTTCGAGCTGCTCGCGACCGAGGGAGCCGACGTCGAGGCGGGGCAGCCGGTCGTCGCGTGGGACCCCGTGGCAGTCGAGGCAGGTGGGCGCTCGACGGTCTGCCCCGTGGTGGCGCTCGACGCCGGCGCCGACGCCCTGACGGGGGTGCGCGACTCCGGCGACGTCCGCCCGGGCGAGTCGCTCTTCACGTGGCAGCGCTGAGCGGGACGGCCGCCCTGCTGCTCGACCTCGACGGTACGCTCGTCGACAGCGAGCCGGTGCATCGCGCCGCCTACGCGGCGTTCTTCGCCGCCCGCGGCTGGTCGGTCCATGACGACACGTACGCCCACTTCGTGGGCAGGCGGGGCGCCGACGTCTTCGGCACCCTCCCCGGCCCCTGGACGGGGGAGGACCCGGAGGCGCTGGTCGCCGAGGTCTTCGAGCACCTGGCCCATGTCGAGGAGGCCCCCGCCGAGGCCAGGGGCGCCCGGCTGCTGGTCCGCTCGGCGCACGCGCGCGGCATCCCGCTGGCGCTGGTCACCTCGGCGACCCGCGAGTGGGCCGAGCACGCGCTCGCCGAGCTGCTCGGGCTGCGCGAGCACTTCGACGTCGTCGTCACCTGGGAGGACGTTCCGGAGGGCAAGCCGCACCCGGAGCCGTACGAGCTGGGCTGCCGACGGCTGGGCATCGCCCCCTCCCGTACGGCTGCGGTGGAGGACTCCGTCGCAGGCGTCCGGTCGGCGGTCGCGGCCGGCGTCGGGACCGTCGTCGGTGTGGCCACGACGACCTCGGGCGCGTTGCTGCTCGAGGCCGGCGCCCACCAGGTGGTGGCGCACCTGGAGGAGCTCGACGTCTGACCTCCCGGCGTCAGCCGGGGTCGCGGCGTGCGGCGACGACGTAGTGGATCGCCGCCGCGGCCACCCCTCCCCATAGGAAGATCGCACCGATGACGAGCATGATGATCGCGGCGGTGTCCATGGCCCTCACCCGTCGAGACGCATCTCGTGGGACTTGCGGACGTGGTGCAGCGTGATCGCGCCCACCAGGGTCAGCGCGACCACTCCCCAGCCGATGACGACGAGCCCGCTCCACGGGTAGTCGGAGTAGGGGGTCGTGACCTCGGTCCAGAGGTTGTACACAGTCATGGTGCCGAGCAGGAGCGGTGTCACGTACCGCAGGGACGTCGTCCACCACGCGCCGAGCTGGATGTAGGAGACGGCGTTCGCGTGGTCCCGCAGGGTGTCCAGCTCCTTGGCCACCCAGGCGACGAGCACGACCATGGCGAGCCCGCAGATCACCAGCCCGAAGTTGTTGAGGAAGCGGTCGGCGGTGTCCAGGTAGAACAGCCCGCCCTGCGTGACGTAGAGCAGGCTCACGAGCGCCGCCGCGCCACAGATCCAGTTGACGGCCGGCGTGCGCCGGAGGTGGAACTTCTCCCGTATGGCGGCGATGCCGGGCTCCATGATGGACACGGCGGAGGTCACGCCGGCGAGGAACAGCGCCCCGAAGAAGACGACGCCGAAAAGGGCGTTGAGGCCCGGCAGGGTGTTGATGATCTGCGGGAAGGCGATGAAGGCCAGGCCCACGCCGCCCGTGCCGGCGACCTCGGTGACCGCCGACTGCGTCGCGACGGCGAGGAAGCCGAGGACCGCGAAGACACCGATGGCGGCGAGGAACTCGAAGCTGGCGTTGGACAGTCCCACCACGAACGCGCTGTTGGTCAGGTCCGTCCGGCGCGGCAGGTAGCTCGCGTACGCGATCATGATCGAGAACGCGATGCTCATGGAGAAGAAGACCTGCCCGTACGCAGCGATCCAGACCCCGGCATCGCCCAGCGCCCCGAAGTCGGGGGTGAAGAGCACGTTGAGGCCCTCGCTCGCGCCCTCGAGGGTGACACCGCGGATGACGAGCGCGAGGAGCAGGACCACGAGCAGTGGCATGAGCACCTTGGCGGTGACCTCGATGCCGCGTGCGACGCCACGCCGCAGGATCGTGTAGACCATCACCCAGGCGATGACGACCGGCACCAGGACGTTCCACTGCAGGCCGCCCACGTCCCAGAAGCCGGTCGGGTCGCCACCCGCCGACGTGCCCAGGAAATCGCCGATGAAGAAGCCCGCCGTGTCGTCGCCCCACTGCAGCCCGAACGAGTAGACCGCGTAGGCAAGGCACCAGCCGAGGATGACGACGTAGTAGGTGCTGATGAGGAAGGCGACGAGCACCTGCCACCAGCCCAGCCACTCCCAGCTCCGTCGCATCTCCCGGAAGGCGTGGGGAGCGCCGGACCGGAAGCGATGACCCAGCGCGTACTCCATGATCAGGATCGGCAGGGCAGCCGTCGCGATCGCCACGAAGTACGGAATGAGGAAGGCGCCGCCACCGTTCTCGTAGACGACGTAGGGGTAGCGCCAGATGTTGCCGAGGCCGATCGCCGAGCCCATCGCGGCGAGCAGGAACCCGAGCTTGCTGCCCCACTGGTCACGGCCTGTGGGGGTCGTCTGTATGTCGCTCATCGCACGCCATCCCCTCACCGGGCCATGATCGCGACACGTCCACGGTGAGGCCGGGGCCTGCTCCGCGTCAACACCCTGCCGGCGGGCTGTCCCCCGTACGGAAGGTCCTCCCGTACGGCTGGGGTTGCGGCCGTCAGCGACCGAGCCGGTCGGCGGCCTTGCGAGCCGCGATGAGGACGGGGTCCCACACTGGGGCGAAGGGGGGTGCGTAGGACAGATCGACCATCGCCAGGTCGTGGACGGTCATGTGGTTCCACAGCGCCAGGGCGAGGGCGTCGACGCGCTTGGCCGAGCCCTCCCGCCCGACCACCTGGGCACCGAGCAACCGGCCGCTGCCGACCTCGGCGATCACCTTGACCGACAAGGGTTCCGCCCCTGGGAAGTAGCCGGCGCGGGTGGTCGACTCCACCGTCTCGGCGACGAACCGGAAGCCCGCCCGCCCGGCGTCGACCTCGCGCAGGCCGGTCCGGGCGATCTCGAGGTCGCAAACCTTGCTCACCGCGGTGCGGACGACACCGGGGAACGTGGCGTAGCCGCCCCCGAGGTTGGTCCCCAGGACGCGGCCCTGCTTGTTCGCGTGAGTGCCCAGGGGCACGTGCGCCCAGGTCTGCGAGACGCGGTCGAAGGACTCGACGCAGTCGCCCGCAGCCCAGACGCCGTCGTGGCCGGGCACCGACATACGCAGGTCGACGCGGATCCCGCCGAAGGATCCGAGGGGGAGACCGGCGGCCCCGGCCACGCCGGTGTTGGGGCGGACGCCCAGGCCGAGGACGACGATGTCCGCCTCGTACGTACCGGTGCCCGCCGCGACCGCCGTGACGCGCCCGTCCGCGCCGCTCTCGAAGCCCTCGACGGGTGTACCCGTGACGACGCGGATCCCCATGCCCTCCATGGACTCGTGGACCAGCCGGCCCATGTCGGGGTCGAGGGTGCTCATCGGCTCGGCGGCCTGGTCGACGAGGGTGACCTCGAGCCCGCGGCCGACGAACGCCTCGGCCATCTCGATGCCGATGTAGCCGCCACCCACGACGACGGCCCGCTGCGGCTTCTCCCGCTCGAGCTCCTCGATGAGCGCCGCGCCGTCGTCGAGGGTCTGGACTCCGTGCACCCCGCGGGCGTCGACGCCGGGCAGGTCCGGGCGGACCGGGCTCGCCCCGGTGGCGACGACGAGCTGGTCGAAGCCGATCCGTTCGTGCTCGCCGGTGTCGACGTGCCGCACGTCGACCACGCGAGCGCCCAGGTCGATGCCGACCGCCTCGGCCCGCATTCGGACGTCCAGGCCGTTGGCCCGGTGCTCCTCGGGGGTGCGGGCGACCAGCCGGTCGGCGTCGTCGACGTAGCCAGCGACCCAGTAGGGGATCCCGCAGGCGGAGTATGACGTCCAGTGGCCCCGCTCCAGCACGACGATGTCGAGGTCCCTGTCGTTCCCTCGGGCCACGCGCGAGGCCTGGGAGGCCGCGCTCATCCCCGCCGCGTCGCCACCGATGACCACCACGCGTTCACCCACGGGACAGACCTTGGCACAGCGGGAGGCCCTACGGTGTGGGCCCATGGCGAAGGCGACGACCGACCACCCGCTCGGCGACACCCCGGTCGAGTGCTGGCTCACCGACATGGACGGCGTCCTCGTCCACGAGAGCCAGGCGCTGGACGGGGGTGCGGACTTCGTCCAGCGGCTGACCGAGCTCGAACGGCCGTTCCTGGTGCTGACGAACAATTCGATCTACACCCCGCGGGACCTCAAGGTCCGGCTGCTGCAGTCGGGGATCGACGTCCCGGAGGAGGCGATCTGGACCTCGGCCCTGGCAACGGCGACCTTCCTCGACACCCAGCACCCCGGGGGCTCGGCCCACGTCGTCGGCGAGGCGGGTCTGACGACGGCGCTGCACGAGATCGGCTACGTCCTCACTGCCGTGAAGCCGGACTACGTGGTGCTGGGTGAGACCCGCACCTACTCGTTCGAGGCCATCACCCGGGCGATCCGGCTGATCGAGGGCGGGGCGCGGTTCATCGCGACCAACCCCGACGCGTCGGGCCCGTCCGCGGAGGGCAAGATCCCGGCGACCGGCTCGGTGGCGGCACTGGTCACCCGGGCCACCGGTGTGGAGCCGTACTTCGTGGGCAAACCCAACCCGCTGATGATGCGCAGCGCCCTCAACCGGATCGGCGCCCACTCGGAGAACACGGTCATGGTCGGTGACCGGCTCGACACCGACGTGCGCTCCGGCCTGGAGGCGGGGATGCGGACCGTCCTGGTGCTCACCGGCTCAACGTCGGCGGCCGAGGCGGACCGGTACCCCTACCGGCCGACGCTCGTCACCGACTCGGTGCGGGACCTCGTCAACCTCGTGTAGCCCGGCCCCGAATGAGCCCGGCCCTCTGAATGAGCCGGCCCCCCAAATGACACGTTCACCACCCTGGTCGGGCCATCACCGGCGGCAACGCCTCGTGATCACCCCAGCAGCCTGGTGGTGGCCGCGAGCATCTGACGCGCCGCCCCGCGCGGCTGATCACCGTGTGGCCGCGGTGCCGGAGCGCGGCAGAAGCTCGACACGGTGAACTTTGGGTCGGCCAACCGTCGGACGACTGGACGACCTGATGATCAGCGTGCGGCGAGGATGCCGGACCGCGGGGCGTCCGGCCCACGCTGATCATCGAACAGCCAGGTCGGGCATCAGGGCAGCGACGGATCGACGCCCGGCAGCCCAGCATCCGGCAGCCCAGCATCCGGCAGCCCAGCATCCGGCAGCCCAGCATCCGGCGGCCCGGCGCCCGGCCCGCCGAATCCCGCCCCCTCGGGACCGACCTCCGCGCGGGGGACCTGCCCGAACCGGTGCCGCCGCACCCAGGCGTGCAGGGCGATCGCAGCCGCGGCGCCGGCGTTGATCGAGCGGGTCGAGCCGTACTGGGCCACCGACAGCACGTCGCGGCACGCCGAGCGGGCCTCGGCGGACAGCCCCGGACCCTCCTGCCCGAGCACCAGCACGCACGCCTCGGGCAGGTCGTAGGTCTCCAGCGGCAGTGCACCCGGCAGGTTGTCCACGCCGAGGAGGGGCAGTGCAGCCGAAGCCGCCCAACCCGCCAGGTCGGCCACCGACGGGTGGTGCCGAACGTGCTGGTAGCGATCGGTCACCATCGCTCCGCGACGGTTCCACCGACGGCGCCCGACCACGTGGACCTCGGCCACCAGGAAGGCGTTGGCCGTCCGGACGACCGAGCCGATGTTCAGGTCGTGCTGCCAGTTCTCGACCGCCACGTGCACCGGGTGGCGCCGACTGTCCAGGTCGGCGACGACGGCCTCGAGCCGCCAGTAGCGGTACCGGTCCACGACGTTGCGCCGGTCGCCGTGCTCGAGCAGCTCGGGGTCGTAGCGGGGGTCGTCGGGCCACGATCCGACCCACGGGCCGACACCGACGCCGGGCGCCCGATTCCCGGGCCGGTCCCCGTCCCGGACGTCCCGCGTACCGTCATGCACGGCTCGGCACCCTAGCCAGGACTAGCCTGAGCCCGTGCTCCGGCGGTCGCCCCCGCTGATCCTGTCGGCGATCATGCTGGTCGCCGCCGCTGTCTTCGTCGCCCTGCTCGCCACCATCCCCGCCGACTGCGGGCGGGTCACGGTCCGCCCTTCGGACTGGACCGCTCAGGGCGTCGTCGTCGAGGCCCCGGACGACTGCCCCCTCCGCGACGGTGACCTCGTGACCGCGGTCGACGGCCGCGCCACGTCGACGGACCAGCCGGACCTCGAGCGGGCGCAAGGCGACACCGTGGGCCTCACCGTCATCCGGGACGACCGTCGCTTGACCGTCCCCGTCACCCTCGGGAGACCCGACGTCGTACGTCCGCTGGCCGCGGCCTGGCCGACGATGCTCTTCGTCACGTCGCTGCTGGCCCTGGCCGGCTACTTGGCGCGGCGACGGCCCGGCGCGACGACGGGCGCCCTGCTGGTCTTCGCGGCGGGGCTGGCTGCCAGCACCGTGCCCACCCTCCTGGGGCTGCCGGTCGTGGACGTCCAGGACGCGGTGCTCCGCGGGCTCTACCTCGGCCTGACCCAGGCCGCCTATCTCACCGGTTGGACCGGCGGTCTGGCGTTCGCATTGCTTTTCCCGCGGCCCCTCGACCGGTTGGCCGGCTGGCCTCGCCCCGCCACCTGGGGCCTCGTCACGGCGCCCCTCTGGCTCACGGCGGCCTGGTCCGCGGTCGCCGCGACGGGGAGCGCGAACCACCTGCAATGGACCGGTCGCATCATCTCCGGTGCCTCACTCGTCGTCGTCGCCACGCTCCTCACGCTGGCGGCGCTCATGGTCGGCCGGCTCGGCCGCGCCCGCGACGCCCTCGAGCTCCAGCAGGTGCGTTGGCTGGTCGGTACCGGCACCCTGGCCATCGCCGCGGGGCTGGTCGGCTGGTTCCTCCCCACGCTCCTGCTCGGCAAGGGCCTGCCCACCGGCTGGATCGGCCTGGCAGCGCTGCCCTTCGTCGTCGGGCTCGGCGTCGCCGTGACCCGGCACCGGCTCTTCGACCTCGAACCGGTCCTCAACCGGGGTCTCGTCTACGGCCTCCTGACGGCCGTCGCGGCGAGCCTCTACCTGGTCGTCGTCACGATGGCGGGCGCCGTCATGCCGGGCGGGTCCACCACACCGGCCTCCATCCTGGCCACCGTCGCCGTCGCCGTCGCCGTCAACCCGCTGCGCGTGGCGCTGCAACGCGGCGTGAGCCGACTGCTCTACGGCGACCGCGACGACCCATACTCCGCGCTCAGCCGGCTCGGCCGGCGCTTCGACGTTGCCGGTGGCGCGGACCTGCTCCCCGCGGTGGCCGAGGACGTGGCCGACGCGCTCCGAGCCCCGTACGTCCGCATCGAGAGCACGGCGCTGCACCGGCGAGTGGAGGCGGGGACGAGGCCACGGTGGTCGACCGAGAGCGACCTCGTCGAGATCCCTCTCGTCGACCGGGGCGAGCGGCTCGGCACGCTCCTGCTCGCTCCCCGGGCGCCCGGCGCTCCCTACAGCCGCGCGGACCGGCGACTGCTGGCGGATCTCGCCCGTCGGGTCGCCGCGGCCGTACGCGAGCTCACCCTCCGTACCGACCTCCAACGGTCCCGGGAGCGACTCGTCCTCGCCCGCGAGGAGGAGCGCCGCCGCCTGCGGCGCGCGCTCCACGACGAGCTCGGCCCTGCGATCGCGGGGCTCGGCCTGCGCACGGAGGCTGCCCGGCGCCTCGTCGAGACCGACCCGGCCGGTGCGACCGCCGCTCTTGCAGCCGTCCGCGAGGGCACCACGGGCCTGGTCGGCGATGTCCGGCGGCTGGCCTACGACCTGCGCCCCCCGGCCCTGGACGATCTCGGACTGGCCGGCGCGTTGCGCCAGCACGCGGGCGGCATCGACACTCCCCGGGTGACCGTCTCGGCTGACACCGACCTGGGACCGCTGCCGGCCGCGGTGGAGACCGCCGCCTACCGGATCGCGGTCGAGGCCGTGGCCAACACCGTCCGACACGCGGAGGCGACGTCGTGCGCGGTCCACCTCACGGTGGCGGACTCGACGCTGGAGGTCCGGGTCGTCGACGACGGTCGAGGACTGCAGCCCGATCTGCAGGCCGGGGTCGGCATCACGGCGATGGAGGAGCGCGCCGCCGAGCTCGGCGGCCGACTCCAGGTAGCCCCCGGTACGCGCGGTGGCACCACCGTCGTGGCATCGCTCCCGCTGGGAGGGGGCGCGGGATGACCCGGGTCGTGATCGCCGACGACCACCCGGTGTTCCTCGGAGGGCTGGCTGCCCTGCTGGCCGGGGAGCCCGACCTCGACGTGGTGGGCCGCGCCGTGACCGGTGACGAGGCGATCCAGGCCGCGACCACCCTGACGCCCGACGTCGTGGTGCTCGACCTGGGCATGCCCGGCCCAGGTGGCACCGCGACGATCGAGGCGATCTGCGCGCGTGCCCCGAACGTCCACATCCTCGTGCTGACGATGTACGACGACGACGGCCTCGTCTTCGACGCCGTACGGGCGGGAGCGCTCGGGTACGTCCTCAAGGGTGCCGACCCGGCGGAGGTGCTCTTCGCCGTCCACGCCGTGGCACGCGGGGAAGCGGTCTTCGGCGCGGCGCTGGCCCGCCGGATGACCGACTGGTTCGCCCGGACGCCTCCGCCGAGCCCCTTCGACCAGCTCACCTCCCGTGAGCGCGACGTGCTCCGACTGCTCGGCCAGGGGCTCGGCAACGCCGTGATCGCCGAGCGGCTCGGCATCACACTCAAGACCGTCCGCAACCTGGTCTCGAGCGTCCTCGCCAAGCTGCAGCTCCCGGATCGGGCGGCGGCCGGGGAGCGGGCCCGCCAGGCCGGCCTCGGACGCAGGCCGGGACATGTTCCCGACCAGGGCGGGACACCACGGGCTTGATGCCCGGGACGGTCGGCGAGGAGCGTCCACACCCGAGGTCGAGGCGCACGTGCGTGCGCCGGGTGTCTGGGGGTCGGGATGGACGCAGCGGTCGCGCTGTCGGTGCGCAAGGTGGAGAAGTCGTTCAAGCGCCGACAGGTGCTTCGCGACGTGTCGTTCGAGGTCCGCCGGGGGGAGGCGCTCGCCGTCATCGGGGAGAACGGGGCCGGCAAGACCACGCTGTTGCGCATCTGCGCCGGCGTCCTCGGGGTCGACCGCGGTGAGGTAGCCCGGGCACCCGCCTTGGCCTACTGCCCCCAGGAAGCCGGGCTCGTCGAGCACCTCACCGCCGACGAGCACGTCCGCTACGTGGGCGCGGGGATGGGCCTCGACCGGGCCGGAGCCACCGCCCGGGGGGCCGCGCTCCTCGACTGGCTGCGCTTCCCCCGCGCGAGCTCGGCCACCGTCCGTGAGCTGTCGACAGGGACCCGGCAGAAGCTCAACCTGGCGCTGGCGCTGATGAACGACGGGCCGCTGATCCTGTTGGACGAGCCCTACCAGGGCTTCGACCGCGGTACGTACGAGAACTTCTGGGACCACGTGGCGACCTGGCGCGAGGAGGGGGCGGCCGTCGTGGTCGTGACGCACATGCTCGCGGAGCTGCACCGGGTCACCCACGTGCTCGAGCTGCGTACGGACGGCGGCTGGAGCCTCGACGGCAGCCGGGGGGTGGCGGCGTGACCGCGCGGCGACTGTGGACGGTGGCCGGGATGCACGCTCGGGACCTCGGCCGGCGCCGGCTCGCCCTGGCGATCCTGGTGGCGCTGCCTCTGGTCTTCTACTTCTCCGGCCGCATGCAGCTCGAGGACGCCGGAACCACCGTCGACGACCAACTCTGGGTGCTCGTCTCCGGGGCGATGGGGTCGTGCTGGGCGATCTCGGTGGCCGCGCTCTTCGTGGTGAACGGCTCGCGGCGGGCCGACCAGCCCCTCCTGCTCGCCGGGTACCGGCCTGCCGAGCTGCTCCTGGGGCGGGTCCTCACGGTCCTGGCGCTGGCCGCGGTGATCACGGTCTTCTTCTCCCTCGTGATCTCGTCGCAGCAGGAGGTCGGCCTGGGCGTGCTGGTCCTCGGGATCGGCCTCGGCAGCGTCGTTTCCGTGGCCACGGGTGTTCTCGCCGCCGCCCTCGTCCCTCGCGACATGGAAGGCGTGCTCGTGGTGATCGGCGTCGTCGGCGTCCAGATGACGGCCCTCGAGCCGTGGATGCCGCTGTGGGGGTCCGGCGAGCTCATCGTCCGGGCCGGCGGTGTGGGCGGCACGGCGTCCGTCACCGAGGCCGTCGTCCACGCCGCGGTGGCCACGATCGTCCTCATGGTGGTCGGGGCCGCCCTGTGGGTGCGGCGCACCCGGCTGCGGCCGGCCACGGGGGTCCTGCCCTCGCCCGACGCCGTTCGCGCCGGGAGGACCTCGATCCGCCGACCGCTCGACACCGCACACCCCCCGGTGGTCGACGCCGGGCTCGCCGACAGGAGACCGGCATGAGATCCACCTACCGCGTGCTCGCGTACGTCATCGCGGCCGGGGTCGCCCTGCAGGCGGCGAGTGTCGCCCTCGGCTTCTTCGGGATCCTGCACGAGATCGAGGACGGCGGCGCGGTCACCGCCAGCTACGACTGGGAGAGCAACCTCGGCGTCATGATCCACCGGGTCAACGGCTTCCTGATCCCGCTGTACGCGCTGGCGCTGCTCGTCGTGTCGTTCTTCACCCGCGTGCCGGGCGCCGTTCGCTGGGCGGCGTCAGTCTTCGGCCTGGTGCTGCTGCAGATCGGGCTGCTCTTCCCGGCCTTCGCCGTCTCGGCGAACTGGGGAGCACTGCACGGGCTGAACGCCTTGCTGGTGCTCGGCGTGGCCCTGCGGGCCGGGTGGAGGGTCACCCGGGTGCGGGACGATGAGCAGGTCCGTGAGCCGGCGACGGTCTGACCGGACCGTCGTCGCGCTCCTGGCCGGAGTCGTCCTCCTGGCGCCCCTGGGCTGGCTGTGGGCCCGGAGCCTCGTGCCCGACACCTACTCGGTCATGGGCATGGGCCACGCTGACCACGGCGGCGGGCCGGCGGCATCGCACCAGGCCCACGCGTTCGGTTGGGACGGGCCCCCGCCCCAGCCGGGGGATGTCCCCGTGTCCGATCTGACGGGTCCCCGGGACGGTCGGCCCGACGTCGAGGTCACCCTCGTCGCCCGGCAGGAGACCGTCACCCTGCCGACCGGCGAGGTCGTCGGGGGCTACACGCTCGACCACGCCTCACCGGGCCCGCTGATCAGGGCCCGCCAGGGCGACCTCGTCCAGGTGACTCTGGTGAACGAGTCGGTCCGCGACGGCACGACCCTGCACTGGCACGGAGTCGACGTCCCCAACGCGGAGGACGGGGTGGCCGGGATCACCCAGGACGCGGTCGCCCCCGGCGAGGAGCACGTCTACCGCTTCGTGGTGGAGGACCCGGGGACGTACTGGTACCACGCCCACCAGGTGTCGCACGAGCAAGTCCGCCAGGGGCTCTTCGGGGTGCTCGTGGTCGAGCCACCACCGGCCGAGGACGAGGACGTCCTCGAGGACGTCCTCGAGGTCGTCGCACCCATCCACACGTACGGGGGTCTGCTCACCGTGGACGGCGCAACCGGCGAACGTCGGGTCGACGCCGACGCGGGGACGTCCGTGCGGGTCCGCGTGGTCAACACCGACGACGGCCCGCTGGCTGCCCAGGTGGTCGGCGCGGACTACCGGGTGCTGGCGGTCGACGGGCGCGACGTGGTCGGGCCGACACCGCTCTCCGGGACGTCGCTCCAGGTGCCGGCTGGGGGCCGGGCGGACCTGGCGTTCGACGTGCCCGTCGACGGGTCGGCCGCTCGGGTCCAGCTCGGGGCCGGTGGCACCGCGGTCGTCGTCGGACCCGCCGGCGCCCCCGCCCCGCCGGAGGTCGCGCCGGGTGCGGAGCTGGACCTCCTCTCGTACGGCTCGCCGGCCCCGCTCGGTTTCGACCCGGCTGCGGCCGACCGCCGCTTCGAGTACTCCATCGGCCGCCGGCCGGGGTTCGTCGACGGACGGCCCGGCCTGCACTGGTCGATCAACGGGCACCTGTTCCCCGACGTCCCGATGTACGTGGTGGAGGAGGGTGACCTCGTCCGCATGACGGTGGAGAACCACAGCGGTCAGCTCCACCCGATGCACCTGCACGGGCACCACGCCGTGGTGCTCAGCCGCGACGGCGTCCCGGCGTCCGGGAGCCCCTGGTGGGTGGACTCGCTCGACGTCGCCTCGGGTGACTCGTACGAGATCGCCTTCGTCGCCGACAACCCCGGCATCTGGGCGGACCACTGCCACAAGCTGGCGCACGCGGCCGAGGGGCTCGTCGCCCACCTCGCGTACGAGGGGATCAGCACGCCCTTCCGGATCGGCGGGTCCGCCGGCAACGAGCCGGAGTAGGGGCGGCCCGTACCCTCTCCGGGTGACCCAGCACGCACCGCCCGCGACCCGACGGCGCCGCCAGACCCCGCTGGACGTGGTCCGGGGCGTCCTGATCGGGCTGGCGGAGGTGGTGCCCGGGGTCAGCGGCGGCACGATCGCCCTGGTCACCGGCGTCTACGACACGCTCATCGTCGGTGCCGGACATGTGGTGACCGGCGTGCGGCAGGGGGTCGCCGACCTCGTCCGTGGACGGGGGGCCGGGCGGGCCTCGGTCGAGATGCGCCGGGCGCACTGGTCCCGGCTGCTGCCGATCGGCCTGGGCATGGTGACGGCGGTCGTCGTGGGCGCTCGGGTGCTGGAGCCCGTGCTCGAGGAGAACATCGAGCAGGCCCGGGCGGTCTTCTTCGGCCTGATCCTGGCGTCGCTGGTGGTGCCGGTCCGGCTGGTGCTGGCGTACGTGGGCCGGCGACTGACTCCGCGGGAGTGGCTGCCGGGTCTGTTGGCGGCCGCGGCGGCCTTCGTGCTCACCGGGCTGCCGCCGGGCAAGGTGGAGGACCCACCGCTGCTGCTGGTCGGCCTGGCCGCGTCGGTGGCGATCTGCGCCCTGGTGCTGCCGGGGGTCTCGGGGTCGTTCTTCCTCTACACCGTGGGCCTGTACGACGCCACGCTCGAGGCGGTCAACCAGCGCGACCTCGCCTACATCGCGGTCTTCGCGCTGGGAGCGCTGGTGGGGCTGGCCTCGTTCGTCAAGCTCCTGCAGTGGCTGCTCGAGCACCGCTACCGGGCGACCATCGTCGTGATGACGGGGCTCATGGCCGGGTCGCTCCGGGCGCTGTGGCCGTGGCAGACCGACGACCGCGAGCTGCTCCCGCCCGGCGACGACGCACTGCAGACGGTGCTCCTGGCCGCTGCGGGTGCGGCGGTCGTCCTGATCCTCGTGGCGGTCGAGGCGCGGATGTCGTCCGGCTCGGTGCAGCTGCCCGGCGGTGCCGGCCGCGAGGCTCGGCACCAGGGCGACGGCCCGGCGCGGCGCGACTCCTGAGCGGACGCGCCCGCTGGTCGCCGGCCGGGTTGCCGAGCAGCTCGCCAATGACCACGTTCACCACCCTGGTGGGGGACTGGACCGGGTGCGCGGGGCTCCATCAGCCTCGTGATGGGTCCATCACCAGGCGAGTGGTGCCACCACCAGGCGCGGACGCCTCGTGATGACCCGAGCAGCCTCGTGTCGACACCGGGTCGAGGACCCACTGCCCTGGCCGGGGCGGGCCGGGAGGCGGGCCGGGCGCGCAGGGTCAGATGCGCTCGGGCTCGACCCGGTCGTCGGGCGGGCCGGCTCCGGGGTCGTACGGCTCCACCTCGACGACCCCCGCCAGGGCGCCCAGGGCATGGCCCAGCCGGCCGTCCAGGGCGGCGGCGAGCTCCGCCGAGGCCAGGTCGTAGGCCCGGTGGCGCTCGAGGATCCGCGCGTCGGCGGCGAGCAGGCGCTGGCGGATGCCTTTGACCTGGGCGTCCGCGGCGACGTCCGGGTCGGCGTCGACCTGCACGAGCAGCTGGTCCACCGAGCGTACGAGCGTCTGCTCGGCGTGGGCCTGGACCGGCGGCGGCGCGCCCGGGAGGGCGGCGTCGGCTCGCGCCTCGGCCACCCGGTCGGTGGTCTCCCGGGTGACCTCGAGGGGAGCCACCGCCGCGATCAGCGCGTCCACCACCTCGTGGCGCTGCTCCAGGGCGCTGTCGAGGTGCCGCCAGGCGTCCTCGACCCCAAGGCGCAGCCGGGTCAGTCGGCGCACCGCGAGTGCAGTCACGGCCACCGCCACCACCAGGACGACCACGGCCGCGACGAGCAAGGGCACGCCGTGACCGTACCGCCCACTCCCCCGCGCGCCCTGATCGTGCGGGTGGGCGAGGGGGACGAGGGGTCGAGAGCCGGCTCAGGCGAGTCCGAGGTCGGCGAGGCCGTAGGCGGCGCGGTAGGGCAGGCCCGCCGCCTCGACGCGCTCCCGGGCCCCGGTCGCCCGGTCCACGATCACCGCGACCCCGACCACCTCGGCCCCGGCCGCGCGCAGGGCCTCCACGGCGCTGAGCACGCTCGTCCCCGTCGTCGACGTGTCCTCCACCGCGAGCACCCGGCGGTCGGCCACGTCCGGCCCCTCGATACGGCGCTGCAGGCCGTGCGACTTCTCCGCCTTCCGTACGACGAAGGCGTCGAGCGGCGGCTCGCGTCCCCACCGCGCCGTGGCGTGCACCATCGCCGCGGCCACCGGATCGGCCCCCAAGGTGAGCCCACCCACCGCGTCGTACGAGAGATCTGCGGTGAGCTCCAGCATCACCTCGCCGACCAGCGGGGCGGCCCGACCGTCGAGCGTGACTCGGCGCAGGTCCACGTAGTAGTCGGCCTCGCGACCCGAGGCGAGCACGACGTGGCCGTGCACCACGGCCTTGGTGCGGATCTGCTCGGCGAGGTCCTCGCGCGCGGTCACGGACGGGCAGCGTACGGCAGGGGTCACAGCATGCCCGGCGAGCGTCGGGGGTAGACAGGGCGGGTGAGCGACCCGACCCCGTCCGCCTCCCGGGAGGAACCCTCCGGGACGGACCGGGACAACCCGGTCGGCCGGGCCCCCGGGGCCGGTCGCTCCGACCCCACCAGGCCGGCCGAGCCCACCCGCCCGACGGCACCGGTCGAGCCCGTCGAACCCGTCCGGGGCGCCACCGAGGGCACCGGCTGGCTCGACCTCGCCCGGGTCGCGGCCATCGCCGCAGTGGTGCTCGTACACGTCCTCGCCCCGGCCGTGAACGGCTCGTTCCTGGACGAGGGAACCCCGTCCTGGTGGCTGGCCAACCTGCTCAACGCCGCGTCCCGCTGGTGTGTCCCCGTCTTCATCATGGTCAGCGGTGCGCTGGTCCTCGACCCGCGCCGGGTGGAACGCCCGCGCGACTTCTACCGGAAGCGGCTGGCCCGGATCGGCATCCCGCTCGTCGTGTGGACGGTGGTCTACCTCGGCTTCCGTCGGTGGTTCCTCGCCGAACCGGTCGGGGTCACCGATGCCGGGCGCGACGTGCTCGCCGGGACGCCGTTCCTGCAGCTCTACTTCCTCTTCGTCCTCCTAGGGCTCTACGTCATCGCGCCCTTCCTGCGCATCGTCCTCCGCCACACCACCCGGCGGATGCAGGCGGGCTTCGCGCTCGTGCTCCTCGGCCTCGGCGTCCTCGATCAGCTCGCCACCGAAGTCGCTGGCGTGGGGGGCGCCAACGCCGCCACCAGGTTCCTGCCGTTCGCCGGCTACTTCGTGGCCGGGTGGGTGCTGCGCGACGTCGTGCTCGACCGCCGGTGGGTCCGGGTCGCCGCCGTCGGCTTCGCCGGCTCGGTCATCGTCACCGCGGCGCTGACCGGGGTGACCTCCGTGCCGTCCGGCTGGGGCGCGGGAGGCCGCTACCTCTACGGTTTCCTCAGCCCCCCGGTGATCGTCATGTCGCTGTCGGCCCTCATCCTGCTGCGCGTCACCGGCCAGCGCCTCGGGACCCGCTACGGCGGCCGCACCACCGCGCTCGCCGGGCTGACCTTCGGGGTGTTCCTGGTGCACCCCTTGGTGCTCTACCCGCTGCAGTCCGCCTGGCCGCTGCCGACCGAGGTCGTGGCCTTCACCGCGGTGGTCCTCGCGCACTGGACGCTCACCACCGCCGCGTCCCTCGCGATCACCTGGACGCTGCTCCGCACCCCGTAC
>DATHUJ010000054.1:0-7288 GCA_035462375.1 Jiangellales bacterium
GCCGGGCTCGCCGTCGCCGTGCTCGGCGTCGTCGCCGCGCTCGTCGTGGTCCTCACGGCGGCCGCCTCACCCGACGAGCAGGCCGCCGCCCGCGCCGGCGCTGCCCCCGCCGACGACGTCCGAGCCGCCGAGGCCGCCCGCACCGAGACAGCGGAGCGCGCCGAGCAGGCGGGCGTCCGGGTCGAGGCCGACCGTCAGGGCGCGCTGGCGGCCCAGCGAGCGGCCGAGGAGGAGGCCCGCCAACAGGCCGAGGCCGAGGAGGAGGCCCGCGCCGACGCGGAGGCCCTGGTGCAGGCGGAGGCCGCCGCTCGGGCCGATGCCGAGCGCCAGGCCGCCGAGGAGCGAGCCGCCCGGTCGTCCGACCGCAGTGCCGTTGACCCCAAGGGCATCGCCCGCGAGATGATGGGTCGCTACGGCTGGGGTGGCGACCAGTTCTCCTGTCTGGAGCAGCTCTGGGAGAAGGAGTCCCACTGGGACCACACCGCGCAGAACCCGTCGTCCGGCGCCTACGGCATCCCGCAGTCTCTCCCCGGCTCCAAGATGGCCTCGGCCGGGTCCGACTGGCAGACCAACCCGGCCACCCAGATCGCGTGGGGTCTCGGCTACATCGCCGAGCGCTACGGCACCCCCTGCTCGGCCTGGGGTCACTCGCAGTCGGTCAACTGGTACTGACTCCGGCTCCCCCGGGGTCCGGTCCACGGTCCAACGGCCCTGCCGTGACGCGCTGAACGCTTTCAACGCGACGGGAGCGGCGGTGAGTCGTGCGCGGGGTTTCGCAGGTTCTACGCCGGTCAGGACCTGCGGAAGTCCGCGCAGGATCACGTTCCCGCGGATCCGGCCGAGCGGGCGGCCCTCAAGGCCGCGTCATCGACAGCACGTCCAACGCCTCGTCCAGCTGCGCCTCGGTCAGCTCGCCCCGCTCCACGTGCCCCTCCTCGATGACGACCTCACGGATCGTCCGCCGCTCGGCCAGCGCCTTCTTGGCGACCTTGGCCGCCGCCTCGTAGCCGATGTAGCGGTTGAGTGGCGTGACGATCGACGGCGAACCCTCGGCGTACTCCCGGCACCGGTCGACGTCCGCCTCGATGCCCGCGATGCAGCGGTCGGCCAGCAGCCGCGACGCGTTGGCCAGCAGGCGCATCGACTCCAGCAGGTTGCGCGCCATCATCGGCAGCATCACGTTGAGCTCGAAGTTGCCCGCCCCGCCTCCCCACGCGACCGCCGCGTCGTTGCCGACGACCTGTGCGCACACCATGCAGACCGCCTCGGGCACGACCGGGTTGACCTTGCCCGGCATGATCGACGAGCCCGGCTGCAGGTCGGGCAGCCGGATCTCGGCCAGCCCCGCGCGGGGACCGGACGCCATCCAGCGGATGTCGTTGGCGATCTTGTAGAGACCGATCGCGACGGTGCGCAGCTGGCCGCTCGCCTCGACCAGACCGTCGCGCGCCCCCTGAGCCTCGAAGTGGTCGACTGCCTCGGTGAGCGGCAGGCCCGTGTCCGTGGCCAGACGGCCGATCACCTTAGCCGCGAAGCCGGGCGGCGTGTTGATCCCCGTACCGACGGCGGTGCCGCCGAGCGGCAGCTCGGCGAGTCGGGGGAGCGAGGCCCGCAACCGCTCCACGCCGTACGAGACCTGGGCGGCGTAGCCGCTGAGCTCCTGCCCGAGCGTGACCGGGGTGGCGTCCATGAGGTGTGTACGGCCGGACTTGACCACCTCGGCGAACTCGTCCGCCTTCGCGCGGAGCGTGTCGGCGAGGTGCTGCAGCGCCGGGACGAGGTCGTCGACCACCGCGTCGGTCGCGGCCACGTGGATGCTCGACGGGAAGACGTCGTTGGACGACTGGCTGGCGTTGACGTGGTCGTTGGGGTGCACCGGCCGGCCGAGCCGTTCGGTGGCGAGCGTGGCGAGGACCTCGTTCATGTTCATGTTGCTGCTCGTGCCGGAGCCGGTCTGGAAGACGTCGACCGGGAACTGGTCGTCCCAGCGGCCGTCGACCACCTCGCCGGCGACGGCGGCGATCGCGTCGGCCATGTCCTGATCCAGCACGCCGAGCTCGGCGTTGGCCAGGGCGGCGGCGGACTTGATCCGGGCGAGCGCGGCGACGTGCGCCTTCTCCAGGCGCGACCCGCTGATCGGGAAGTTCTCGACCGCCCGCTGGGTCTGCGCGCGGTACTTCGCGGACGCCGGCACCCGCACCTCGCCCATGGTGTCGCGCTCGATCCGGTAGTCCTGCTGCTCGTCCACCGCTCCTCCAGTCCGGTCACCCGCGCCGCCTCGCGCGGTGTCGGCCCTAGCCTGCCCTCCCGGTGCCCCCGGTGGTGTCGGAGGGGGCTGGCATGCTGCACCGCATGCTTCCCTGGTCCGCCGAGCTCGCCGGCCGCATCGACGAGCACGTCATCACGAGCGAGGCCCTGCGGGGCAACCCGCTGGGCGACCCGCACGAGCGCCCGTTGTGGGTCCAGGTGCCGCCGGGCTACGACGACGACCCCGAACGGCACTACCCGGTCGTCGTCGTTATCCAGGGCTACACCGGGATGCTCCCGATGTGGCGCAACCGCAGTCCCTTCCGCCGCCCCTTCCCCGAGCTCGCCGACGAGGTCCTCGCTGACCCGGCGACGCCGGCTGGGATCGTCGTCTACGTCGACGCCTGGACCGCATACGGCGGGTCGCAGTTCCTCGACTCGCCGGCGACGGGGCGCTACCACACGTATCTGTGCGACGACGTCGTCCCCTGGGTCGACGAGCACTACCGGACGCTCGCCTCCCGGGAGCACCGCGGCATCGCGGGCAAGAGCAGCGGCGGCTACGGCGCGATGGTGACGGCGATGCTGCGCCCGGACCTCTTCGGTGCGTTGGCGACCCACGCGGGCGACGCCCTGTTCGACGTCTGCTACCCCGACGACTTCCGGCGCGTGGTCCGGCTGCTGCGGGACTCGTACGGCGGGAGCTACGAGCGCTTCCTCGCCGACTTCCGCAACCGGGTGGCGATGACCAAGGAGGGTGACGGCCATCTGATCGAGACCTACGGCTACGCGGCGGCCTACTCGGCCGACGACGACGGCACGGTGCAGCTGCCGTTCGACCTCGCGACCGGCCGGTTGCGTCCCGAGGTCTGGCAGCGGTGGCTGGACCGCGACCCGGTGCGGATGGCGGAGCAACCCTCGTACGCCGAAGCACTGCGGTCGATGCGTGCGGTGTGGGTCGACGCGGGCAAGCGCGACGAGTACCACCTCGACCTCGCGGCCACGGCGTTCGCCGACGCGGTGCTGGCGGCGGGGCTGGCACCCGAGCGGCTGCGCCTCGAGCTCTTCGACGGCGCCCACGGCGCGATCGAGTACCGCTACCCGCTCTCGCTGCGGTGGCTCCTGGAGCGGCTCGCGCCCGCGTAGCCGGCCGCCGGGCCCGGACGCGGCGACTCGCCTACGCTCGGCTCCATGGCCGCCGACCTCCGTGGGAGCGCGCTGGTGGGGGCGCAGATCGCCTGTGCCTCGGCGCTGGCGTGGCCCGGTCCGCCGCTCTGGCGGCTCCCTCGTCCCGTACGGGTGGGGGCGGTGCTGGCCGTCGTCGCCGGCAACGCCTTCGCGGCGGCGGGCACGTTGCGGCTCGGCCGTCAGCTGTCGGCGTTGCCCGCCCCGCGAGAGGACGCGGTCCTGCGTACCGGCGGCGCCTACGGCGTCGTGCGGCACCCGATCTACGCCGGCATCATCGTGGCCGCGACCGGTGGCGCCGTCCACCGGGCGCGACCCGAGCCGCTCGTCGCCGTGGCCCTGCTCTCGGCGGTGCTGCACGTCAAGGCGGGCTACGAGGAGCGCCTGCTGCGGGGACACTTCGGCGCTGCCTACGACGCCTATGCCGCCCGGGTGCCGCGGCTCCTGCCGTTCCCGCGGCCCTCCTCCGCCCGGCGGCCGGCGCACCACCAGGCTGCTGGTGCCACCCCGAGGCGTTGACGCCCGGCGATCGCCCCACCAGCATGGGTGAGCGTGGGGTCATTCGGGGCATGCCGAGCCCAGACGTTTCCCGGCGATGCGTCTGGGGGAGTGATCCCGGCAACACGGGAGTGGTCGGACAGGTGTCGGTGTCGGCAGGAGTTGTCGGCTCCGATCCGTGACCGACCCGGCGCGCCCGTCCGCCGGACGACGCAGGGGAGGCGACGTTGACCACGAGGTCTACCGCGACAGGTGCCAGAGCCCCCGTTCCCCGGCAGACCCGGCTGAGGGCCCCCGCCCTGCTCACGGCGGCGGTGCTGGGCGCGGGGGTGCTGGCCGCCTGCGGCGACGACGACGGGACGCCCACGCTGACCTGGTACATCAACCCGGACACGGGCGGTCAGGCCCGGATCGCCCAGGAGTGCACCGACGAGGCCGAGGGCGCCTACCAGATCACCGCCTCGATCCTGCCCAACGACGCGGACGGCCAACGCGAGCAGCTGATCCGGCGGCTGTCCGCCAACGACACGGGCATCGACCTGATGAGCCTCGACCCGCCGTTCGTGCCTGAGTTCGCCGAGGCCGGCTTCCTGCTCGAGCTGCCCGACGACCTCCAGGAGGAGCTCACGTCCGACGTCGTGGAGTCTGCGGTGACCGGCGCGACCTGGCGGGACCAGATCGTCGCCGCACCGTTCTGGGCGAACACGCAGCTGCTCTGGTACCGCAAGTCCGTCGCCGAAGCAGCGGGCCTGGACATGGAGCAGCCGGTGACATGGGACCAGCTCGTCGAGGCTGCCGAGCAGCAGGACGCCACCATCGGCGTCCAGGGCAACCGCTACGAAGGCTACGTCGTCTGGATCAACGCCCTGGTCGCCTCCGCCGGCGGGCAGATCATCGAGAACCCCGAGGCCGCGCCCGAGGAGCTCCAGGCGGGGGTCGAGAGCGAGGCGGGGACCACCGCGGCGCAGATCATCAGGGACGTGACCGCGGGTGGTCTCGCCGGCGGGGGCGTGACCACTGCCGACGAGGAGGCCTCGCGGGCGCTCTTCCAGGGCGACAGTGGCGGCTTCATGGTCAACTGGCCGTACGTGTGGGCAGCCTTCGCCGCAGGTGTCGAGGGCGGCCAGCTGGACGAGGCGTTCATCGACGACGTCGGCTGGGCCGTCTACCCGCAGGCGGTGGAGGGCGAGGAGGCGGCTCCGCCGTTCGGAGGCATCCTCCTCGGGATCGGTGCCTACACCGAGTACCCGGACGAGGCGCTCGAAGCGCTGACGTGCATCGTCGCACCCGAGAAGCAAGCGGCCTACATGGTCTCCGACGGCAACCCCGCGGCCTCGATCGAGGCGTACGAGGACCCCGAGGTCCAAGAGACGTTCCCGATGGCCGACGCCATCCTCGAGTCCCTGCAGCAGGCGCAGCCGCGCCCGCAGACGCCGTACTACGGCGAGGTCTCCGGCTCACTGCAGCGCACCTGGCACCCGCCGACGTCGCTGAACCCGGACACCGCGCCCGCCGCCGCTGACGACCTCATCGTCGGCGTCATCCGAGGGGAGAGCCTGCTGTGAGCACCACCACCCTGGCCCCGGGACGAGGGCAGCAGGACAAGCGGGAGACCAAGGCCAAGGCCAAGCACTCGGAACGGGCCCGGGCGGAGCGCCGTCTGGGGTGGATGCTCGCCGGACCGGCATTCTTCACGATGCTCGCCGTCACCGCGTACCCGATCATCCAGGCGACCTGGGACTCGCTCTGGAGCTTCCGCCTGACCGTCCCCGACGAGCGGGAGTTCGTCGGCCTGGGCAACTACGGCGTCGTCCTCACCGACCCGGTCTGGTGGAACTCCGTCGCGGTCACCGCCCTCATCACGGTCGTCACCGTCGCGGTCGAGCTCGTCCTTGGCTTCGCGCTCGCCCTGGTGATGCACAAGGCCATCCGGACGCTGCGACCTCTCCTGCGCACGGCGATCCTCATCCCGTACGCGATCATCACGGTCGTCTCGGCGTTCGCGTGGCAGTTCGCCTTCGCGATCGACTCCGGCTTCATCAACACGTGGTTCGGGCTCGAGGACACCGACTGGTTCGGGTCCTTCTGGAGCTCGATCGTCGTCATCTGCCTGTCGGAGATCTGGAAGACCACGCCCTTCATGTCCCTCCTGCTTCTGGCGGGCCTCGCCCAGGTGCCGGAGGACCTCCAGGAGGCCGCCAAGGTGGACGGGGCCACCTGGTTGCAGCGGTTGTGGAAGGTGACGATCCCGAACATGAAGGCAGCGATCATGGTGGCGCTGCTTTTCCGCACCCTTGACGCCTTCCGCATCTTCGACAACGTCTTCATCATGACCGGCGGCGCCAACAACACCGAGACGGTGTCGTTCCTGGCCTACCGCCAGACGATCAGCCGGGTGGAGATCGGCCTCGGCTCGTCAGTGTCCGTCCTGCTCTTCCTGTGCGTGGTGCTCATTGCCTTCTCGTTCATCAAGGGCTTCCGGGTGGACCTCTCCCAGGCAAGGGGTGGTCAGTGATGAGCAGGAACGTCCGCGAGAACCTCGTCTGGTACATCGGCGCATTGCTCATCCTGCTGTACGCGCTGGTGCCGGTCGCCTGGATCGTGTCGCTCTCCTTCAAGGAGGGCGCCGACATCACCAACCAGCAGTTCTGGCCGACGGACTGGGGCTGGTCCAACTACCAGGCCGCGTTCGACAGCGGTTTGTTCATCCCGGCGCTGCGCAACTCCCTCGGCATATCGATCATCGCCACCGTTCTGGCGGTGCTCCTCGCGACCTTCGCGGCCTACGGGATCGCCCGGCTCGACTTCCCCGGCAAGAAGGTCATCCTCTCCACAGCGCTTGCCGTGGCGATCTTCCCGGTGATCTCCATCGTCACCCCGCTGTTCAACCTGTGGCGGCAGATCGGCCTCTTCGACACCTGGCTCGGCCTGATCATCCCCTACATGGCGCTCACCCTGCCCATCTCGATCTGGGTGCTGTCCGCGTTCTTCCGGCAGATCCCGTGGGAGATGGAGCAGGCCGCCCAGGTGGACGGCGCGACGTCGTGGCAGGCCTTTCGCAAGGTGATCGTCCCGGTCGCGTGGCCGGGCGTGGCCACCACGGCGATCATCGCCTTCTTCATCGCCTGGAACGACTTCGTCTACGGCATCGTGCTGACCTCCACCGAGGCGGCGCGCCCTGTCCCCGCTGCCCTGGGCCTGTTCTCCGGCGCCTCGCAGTTCGAGGACCCGAACGGGCCGATCGCGGCTGCGGCGGTCCTCGTGACCATCCCCGTCGTCATATTGGTCCTGCTGTTCCAGCGGCGCATCGTCGCCGGGCTCACCAACGGCGCCGTCAAGGGCTGACCGCCACCTACTG
>DATHUJ010000055.1:0-80638 GCA_035462375.1 Jiangellales bacterium
GAGACGGTGTCGTTCCTGGCCTACCGCCAGACGATCAGCCGGGTGGAGATCGGCCTCGGCTCCGCAGTGTCCGTCCTGCTCTTCCTGTGCGTGGTGATCATCGCCTTCACGTTCATCAAGGGCTTCCGAGTGGACCTCTCCCAGGCAAGGGGTGGTCAGTGATGAGCAAGAACGTCCGCGAGAACCTCGTCTGGTACATCGGCGGGTTGCTCATCCTGCTGTACGCGCTGGCGCCGGTCGCCTGGATCGTGTCGCTCTCCTTCAAGGAGGGCGCCGACATCACCAACAAGCAGTTCTGGCCAACGGACTGGGGTTGGTCCAACTACCAGGCCGCGTTCGACAGCGGTCTGTTCATCCCGGCGCTGCGCAACTCCCTCGGCATATCGATCATCGCCACCGTGCTGGCGGTGCTCCTCGCGACCTTCGCGGCCTACGGGATCGCCCGGCTCGACTTCCCCGGCAAGACGGTCATCCTCTCCACCGCGCTGGCGGTGGCGATCTTCCCGGTGATCTCCATCGTCACCCCGCTGTTCAACCTGTGGCGGCAGATCGGCCTCTTCGACACCTGGCTCGGTCTGATCATCCCTTACATGGCGCTCACCCTGCCCATCTCGATCTGGGTGCTGTCCGCGTTCTTCCGGGAGATTCCGTGGGAGATGGAGCAGGCCGCCCAGGTCGACGGCGCCACGACGTGGCAGGCCTTCCGCAAGGTGATCGTCCCGGTCGCCTGGCCGGGTGTCGCCACCACGGCCATCATCGCGTTCTTCATCGCCTGGAACGACTTCGTCTTCGGCATCTCCCTGACGTCCACCGAGCGGGCTCGCCCGGTGCCGGCCGCTCTGTCGTCCTTCACCGGCGCCAGCCAGTTCGAAGAGCCCACCGGAGCCATCTCGGCGGCCGCCATGATCGTGACGATCCCCGTCATCGTCCTCGTCCTCTTCTTCCAGCGCCAGATCGTCGCCGGTCTCACCAACGGCGCCGTCAAGGGCTGACCCGCCGCACCCGACAAGGAGTCGCCACGATGGCACCCATCACCATGAACCACCTGACCAAGGTCTACGGAGACGGCTTCCACGCTGTGAAGGACGTCGACCTCGACATCGCCGACGGTGAGTTCGTCATCCTGGTCGGTCCGTCCGGCTGCGGCAAGTCCACTCTGCTGCGGATGATCGTCGGCCTGGAGGACATCACGGACGGCGAGCTGCTGATCGACGGGGAGCAGGTCAACGAGAAGGCACCCCGCGACCGCAACCTGGCGATGGTCTTCCAGAACTACGCCTTGTACCCGCACCTCACCGTGTACGAGAACATCGCCTTCCCGCTGCGGCTGGCCAAGGTCGACGACAAGGAGCTCGACCAGCGGGTCCGCAAGGCCTCCGACGTCCTGGAGCTCGACGAGCACCTCGAGCGCAAGCCGGCCAACCTCTCCGGTGGCCAGCGCCAGCGCGTGGCGATGGGCCGCGCCATCGTGCGCGACGCCAAGGCGTTCCTGTTCGACGAGCCGCTGTCCAACCTCGACGCGAAGCTCCGCGGGCAGATGCGGACGGAGATCTCCCGGCTGCAGAAGCGCCTCGGGATCACGACCGTCTACGTCACGCACGACCAGGTCGAGGCGCTGACCTTGGGCGACCGTGTGGCGGTGCTTCGCAAGGGGGCGCTCCAGCAGGTCGCGGCTCCGCGTGAGCTCTACGAGCAGCCGGTCAACCTCTTCGTCGCCGGGTTCATCGGCTCGCCCCCGATGAACTTCCTCCCCGCGAAGGTCTCGGGTGGAGTCGCCGAGACGCCCTTCGGCGAGGCGCGGCTCACCCCTGAGATGGCCGAGCGTGTCGGTGACAGGGACATGGTCATCCTGGGCGCGCGGCCGGAGCACTTCGAGGACGCCTCCGTCGTCGACGACGCCCTGAAGGACAAGGGCATGACCTTCCCGGCCACCGTCGACGTCATCGAGTGGCTGGGTAACGAGCAGTACGCCTACGTCCCGTTCGAGGCGGCCGACGCCGTGGAGAAGCAGCTCGAGGAGCTCGACCGGGAGCTGGACGGCGAGGCGATGCGTACGCAGTTGGTCGTCAGCCTCGACGGCGCCAGCCGCATCGCCGAGGGCGAGGAGGCGCAGCTCTGGCTGGACATGCGCGGGGTCCACTTCTTCGACCCCGAGTCGGGGGACAACCTCACCTTGCGCGAGGTCGACGACACGACCGGGCGGGGTAGCTCGCCCAGGGAGTCGCAGGAGCAGGCCGAGCACGGGACCGAGGGCCGGCACGCCGCCGAGCGCAACGACGCCTCCGACGCGCGGGGCACCTCGGAGAGCCCGACCTGACCCACCGTCCGGGACGCGGCGCCCCCGCACCGCGCCGAGGGGCGTGGCGTAGGGTTCTGAAGCGTGTCCGAGGTGGGGGACCCGCGTCGCCAGCGGGCGTCCGACGCCGACCGCGAGGCCGTGGCCGAGGTGCTGCGGCGCGCGGTCGGCGACGGCCGCCTGACCCTCGACGAGCTCCATGAGCGGCTGGAGTCCACGTACTCCGCCAAGACCTACGGCGAGCTCGAGCCGATCGTCGCGGACCTCCCGGTGGCGCTGCCCCCGGCCGTCCGGCCGCCGTCGGCCCCGGCCCCTCGCCCGGCGGGTGCGGTGGACAGGATCGGCGGCGCCCCCACCTCCCAGACCGCGGTGGCGGTATTCGGTGGCGCCGAGCGCAAGGGCCTGTGGGTGGTGCCGGAGAGCTTCACCGCCTTCGCCCTCTTCGGCGGGATCGACCTCGACCTGCGGGCCGCCCGCTTCGAGAAGCGGGAGGTGCGTCTCCAGCTCACCGCCGTCTTCGGCGGGATCGACGTGGTCGTGCCCGAGGACGTGGAGGTCCACGTCGACGGCGTCGGGATCTTCGGCGGCTTCGGTCAGCCGGACGCTCCCTCCGGGGAGGTGGCCCCGGGCGGGCCGGTCATCCGGATCACCGGCCTCGCCCTCTTCGGCGGGGTCGACGTCAAGCGCCGGGCCCGAGGGACGAGCCGATGAGCGGGCCCGACCCGTCGCAGAAGCCGGACCCGAGCGCCCCGGCGCCGGTTCCCCCCACGACGCAGCCCGGGCCGGGCCAGGAGGTCGCCCGGTCCGTGCCCACCGGGCCGCCGGACGACCCCCGCCGCCTGCGATGCTCCGACACCGACCGGGAACGGGTGGCCGAGGCGCTCCGGGTCGCGGCCGGTGACGGCCGGCTGACCCTGTCGGAGCTCGAGGACCGGTTGGAGCAGGCCTTCTCGGCCACGACATACGGAGACCTGCAGCACCTCACGTCCGACCTCCCCGCCGGTCCCTACCCGCTGCCTGGTGTCGCCCGCCCCCCCGTCCCGTACTCGCCCGGTGCGGCATCGGCGCCGGCCCTCCGTACGGAGCGGATCAGTGCCGTCCTCGGCGACGAGAAGCGCAGCGGGCGGTGGGAGGTGCCGGCACGGATCGAGGTGTCGGTCTTCCTCGGCAGCGTGAAGCTCGACTTCACCGAGGCGATCGTGCGGCACCGCGAGGTGGTCGTGCACGGCAACGTCTGGCTTGGTGACCTGACCATGATCGTCCCCGAGGGCATCGACGTCCGCCTCGAGGAGGGCGCCTCGGTCCTGGGTGAGCGGTCATCGAAGCTGTCCGGGCCCGTGACCCGCGGCGGGCCGCTCTACCGGGTGACGGGCACGGTCGTGCTGGGGGAGATCAAGGTCAAGCCGCCACGCAAACCGTTCTTCCGGCGGTCTTGAGCTCCCGCCCACGCCACCGAGGTCACGGCCGGGCAACGCCCGGCGCGACACCCGGGTTCGCGGCATGCGCCGCGGGTCGGCGACCATGAGGTGTGGCGGTGAGGACGCGGGGCAAGACGCGCGGGCGGGAGACCGTGACGGACATGGTCCGCTCGCTCGGCCTCGTCGTCGGCGTCGTGGCGGTGCTGGCCCTGCTCGTCGCCGTCGCGCTGCCCGAGGGGGAGCCGGTCCCGGAGTTCGACTACGCCGAGGCGGTCGAAGGCGCTCGGCAACAGGTGCCGTACGAGCTGATCGCCCCCGACGAGCTGCCCGACGGGTGGCGCGCGACGAGTGCACGGGTCCGGCCCACCCCGGACGGGACGGTGTGGTCGCTGGGCCTGCTGACCGGCGGCGGCGAATTCGTCGGCCTGGAGCAGAGCGATGCGGAGCCGAGCCGGGTCGAGCGAGACCAGTTGGCGGACTACGAGCCGGACGGAACCACCACGGTGGACGGCGTCGAGTGGGAGCGGTGGGTCGAGCTGGCTCGCAACCCCGACCGGGCGCTGCGCCGTGACCTGGACGGCACCACGGTGGTCGTCGTCGGGACCAGCAGCTACGAGGTGATCGAGGGCTTCGTGGGGCGGCTGGAGCTGGTCGGCTGACGGGGGCACTCCGCGACAGCACTCCGTAAGCCACTCCTAAGCCCCGCGGGCCACGCCGGGACGGCGGCGACGTCCTGGCTGGCACGACCCCCCGGCCGTGCCGTCACTCCCCGCTGAGCTCTGCTCTCCATGCCGGACCGGCATAGATCTGCGATCCACAGCCCGGCATGTCGGTCGAGGTCGTGTCAGAGCGAGCGGGTAGCATCGAACACATGTTCGATGACGGTGAGGCACTTCGGGGTGTCGCGTTGGCCGATGCCCTGGCCTCGGTGCGGGCGGGTGAGGTGGGCGACCTCGACCTGCTGGAGCTGGTGGAGCGGTGGGAGGCGCTGCACTCGTGGGTGGTGGCCGAGCAGGCCCGGGTGATGGTGGAGCTGATCGACCGGACGACCGGGGTGACCGGTGGGGATCCGGCGCTGGAGCTGGGCGCGGTGCTGGGGGTGTCGCCGACGGCGGGGTCGCTGCGGCTGGGCTTCGCGTACGGGTTGAGCCGGCTGCCGCGGACGGCGATGCTGCTGCGGGACGGGGTGATCGACCACACCAGGGCAAAGGCGTTGGTGGGTGCGGTCAGCCACCTGCCGGCGGACGTGGCGGCGCAGGTGGAGGCCGAGGTGTTGGAAGGGCTGGGCCCGCACACCCGGCTGGCCGCGGTGCCGACCGCGCGGCGGCTGCGCCGTCGGGCGGAGGAGGTCGCGGCCCGGTTGGCCCCGGAGGTCGAGGCGCAGCGGCGCGAGCACAACCGGCGGGAGCGGTCGGCGAGCATGTCGGTGCCGGAGGCCGGGCGCGGGGTGCTGACCCTGGACGGGCCGGTGGACAAGGTCGCCGAGTGCATGTCGGCGATCGCGCAGCGAGCCGCCCAGGCCCGCCGGGAGGGAGCTGCCGGGCCGATCGAGGCGTTGCGGTTCGACGCGGCGGTGGAGCTGTTGACGTCCTCCCCGGACGGGCGGGCCCCGGCCGGGCGGCCGCTGCTGCAGCTGGTGGTGCCGTTCACCAGTCTGGTCGGGTTCGACGACGCGCCGGGGCATGCGGTGGCGTTGGGGCCGCTGCCGGCTTCGGCGGGAGAGCCGCTGGTGCTGCCGGCGGCAGTGCTGCGGGAGCTGGCCGCCTCCTGTGAGGAGCTGGAACGGGTGCTCACCGACCCAGTGACCGGGTTGGCGTTGGAGGCAGAGCGCCGCCGCTACCCGTTCGGCCCGCGCGGCAAGGCGCAGCTTCGGCTGCGCGACGGCGGCTGCCGGGCCCCGGGGTGTGACACCCCGCCCGGGGCGTGCGACGCCGACCACATCCCGCCGTGGCCGGCCGGGCAGAGCGTGCCCTCGCACGGGGCGCTGGAGTGCCGGCGGCACCACAACGGGTCCACTCACCTCGGCTTCACCGTCTCCCTGGACGGGGCCACCGGAGAGGTCACCTGGACCACCCCGCTGGGCGGGGTGTACACCACCCGGCCCCGCGAGCTGCCTCGCCCCGGACCCCCGCACGACCCCGACGAGCAGGCGTGGCGGCGGGTCTCCTGGCGGGACTACGACGACCCCGACCGGTGGATCGACCAGACCGACGTCATCCCCGACACCGGCTGAGCGGAGCTGTACCCACTCTTCGTCCAGTGCGTCCTGCCTCGCGCTTCGGCCGAGGTTTGTGTGGCCCACTGCAGGCGGCGGGTACTGGCGTGGGCGCCCTGCCGTCACCGGTCACCGGTCGCCACAGCCACGGCTCAGCGGTCGGCTGCGTCCCCTTGCGTCTCGCGGCCGGCTACGCCGCGGACCGGGTGCTCGGTCGCTTCGCCCACGCCGTCGATCCCGGCCCTTTCGTCGCGCGCGGCCAGCGCAGACTCCAGCCGGGTGCGTGCCCCCGTGAGGAAGCGCTCGCACACCGCCGCGAGCCGCTCCCCCCGCTCCCAGAGGGCCAGGGCCTCCTCGAGGGTGGTGCCGCCGGCCTCGAGGCGCCGGACGACCTCGAGGAGCTCGTCCCGCGCCTGCTCGTAGCCGAGGGCTTCGGCGTCCTCCTGGGCGACCATGCCGGTCACCCTACGGCTGGCCGACGACCACACCCGATGGGCCCTCGAGAGAACGCTCGGACCGTTGCGGGGTCCGCGTCGATCACGGGGGATCCTTGGGGGAGCCACGACGTGCGGCGTGACCGGCGGGATGATCTCGTCACCGGGGCCGGGTCGGGCACGACGCGCTGGCGATCGAGTCCCGCCCTCGACCGGCCACGACGCTCCACACGCTCGAGGTGTCATCGTCCAGCGCCAGCAGCCTCGTGCCTTCCCGCGTGCGGGTCACGCATCTCGAGCGCGTGGGACCAGCCGCCCGGTCCGGCCGCCAGTCACGCTCGATCCGGCGACGAGTCGACGACGGCGCTGAGCTCCCCCTCCGCCAGTCGCAGCCGCAGCAGGTCACCGACCTCGACTTGCGTAGGGCTGCGGACGACGGTGCCGTCCGCCCGCTGGACCACCGCGTAGCCCCGCTCCAGCGTGGCCGCCGGGGACAGTGCCCGTACGCGGGCGCGGACGTGTCCGAGGTCGTCGACGGCGCGATCCAAGCGGTCCCCCAGGGTCCGGTGGGCGCGGTGCACGAGTGCTGCGACCTCCTCGGCCCGTACGGAGAGAACGTGGCGGGGGTCGGCCAGGACGGGCCGCGAGCGGAGCGAGGCGACGAGCGAGGTCTCACGGTCGAGCCGGTGCCGGAGCGCGGCGAGCGCCCGCTCCCGGCACGTGCGGAGGCCGGTGAGCTCCTCCTCGACGTCGGGCACGACGCGCTTCGCGGCGTCGGTCGGGGTGGAGGCGCGCACGTCGGCGACGAGGTCGACGAGTGGGGTGTCGCTCTCGTGGCCGATGGCGCTGACCACCGGCGTACGGCAGGCGGCTACGGCCCGGACCAGCGCCTCGTCCGAGAAGGGGAGCAGGTCCTCGACCGAACCGCCGCCCCGCGCCAGCACCACCACGTCGACCTCGGGATCGCGGTCCAGGGCGTGCAGTGCCTCGAGGACCTGGGGTACCGCCAGGGGTCCCTGCACCACGACCTCGGTGACACGGAAGCGGACAGCCGGCCACCGCCGCCGCGCGTTCTCGAGGACATCGCGCTCGGCGGCCGAGGCCCGCCCGCAGACCAGTCCGACCGTGCGCGGCAGGAAGGGCAGCGGTCGCTTGCGGTCCGCGTCGAAGAGTCCCTCGGTCGCCAGGAGCTTGCGGAGGCGCTCCAGCCGGGCCAGCAGCTCGCCCAGACCGACCTGGCGGATCTCGTCGGCGGCCAGGGACAGCGCGCCACGGGGGAAGTACCAGGTCGGCCGAGCGTGCACGACCACCCGGGCGCCCTCGGTCAGCGGGGGTTCGACAGCCGCCAGGACGGCCGCGGGGCAGGTGACCTGCAGTGAGAGGTCGGCCGCCGGGTCGCGGAGCACCAGGAAGGCCGTGCGGGACCCCGGTCGGCGGGTGAGCTGCGCCACCTGTCCTTCGACCCAGACGGCGCCGAGGCGGGCGATCCACCCGCCGATGGCCTGCGAGACCACCCGTACGGGAGCCGGTCGCTCGGGGGACGTCTGCAGGGGCATGGCGGGCACCGTAGCGGGCAGCCCCGGGATGCCTGCACGACGTGCGCACCTACCATGGACGGTATGACGGAGGCCCAGGGACGTGTCCTGCTCGCCACCCCCCGCGGTTACTGCGCCGGTGTCGACCGTGCGGTGGTGACCGTGGAGAAGGCGCTCGAGCTCTACGGCGCCCCGGTCTACGTGCGCAAGCAGATCGTGCACAACCTGCACGTCGTCCGGACCCTCGAGGAGCGGGGCGCTGTCTTCGTCGAGGAGCTCGACGAGGTGCCCGAGGGGGCCCGCGTGATCTTCTCGGCCCACGGGGTGTCGCCTGCGGTCCACGCCCAGGCGGTCGACCGGGATCTGCGCACGATCGACGCCACGTGTCCGCTCGTGACCAAGGTGCACCACGAGGCGCGCCGGTTCGCCTCGGACGACTTCGACATCCTCCTGATCGGCCACGAGGGCCACGAGGAGGTCGAGGGGACCGCGGGCGAAGCCCCGGAGAACATCCAGCTCGTCCAGGGGCCCGGGGACGTCGACAGCGTCACCGTCCGCGACCCGTCACGGGTCGCCTGGCTCTCTCAGACCACCCTCTCGGTCGACGAGACGATGCAGACCGTCGCGCGGTTGCGTGAGCGCTTCCCCCAGTTGCTCGACCCGCCCAGCGACGACATCTGCTACGCGACCCAGAACCGCCAGGTGGCGATCAAGGAGGTCGCGGTCCAGTCGGACCTCGTCGTCGTGGTCGGCTCCGGCAACTCCTCCAACTCGGTCCGCCTCGTGGAGGTCGCTCTCGAGGCCGGCGCGAAGGCGTCGTACCGGGTGGATCACGCGGGCGAAATGGACCCGGCCTGGCTGGACGGGGTCTCGACGGTCGGCGTCACGAGCGGCGCCTCGGTGCCCGAGATCCTGGTCCGCGGCGTGCTGGAGTGGCTGGCCGAGCGGGGCTTCCCTGCGGTCGAGGAGGTGCGCTCCGCGGAGGAGACGCTGATCTTCTCGCTGCCTCAGGAGCTCCGGCGGGATCTGCGGGCCGCCCAGGCCGCATCTGCCTGAGCTGCCGCAGGATCCGCCTCGTCCATCTCCAGGCCGTCGAGGTCGGTCTCGTACGGGGGGTCGTCCCCGTACGGAGGCTCGTCCGGCATCGGCCGCGGTCGCCCGGCCCCGCTCGGACGACTCCCCTGGTCTGACGTCGGAGGCCTGCGGTCGCCCGTGACCGACTGGGTTGCTCCGACCGACCGTCCGGCCGTCGATGACCGTCGCTTGTCGTCGAGCCGACGGGGGCCGGACAGGATGCGACGCAGGACGGCCAGGCCGGCACCGGCCGCGGTGGCCACGTAGAGGCCGGGCGCCGTTGCCGCCAGGGTCTGGAGTGAGTCGACGAAGGCACCGGTTCCGGCCGCAGCGCTCACCCCGCGGCCGATGAGACCGGCCAGGACCGCCGCGGCGAGGAAGGCCAGGGGTGGCAGGACCGCAGCGGTGAAGAGCGCCTCCCGCCGGGCCCTCGCCGAGACCCAGAAGCACAGGGCGGTGGCCGTCACCACGAAGACCAGGCCGAGCCCGGGCGAGATGAGGAGGTCCACACCCGCGAGCAGGAGAGCTCCGCCGATGCCGACGACGCACGCACCGACAGGAGTCAGCCGCACCTGGGCAATTCGGTGCGCTGGTGCCATGGTCCGACCGTAGGGCGATGGCCCGGTGCAGCGGGGGAGGCACGCCGCGGGTCGGCCCGCGGCGGCAGCGGGAGTGGCACGCCGCGGGTCGGGCCGCAGCCACCACCGGATACGTGTCGGGTCAGGACCGGCCAGGCCAGGGCGCTTCGGCGAGTGGTGACGAGCCTGACCAGCACAGGCGCGCAGATCGCAACCCTTAGGTCGGCCCGGCTCAGCCTCCGACGGCTCGTGGGGCCGCCTCGTCGTCAGCCGCCTCCGGGCCGCCCGCCGACAGCCCGTAGCGGGGATCGGTGACGATCTCGTCGAGCGGGACGAGGGCCTGGGTCGCGGACGCGACCAGCTCGGGCGCCTGCACCTCCCGCGCGACCACGTCGACCTGCGGCGGGGCAGTGGTCTCGTCGTCGGCGACCTTGAGCTCCACCATGCGGCGGGCGGTCACCAGGACCCGGCTCTCCAAGGACGCCACGGTGTCGTTGTAGGCCTTGACAGCACCGTTGATCTGGCGGCCGAGCTTGCTGATGTGGGTGCCGAGCGTCGACAGCCTGCTGTGCAGGTCACGGCCGAGCTTGAGGACCTCCGCCGCGTTGCGGGCCAGGGCCGCCTGGCGCCAGGTGTAGGCCACGGTACGCAGCAGCGCGACGAGCGTCGCCGGGGTCGCGATGACGACGTTGCGGTCGAAGGCGTGCTCCAGCAACGTGGGGTCCTGCTCGAGGGCGGCGTTGAGGAAGACCTCCGCGGGGACGAACATCACCACGAACTCAGGGGTCGGCTCGAACTGCTCCCAGTAGCGCTTGCCGGCCAGGTCGTCGATGTGGGTGCGCAGGTGTCGGGCGTGGGCGGCCAACCGCTGGGTGCGCACGGCATCGTCGCGGGCCTCCATGGCCTCGAGATAGCCGTTGAACGAGACCTTGGAGTCGACCACGATCCGCTTGTCGTCCGAGAGCTGGACCACCAGATCGGGTCGGAGCCGTCCGTCAGCCGTGTCGACCGTGGCCTGCTCGACGAAGTCGCAGTGCTCGACCAGGCCGGCGTTCTCGACCACCCGCCGTAGTTGCAGCTCACCCCATCGCCCCCGGACCTGCGGGGCTCGCAGGGCGGCGACGAGCTGGGCGGTCTCGACCCGCAGCTGCTCGGAGGTGCGACCCATCGACTGCACCTGCTCGCGCAGCTCGGAGTAGGCCGAGGCGCGCTCCTTCTCGACCGAGCCGAGCTGGGTCTCGACCTTGCCGAGCGACTCGCGCATCGGGGTGAGCAGCTCGTCGATGGCCTGGCGGCGTCGGTCGAGCTCGCCGGTGGCCCGCTGCTGGGCGCGCGTGAAGCGCTCCTCGGCCAGCTCGAGGAACTGCTTCTGCGTCTGCTCCAGCACCTCGCTGGACAGGGCGCGGAAGCGCTGGGCCAGCTGGTCGTGCTGCTCGCGCAGGTCAGCGAGCCGCCGCTCCGCACCCAGCCGCTCTGCCTCCAGCCGGGCCGCCGCCCCCCGTGCCTCCGCCTCGGCGGACGCTCGGTGGCGCTCCGAGGCCTCGGCCCGCCGCCGTACGTCGTCGCGCTCCGTCCTCGCGACCTCGGCCTCCCGTCGTACGGAGTCCCGCTCGGCAGCCAGGGCGGCCAGGGCGGCAGCCGACCTCGAACGGAGCACGACGGCGGCCGCGAGGCCGCCCAGCAGGGCGCCGACGAGCACGAGGACGAGGTCGGTGGCGGTCATGGGACCACTCTGCCGGGCGGGCTGGACAGAACCGCGGTGGCGGGTCGGCGCGTCGTCCGGACGTACCCTTGTGCCCTGTGAGTCTCACCATCGGCATCGTCGGGTTGCCCAATGTCGGCAAGTCGACACTCTTCAACGCCCTGACCAAGAACGATGTGGTCGCGGCGAACTACCCCTTCGCGACGATCGAGCCCAATGTCGGTGTCGTCGGCGTTCCCGACCCGAGGCTCCACGTGCTCGCGGAGATCTTCGGGTCGGCCCGCGAGCTGCCCGCCACGGTGAGCTTCGTCGACATCGCGGGCCTGGTGAAGGGCGCCTCCGAGGGGCAGGGGCTCGGCAACAAGTTCCTCGCCCACATCCGCGAGGCCGATGCCATCTGCCAGGTGATCCGCGTCTTCGAGGACTCCGACGTCGTGCACGTCGACGGGCGGGTGGATCCCGCCGACGACATCGAGACGATCAACACCGAGCTCGTGCTCGCCGACCTCCAGACGATCGACAAGGCACTTCCGCGGCTGCAGAAGGAGGCCAGGCTCGTCAAGGACAAGCAGTCGGTCGTCGCCGCAGTCGAGGAGGCGCGGGCAGTGCTCGACACCGGACGCACCGTCTTCGCGGCGGGCTTGGACCGCGAGCCGCTGCGCGACCTCCAGCTGCTCACCGCCAAGGCGTTCCTCTACGTCTTCAACATGGACGAGGAGGAGCTGGTCAACGACGGGCTCAAGGACAAGCTCCGGGCTCTCGTCGCTCCGGCGGAGGCGATCTTCCTGGACGCTAAGATCGAGGCCGAGCTGGTCGAGCTGGACGACGACGAGGCACTGGAGCTTCTGCAGTCGACGGGCCAGCAGGAGTCAGGGCTGGACATGCTGGCGCGTGTCGGGTTCCAGACGCTGGGTCTGCAGACCTTCCTCACCGCTGGCCCCAAGGAGGCTCGCGCCTGGACGATCCCCCTCGGTGCCACCGCCCCGGAGGCCGCGGGGGTCATCCACACCGACTTCCAGCGGGGCTTCATCAAGGCGGAGGTCGTCTCGTACGACGAGTTGGTGGAGGCCGGCTCGATGGCCGAGGCCAAGGCGCGCGGGAAGGTGCGCATCGAGGGCAAGGACTACGTGATGCAGGAGGGGGACGTCGTGGAGTTCCGCTTCAACGTGTAGTCAGGGCTTCCCCGAGCGGATGTCTGATGCAAACTCGTGGCCCGGCAAGCCTGCCGGCCGGGCCAGGCCGCCAGCCTCGGAGGCGCGGGCGACCGTGTAGAAAGCCGGCATGACCGGACGCCGTGTCCCGCAATGGGGGGACCTGCAGCCGGTGCTGCGGCCACGGTCCCCGGTCCTCGACCCCACGGCCCGCCGTCTCGCCGCTGCGGCGTCCATCGGTGACCTGCGACGGCTGGCCCGGAGGCGGGCCCGCCCCCCGGGCGGTCTTCGACTACACCGACGGGGGGGCCGGGGACGAGCTCAGCTTGCGCCGGTCACGGGCGGCGTATGCCCGGGTGGAGTTCCGTCCGCGGGTCCTGCAGGACGTGTCCGGAGTCGACCCCTCGGCTCTGCTCCTGGGCCGCCGCTCTGCGTTGCCGCTGGTCTTCGCCCCCACCGGCTTCACCCGCATGATGCACACCGAGGGCGAGCCCGCCGTCGGTCGGGTCGCCCGCCAGGCAGGGATCCCGTACGCGTTGTCGACCATGGGCACGACCTCCATCGAGCGGCTGGCGGACGAGGCGCGGGGCGCCCGCCTGTGGTTCCAGCTCTACCTGTGGCGCGACCGGGCCGCCAGCCGGGACTTCATCGCCCGGGCCCGTGACGCCGGCTACGAGGCCCTGATGCTGACCGTCGACACTCCCGTCCCCGGCCCACGGCTGCGCGACGTCCGCAACGGCCTGACCATCCCGCCCGCGCTGTCGCTGCGGACGCTTGCGGAGGGAGCCTTCCACCCGGCTTGGTGGTTCGACCTGCTGACCACGGAACCGCTCGAGTTCGCTTCACTCAACCGCTTCGAGGGCACCGTTGCCCAGCTGGTCTCGAGGATGTTCGACCCGTCCGCGACCCTCGCCGACGTGGCCTGGCTGCGCGAGGCGTGGGAGGGCCCGCTGGTGGTCAAGGGTGTCCAGACGGCGAGCGACGCTCGGGCGGTCGTCGACGTGGGTGCCGACGCCGTCGTCGTCTCCAACCACGGCGGTCGCCAGCTTGATCGGGCACCCACGCCTCTCGAGGCGCTGCCCTCCGTGGTGGACGCCGTCGGTGCCGACGCGGAGGTCTACGTCGACGGCGGCATCCTCTCCGGCGCGGACGTCGTGGCGGCGGTCGCACTCGGCGCACGTGCGTGCCTCGTCGGCCGGGCCTACCTCTACGGGCTGATGGCGGCCGGCGAGCGGGGCGTCCAGCGGGCCGCCGACATCCTCGCCGCAGAGGCAACCACCACGATGGCCCTGCTCGGGGTGACGTCGGTGGCAGACCTGCGCCGCGACCACGTGTCCCTACGGGGTGACCGGGCCTGGGGTCTGCCCATGGACGTCGTCGAGCTCACGCCCGGCCGAGAGCAGTACGCATTCACCTTCGGCGGAGTCGCACCGATCATGCGGGTCCGGCCGGGCACCGTCTTGCGCTTGTGGTCGGACGACGCGTTCGGCGGCGTCTTGCGCAGCGTTGACGACCTGTCCAGCGCACAGGTGGACCTCCGCTTCGTCAACCCCCAGACCGGCCCGTTCCACGTCGAGGGAGCGGAGCCCGGTGACACCCTCGCGCTGCACTTCGTGGCCGTCGAGCCGGCCCGTGACTGGGGAGCCTCAGCGGCCATCCCGTTCTTCGGTGGTATGACGAGCACCGACCGCGTGGTGACCCTTCAGGACCCGCTCCCGGACACCACGTGGATCTACGAGCTCGACCGGAAGCGCTCGACGGTCACGTTCGCGGCACGACAGTCCGAGCACCGCATCGCGCTCCCGGTCGAGCCGATGCTGGGCACGGTGGGCGTCGCCCCCGCGGGCAACGAGGTGCGCTCGTCGCTCGTCCCCGACCGTTTCGGCGGCAACATGGACACGCCGCAGATGCGGGCGGGGGCGACCGTGTTCCTCGGCGTCAACATCGAGGGTGCGCTCTTCTCCGTCGGTGACGGCCACTACCGCCAGGGCGAGGGCGAGGCGTGCGGCACCGCCGTCGAGGGCGCCATGACCACGACGCTCATCGTCGAGCTCATCAAGGGCGGTGCCCCCGGGTGGCCTCGCCTCGAGGACGACACGCACTGGATGACCGTCGGCTCCAGCCGCCCTATGGAGGACTCCTGGCGGATCGGGAACGCCGAGCTCGTTCACTGGGTTTCCGAGCTGTACGGCCTACACACCATGGACGCGTACCAGCTGCTCTCCCAGGTCGCGGAGGTCCCGGTAGCCAACGTCGTCGACGCCAACTACAGCGTGGTGGTCAAGGCCGCCAAGGCTCTGCTCCCCGCCGCCGACGCTTTCGGTGGCCTGCACGCGGATCTGCGCGAGCGTGCACGTTCGCTCGGTGCCGTCTGATCCGCGTACCCCGTCCCCGCACCGAAAGGCCAGGACGTCATGGACCTCCAGCTCGCCGGTAGGCGCGTCCTCGTCACGGGCGGCACTCGCGGCATCGGCCGGGCAATCGTCGAGGGTTTTCTCGACGAGGGCGCTGCGGTCGGCTTCTGCGCCCGCACCGGCGAGGAGGTCGCGGCGACCGAGGCAGCTCTGAAGGACCGCGGCACCGTGGCCGGGGCGGTGCTGGACGTCGGCGACGGCTCGGCGCTGGCGGCGTGGGTGGACAACGCGGCCGAGTCCTTCGGTGGGCTCGATGTCGTGGTAGCCAACGTCAGCGCGCTCGCGATCCCCGACACCGAGGAGAACTGGGTAACCAGCCTCAACGTCGACCTCATGCACACGGTGCGACTCGTCAACGCGGCGCTCCCGCACCTCGAGCAGAGCGAGGCCCCTTCGGTGATCGCCATCTCGAGCGTGTCCGGTCGTGAGTCGGACTTCGCATCCGGCCCGTACTGCACGGCCAAGACGGCCATCGTGGGCGACATCCACGGCCTCGCCCTCCAACTCGCCGGCAAGGGCATCCGTGCCAACACCGTCTCTCCTGGCAACACGTACTTCGACGGCGGGGTGTGGCAGAGCATCGAGCAGGGCGACCCCACACTGTTCACGACCGCTCTGGAGCTCAACCCAACGGGTCGAATGGGCCGGCCAGAGGAGGCCGCGGCCGCCGTCGTGTTCCTCGCCAGTCCCCGGGCGAGCCGTCTCAGTGGCGCCAACCTGGTCGTGGACGGTGCGCTGACCCGAGGCATCCAGCTCTAGCCGTACGAGCTCCGAAGGTTGGCGCCGAGCACCGGGCAGCAGCGGGTGGCGCCGGGACGGGTCTGCTCGCCGGCTGGCGTGTCCGTCGCGCGGAGGGCTCTGCGAAGCTCTCCCCGAGATCGAGGATGGGCGCACACGCTGTTCCTGGGAGGTCGTCATGGATCGTGGACTGGCTGCGGCGGGAGTGTGCTTGGTCGGCGCAACGGCACTCGGTGCCGTCGTGTCCGTGCGGGAGGGCATCCCCGGCGAACCACTCGGGGCACGAGTGCCGGGTCGTGTCCCGGTCCACCTCCTGCTGGGCCTGGGGAGCGGCTTGTCGGCCCCATGGCCGATGCCGGTAGGGGTGCTGGTGGCCG
Source organism: Jiangellales bacterium (assembly GCA_035462375.1). GTDB lineage: Bacteria > Actinomycetota > Actinomycetes > Jiangellales > Jiangellaceae > DASTQL01. Next base: position 15,933 of record DATHUJ010000055.1, read on the forward strand.
TGCTGCGTTCCCGCACGGGCCAGGCGGGGCGCGTACGACTCTGTGCCGGTGTCGGGGCCGGAGTCCTCGCCGGGACGCTGGTCGAGCCGGTGACCTGGGGGCGGAGGTCCCGACGGCCGTGGGTCGGCGCCGCAGTCGCCTTCAACATCGTCTCGGGATGTGCCCTGGTGATGGCCGCGCGCAAGGCCCGGGTAGTGAGGTAGCCGCTCGAACCAGGTGCTCGGAGATGTTTGCCTCGGCGACGGCTGTGGGCACCTCCCAACGGCCCGGTCAAGAAGCCCGGAACAGGACCGCGGCGACCGCCCGGGCGGCAGCTTCCGGGTCGTCGCCGAGACCGTCGGGCAGGGCGTCGTTGAGCCACAGGGTGGCGAAGCCGTGGACGAGGGACCATGCGGCGACGCCCGCGAGCCGCACGTCGGGTCCCCGCTGCGCTGCCGGGAGCGAGCCGGCTCCACCGTAGAGGGCATCGGCGGCGCGCTGGCGCGCGGCTTGTACGGCTGCGTCGTCCGGGCGGTAGAGGTCGGGCCGGTACATCACCTCGAAGTGGGCTCGGTGGTCGATCGCGAAGCGCACGTAGGCGACCCCGACCTCGAGGAACTCCCGGGTGTCCCGTTGAGCGGTGGTCAGCGCCTCCGCCAGCAGGTCGAAGCCCTCCGCGGCGACCGCGGTCAGAAGCCCCGCCTTGTCCCCGAAGTGGTAGGCCGGTGCGGCGTGTGAGACCCCCGCCCGGCGCGCCAGGTCGCGCAGGCTGAGCCCGGCCGGGCCGGTCTCGAGGAGGGCGGCAACGGCTGCGTCGAGCACGACACGACGCAGGTCGCCGTGGTGGTACGGCCGGGTGGTGGACATGGACGCACAGCGTAGACCCTGATCTAGCCATTGACAAGTTCGAGCCGCGCCGCTACTGTCTGGGCAGTGACAAGTTGTCACCGTCAAGTTTGGACTCGGAGGTCCGCCATGGTCCCGCTCGTCGTTCTCGTCGCCGTCACGCTGACCCTGCTCGCGGTGGGAGCCGCCGGGGTCCGCCGGCTGAGGCCCTGGCCGGTCGCCTTGCGCGGCGGGCTCGCGGCGATGTTCGTGGTCACCGGTGTGTCGCACTTCGTCGGGATGCGTGACGACCTGATCGCCATGGTCCCGCCCGTGCTGCCCGCCGCCGGCCTGCTGGTCACCCTGACCGGCGTCCTGGAGCTCGCCGGGGCTGCAGGACTGCTCATGCGCCGCACCGTCGCGTGGGCGGCTGGAGGCCTGGCCGCCCTGCTGGTCGCGATGTTCCCGGCCAACGTCTACGCCGCCGTCGAGGGTCTCAGCCTGGGCGGCTCGACCGCCATGGCCCTGGTCCCGCGGACCGTGCTCCAGATCGTGTTCCTGGGCGCGACGGTCGCGGTGCTCGCCGCCTACGCACCGCTTCGACGGGGCCTGCGCACCGGCGCCACGGCGCCGATCAGCGTCCGGAGCTGACTGCTCACTGTCGGGATTGCTTGCCGTGCCCGCGCGAGATCGAGCCGCGCGGGCACGGCCCTGCGCCCCTCGGGCCAGGGCGTGGTTCACGTCACGGTCCGGCTCGCAGGCGTCACACGGCTCCTCACACGGCGCGACGCGATTGTTCAGGGCAACCGAGAGGAGATCCTCATGTCCGTCACCACACTGTCCCGAGTCCTGGCCGACCTGGGCCACCACCTGGCTGAGTACGAGCCGGCCGGTTGCCAGGCCGCTGTCACCATCGCCGCCCAGGCGGCCGCGCCCATCGCCCCCGGCGCTGCGGCGGCGTTGGCCGATCCCCGTGCTCCTGCCGTCGTCCGTGGCCGCGCCCTGGCCGTGGCCTCGCGCGCACTGGTCCGTGAGCTGTCCGACGAGGCTGCCGATCGCCTGGCCGCTTCGCTGGCGCAATGCCTCAGGTCGTCGACGTCCCACCCCGAGGCGGCCGTCGCGTCCGCGCACTGGCGGGTGCACTTGCTCCAGGTCGCCTAGTCTGGGAACGGACCGGGTCCCCGGGAGGGTCGATGGCCCTGCAGATCGCTCTGATCGGACCTCCGCGCCTCATTGTGGGCGGGGAGCGTCGCGTCCCGCGCGGCCGGAAGGCGTGGGCGGTGCTCGCGCGGGTCCTGCTGTCCGAGCAGCCACCGAGCCGCCGCCAGCTGGCGGCCGAGCTCTTCCCCGACGCCGACGACCCGAGCGGGGCGCTGCGCTGGACCCTCGCTGAGCTGCGGCGCGCCCTGGGAGTGCCCGCGGCGCTCCGCGGCGACCCGGTCCACGCCGGCCTCCCGGCGGACGCCGAGGTCGACGTACTGCTCTACCGGTCTGGTCGCCGTGCCTCGCCCGAGGTCTCGGGCGGCTCCCTGCTGCAGGGTGCGGAGCCGACCGGGTCGCCGGAGTTCGATTCCTGGCTGCTGGTGGAGCGGCAGCGCGTGGCCGGTTGGGTGGACGCGGCGCTCCGGGAGGCCGTCCTGCTTGCCCTTGCGATGCGCGACCTCGACCGGGCGATCTCGCTGGCTCGCGAGGCCGTTTCCCGCGACCCGCTCGACGAGGCGCGGCACGTCCTTCTCGTCCGCGCCCTCGCCGAGGCCGGCCAACTGGACGCTGCCCGTGACCAGGTCTCGGCGGCCGAGCGGCTGCTCGCGGCCGAGCTGGGGCGAGCCCCCTCCGTGTCTTTGCGCAGTGCCGCCCGGGCCAGGGCGGACCAGCCGGCCCTCGGGGTCACCCCTCGAGCGGCCGCGGCCTCGTCCCTGACGGCCGGGAAGGCTGCTCTCCAGGCCGGTGCCGTCGACGCCGGGGTCGAGTGCCTGCGCCGCGCCGTGGTCGCCGCCGAGAACGCCGGTGACCCGGTTCTGCACGCGTCGACGCTGCTGTCGCTCGGGTCTGCCCTGGTGCATGCGGTCCGGGGCCACGACGACGAGGGCTCGATCCTGCTGCACCAGGCGTTGGTCGTGGCTCGCGACCGCGGTGAGTCCCGGGTCGTCGCCGAGGCACTGGCCGAGCTCGGCTACGTCGACGCCGTGGCCGGCCGGAGGGGGCACGCCGACGCGCGGCTGCGGGAGGCCCTCTCTTGGGCCGACGACGACCCCGCGCTGCTCGCCCGGATCAACGGCGCTGCCGGGTTGAACCTCGTCGACTGGGACCGGCTGCCCGAGGCGGAGGAGCGGCTGGTCGAGTCCGTCGACCTGGCCCGGAGCGCCGGCCGCACCCGCCAGGTGGTGTCGTCGTCGGCCGCGCTCGGGCGGGCCCGGTGGCTCCGCGGCGACGCCGCCGGCTCGCGGCAGGCCCTGGACGAGAGCATCGCCGGCGTCGAGGAGACCGGCTGGATGGCCTACCGGCCGTGGCCGCTGGCCCAGCTCGGGGAGCTGGACCTCGCCGCCGGGCGTGACCCCGCCGAGGTCGCCGCGCGGATGGAGGAGGCCTTCGCCCTCAGTTGCCAGCTCGGCGACCCCTGCTGGGAGGGTGCCACCGGTCGCGTACTCGCCCTCGCCCTCGACGCCGCCGCCGCGGACGGCGCGCTCGCCTGGGCTGCCGAGGCGCGCCGCCACGCCACCCGCTCGCTCGACCGTTACGCCTGGATGTACGGGTGGGCCCTGGTCACCGAGGCCGAGATGGCGCAGCGGCACGGCGAGGACCTCGCGGCCCGGACGGCTGCCGCCTCCGCCAGGGACCTCGGCGCCCGAGCCGAGCTCCCCGCCGTGCTCTCCCGGGCCCTGGCCGTCCTGGCCGGGTGACGCCGAGGGACCGCCCGCCGACATCGGACGCGAGGTGCGAAGATCGCGCGGTGCGCACCGTCGACGTCCACGAGCGTCGCGCCCGACTGGCCCGGCGCCACCGACTCGCCCCGCCACACCGGGCGCACGACGTCGTGGACGCCGCTAACAGCCTCGTCGCCCTGCACGGGACCGACCCGGCGACGGTGTACCTCTCGGCCGAGGCTCGCGTCGACGACATGACGGTGCAGGACATGGAGCGCGCGCTCTACGTCGACCGCTCGCTCGTCAAGCACCTGGCCATGCGTCGTACCCTGTGGGTGCTCCCCCGAGAAGCGCTGGCCTCTGCGCAGGCCGCCGCCAGTCTCCGCGTCGCCGACCGCGAGCGGCGCCGGCTCGTCGCCGACGTCGAACGAGCCGGGCTGCACCGCGACGGTGCCGGCTGGCTGGCCGCAGCGCAGGAGCGGGTGCTGACCGTGCTCTCCGACGGGCGAGAGGCGTCGTGGACCGACCTCCGCGCTGCCGTCCCGCTGCTGGAAGGTTCCATCACGTACGGCGAGGGGAAGTCGTGGGGTGGGCAGGCGCCCGTAGGGCCCAGGGTGCTGACGGTCCTCTCCGCGGAGGGGCGGATCGTCCGCGCCACGAACGATGGGGCCTGGACGGCCGCGCGGCACCGGTGGACGAGTACCGCGTCGTGGCTCGGCGAGGAGATCCCGCCACGGACGGAAGCCGAAGGTCTGGCCGACCTGGTGGAGCGATGGCTGCGGGCCTTCGGACCAGGCACCGCGGCGGACCTGAAGTGGTGGCTCGGGACGACGGTGTCGGCCGTCCGCCGAGTCCTTGTGGATGTCGGCGCGGTCGCGGTGGACCTGGACGGCCGGACCGGCTACCTGCTGCCCGACGACCTCGAGCCCGTCGGTCCCGTGGACCCGTGGGCCGCGCTGCTCCCGCCGCTCGACCCGACGACGATGGGCTGGTACGAGCGGGAGTGGTACCTCGGGGCGCACCGGTCGCAGGTCTTCGACAGCACCGGCAACGCAGGGCCAACCGCCTGGTGGGACGGGAGGGTCGTGGGCGGCTGGCGGATCGGCGACTCCGGAGAGGTGGTGCTGCAGCTGCTCGAGGACGTGGGCCCGGACGGGCATGAAGCGCTGGAGGCCGAGGCGCGCCGCCTGACGGCGTGGCTGGCCGGTGTCCGCGTGCTACCGCGGTTCCCGTCGCCGCTGTCGAAGGTGCTGTCCGCGAAGACCTGATCGCACGATCACCCCCGAAGTCGTGAGGAGCCCGGGATGCTTATGCCCATGACCGACCTGCCGGGCAACGTCATCGGCTTCGAGACGCGCGGCGAGCTCCGCGCGGAGGACTACGAGACCGTCTTGGTCCCCGCCGTCCGAGACCAGTGACTGGAGGACCGCATGTCCTACCCACCCGTGCGATACACCGGTGACTCGGGGGCACTCAGCGCCACCTACCGGCCCGCCGACACCCCGCCGGACCTGGTGACGGCGCGCAACCGGGTCGGCTACGTGGCCACGGGCGCGTCGACCGACGGAGAGCTCGGCCTCTACCGCTGGACCATGGAACCGCTATCGGGCGGAGCGGAGCCGCACTTCCACCGGACCATCTCGGAGTCGTTCTTCGTCCTCTCCGGACACGTCCGGCTCTACGACGGCCGCTCCTGGGTCGAGGGCTCCGCCGGCGACTTCCTGCACGTGCCGGTCGGAGGTGTCCACGCCTTCTCCAACGACGCAGACGCGATCGCGGAGATGCTGATCCTCTTCACGCCCGGGGCCCCGCGCGAGTCGTACTTCGAGGCCCTGGCCGAGATGGCCGCCTCCGGTCGGCGGCTGACCGGCGACGAGTTGGTGGCGTTCCTGGCCGAGCACGACCAGTACCCGGCGTGAACGCTGAGGTTGCCTGGACGCGTACGTGGCCTGAACGCGACGAGGGCGTCGCGCCGTCGGCCGGCGCGTCGCCCTCGTCCCGCTGGGCTGGCGCTACGCCCTCGTCGGCCGGGTCGCCCGCTCGACCGCGACGGCGAAGACCGTGAAGAACACGGCCGTGATCGCACAGCCCCACCACATCACGCCGGAGAGCAGGAAGGCCGCGTAGCCGGCGAGCACCGAGGCCGGGGCCCACCAGCGGACCAGCCCGGCGCGCCACAGGGACAGCGCCGCCAGGGGCAGCGCGAGCATGAAGCCGATCATCCCGGGCATCGCCAGGGCGGCGGCTCCCCACATGGTTCCGGTCATGTGCTCCGAGACGGCGGCCGTGGCGTCCACTCCGTAGAGCTGGCCGATCGCGGAGTCGTAGAAGTCGACGATCAGCAGCCCTGGAAGCGTGGTCATGCCGACGAAGGCGAAGGCGGCGGCCACGTTGGCGATCCACGGGTGGGACATCGGTCGCGCGACGGAGATCGGGAGCTGACCGCGTGCGACGATGAGAACGCTCCCATCGTCGTCACATGGGAACCTCACGGAGGCGGGGTCAACTGGAGGTCATGACCACCACACGACAGCGCACCATGACCCTGACCGCGACACTCCTCGCCGGCGCCCTGGCCCTGGCCGCCTGCGGCAACGGCGACGACGAGACCACCTCGATCGGAGGTGAGGGCGCCGTCGTCACCAGCTCGCCCGCCCCCGACGATGCCACCGAAGGCTCCGGCGCGACCGCCGGCCCCACCCCTGGTGACGACAGCACCGCCTCGAGTGGCGGCGGCGCCGACGCCGTCCCCGGCGTCTTCCGCGACGACGACGCCGAGCTCGACGTCGAGGACCAGTCCGGCGACGGGTCGTCCGTCCGGGTCGAGGAGGTCCAGCTCAGCCGCACCGACGGCTTCGTCGCGATCTTCACCGAGGACGGCGACACCCTCCTGGGTCACGCCGCGGTGGAGCGGTCCGACGACGAGCGCTCCCTGAGCGTCCCGCTCGACCAGCCGCTCACGGAGACCAGCCGGCTCGTCGCCGTGCTCCACGCCGACGACGGCGACGGGACGTTCGACGCGGCGAGCGACCCCCGGGTCACCGACGACGACGACGATGATGACGACGACGAGTTCAAGACCGACCGCTTCACCTATCGGGTCCAGTGACCCACGAGACCACGGAGCTCCCGGGCGTGCCGGAGGCCGGTCGTGCTTCCGGGACCGCCCGGGAGCAGCCGGTCGCCGGGGCGGCGGTTGACGATGGTCGGGCTCCCGGCCCGCGCCGCACCCGTCGGGTCCGGTCCGCCCGCCTCCGGATCCTCGGGTGGCAGCTCGTTCTCGTGGCACTCGCGGTGATCGGTTCGGTGCTGGTCAGCCGGGCGGTCCTGGTGGACCGGGTCGACGACCAGGTGGACCGCGGCCTGGTGCAGGAGGCCACCGAGTTCACCCAGCTGGCCCGGGGCGGCCTCGACCCCGCGACGGGCCAGCCCTTCGACGACGTGCGGCGACTGCTCCGCGTGGCCATCGAGCGCAACGTCCCCGACCGTAACGAGACGATGCTGGCGCTCGTCGACGGATCCGCCTACGCCCGGAGTGCGCAGCCGGTACCCCTGCGCCTCGACCAGGACCCGGAGCTGGTCGCCCGGTTCGCCGGCGTCACCGACTCGGTGCTCGGCACCGTCCGTACGGAGGCGGGGGTGGTCCGCTACGCGGCGGTTCCCGTCGAGGTGGCCGGGCAGGGAGAGCGCGGAGTCCTGGTGGTCGCGACGTTCCGCGATCTCGAGCGTGCCGAGGTCGACGACGTCACGCGCATCAGCATGCTGGTCGGCCTGGCCACGCTCGCCGTCGCCGCGACGCTCGCCTGGGTCGTCGCCGGGCGCGTGCTAGCGCCGGTACGGCTGGTGCGCGCCGCCGCGCGCGACATCAGCGAATCCGACCTCTCCCGGCGCATCCCGGTCACGGGCCACGACGACGTCGCCGAGCTCTCGCGCACCTTCAACCACATGCTCGACCGGCTGGAGGTCGCCTTCGCCACGCAGCGGGACTTCGTCAACGACGCCGGCCATGAGCTCCGGACCCCGATCACGATCATCCGAGGGAACCTGGAGATCCTCGAGGACGACCCCGAGGCGCGGCGGCAGACGCTCGACCTCGTCATGGACGAGCTCGACCGGATGGGCCGGATGGTCGACGACCTGCTCATCCTCGCCAAGGCCGACCGGCCCGACTTCCTGCGTCTCGGAGCGGTCGACCTCGCGCCCTTCACCGACGAGCTCTTCGACAAGGCCCGGGCGCTGGCGCCTCGCGACTGGCGGCTCGAGCACCTGGGCGACGGCGACGTGGTCTTCGACCGCCAGCGCATCACGCAGGCGGTCGTCCAGCTCGCCCAGAACGCCACGCAGCACACGGCCGAGGGCGACCCGATCTGGCTCGGCTCCAGGGTCGTCGGCGAACACGTCCGGCTGTGGGTGCGCGACAGCGGTCCGGGTGTCCCCCCCGAGGAGCGTGAGCACATCTTCGAGCGCTTCCACCGAGGCGTCGGCTCGCGGGAGCGGGCCGCGGGGGCGGGCCTCGGGCTGGCGATCGTTCGGGCGATCGCGGAGGCACACGGGGGACGGGTCAGCCTGGTCGACCCGGCCGCGGGCGGGGCAGAGTTCCGGCTGGAGCTCCCGACCGACCCGACCGATCGCAGCGACCACGAGGAGGTCTCCGCGTGAACCGGATCCTCATCGCCGAGGACGAGAGCCGGATCGCGCTCTTCCTGGAGAAGGGCCTGCGCGCCGAAGGGTTCACGACGGCGACGGCGAGCGACGGGCACGACGCCCTGACGTTCGCGCGGTCGGGCGAGTTCGACGTGATGATCCTCGACATCGGGCTGCCCGGTCAGGACGGCTTCCGTGTGCTGCGCAGCCTGCGGGCGTCGGGCTCCACGATGCCGGTCATCATCCTGACGGCCCGAGATGGGGTCGACGACACCGTCACGGGGCTGGACTACGGAGCCGACGACTACGTCGGCAAGCCGTTCCGCCTGGCCGAGCTCCTGGCCCGGATCCGGCGGCGGCTGCGTGCGACGGAGGAGACCCGGGCCGAGCCGATGGTGCTGACCCACGGAGGGTTGTCGCTCGACCTCCGCACCCGGCGGCTCAGCACCGACGCAGGGTCTCCTGTCGACCTGACGGCGCGTGAGTTCTCGCTGGCCGAGACCTTCCTCCGCCACCCGGGCCAGGTGCTGTCCCGCGAGCAGCTGCTGAGCCGGGTCTGGGGCTACGACTACGACCCGGGGAGCAACGTCGTCGACACCTACGTCCGGTACCTGCGCAAGAAGGTGGGTGCCGCGCGGATCGAGACGGTGCGCGGGATGGGCTACCGCCTGCGCGACTGACGTGCGTCCCAGCCCGTACGGGAGATGGGGGCGCGCCCCGGCGGCGGACAGCCGACGGCCCGGCGACCTGCTCGGTCGCCGGGCCGGGATCGTGGCCTCCCGGACGCGCCCTCACGGGGGCGTCCCGCCCTCGTCGCTCGTCAGAACACGAAGAGAGCGAGGACGATGATGACGGCGACGACGAGCGCGATGATGGCGATGGTACGGGTGTTCACCGGGCCTCCTGGTGAGGTTCTGGATCGGGACGCGCCTACGCTTCCCAGGTTCGACCATCATCACACGCAAGATCGACGACGGACAGGGCCGTACGGCGTGTCTCGCGCCCGAATGGCGTGCGGTTGCCCCTGCCCCGGTGACGGCCCGCGGTTGCGGCTACTCTCGGCGACCGTGGAGATGCGGGTGCTGGGACGGACCGGGCGGCGCGTGGGCGTCGTGGGGCTGGGGTGCTGGCAGCTGGGGGGCGACTGGGGCGCGGTCGACGAGGCCGACGCGATGGCGACTCTGCACGCGGCGGTCGACGCGGGCGTCACGTTCCTCGACACCGCCGACGTGTACGGAGACGGGCGGAGCGAACAGCTGATCGGCCGCCTCCTGCGCCAACGGCCCGACGCCGGTCTCGTGGTGGCCACGAAGATGGGCCGACGGGCCGACCCGCACGTGCCGGAGGCGTTCACCCCGGAGGCCCTGCGCGCGTGGAACGACCGGAGCCGGCACAACCTCGGTGTCGACACCCTCGACCTCGTGCAGCTGCACTGCCCGCCGACACCCGTCTACGCCACCGACGCCGTGTACGACGCGCTCGACGCAATGGTCGCCGAGGGCCGCATGCGCGCCTACGGGGTGTCGGTGGAGACCTGTGCGGAGGCGCTGACCGCGATCGCGCGGCCGGGTGTGTCCAGCGTGCAGATCATCCTCAACGTCTTCCGCCGCAAGCCGCTCGACCTGGTGCTGCCGGCCGCGGCGGCGGCCGGGGTCGGCATCGTCGCGCGGGTCCCGCTGGCCAGCGGGCTGCTGTCCGGTCGCTACGACGAGACGACCACCTTCGGCCCGGACGACCACCGGACCTTCAACCGCCGCGGTGAGTCGTTCGACGTGGGGGAGACCTTTGCCGGCGTGCCGTTCGAGGTCGGGGTGGTGGCGGCTCGTCAGGTTGCGGCCCTCACCCCGGCGGGAGCGACCACGGCGCAGCTCGCGTTGCGCTGGGTGGTCGACCAGCCGGGTGTGTCGGTCGTGATCCCGGGGGCGCGCAACGCCGACCAGGCTCGGGCCAACGCGGCGGCCGCCGACCTGCCGTCGCTGGACGAGGGAACGCTCGTCGCCCTGGAGCGCGTGTACGACGAGCGGGTACGGGAGCACGTGCACCACCGCTGGTAGCTGTCGGGGGGAACGCGGGAGCGTGGCCTGCTGACGTCGCTGCGCTGATCGGCCCGTCGTGGTCTCATGATCTGCCGATCCTGGGCGACCTGCTGACGTTGCTGTGCCGACGGGTGGACCAGTGCCTCATGATCGCGCGGGCCTGGGTCGCCCACTGACGCTGCCGGGCTCAGGGGCACGCCAGCGCCTCGTGGTCGGCGACGCCATCGCGATCACGAGACGGCGACGGCCGGTCGTCACTCCGCGCCGTGCCCCTCGGCGAGCTCGTCGATGCGACGGGCGAGCTCGAGGTCCAGGGAGGTGACGCCGCCGGCTGAGTGGGTGCTGAGGGCGAAGGTCACGGTCCGCCACCGGATGCCGATGTCGGGGTGGTGGTCCATCGCCTCGGCCGCGGCGGCGACGTCGTCGACCAGTCGGATGCCGGTGATGAAGTCCGGGGCCTCGACGCTGCGCCGGATGCCGGACGTGTCGCCGTGCCACCCCCGCATCCCGGCGAGGGCCGCCTCGATGTCCGCGGGGTCGAGCAGCTCGGGCATGGGTGCTCCTCAGGGATTGCCGGGGCCGGGCGGCGGCGGCCCGGATGGGCCGGTCGCGCTGTTCCTCGTCGAGGGGACGCGGTCGTATGCCGCGGCAATGTGGCGTGTGCCGCGGTGTATTCACCTGGCTCAGCCCCCACTTGCGCGGCTGCCGTGATCATTGGGGACTCAGCGGGCGCGGGGGCCGGGGCCGCGCGCGGGGTCGGGCTCGGGGATCGGCTCGGACTCGGTCCGCCGGTCACGGCGCAGGATCTTCGAGCCCAGCCACGTGACCGGGTCGAAGGTGCGGTCGGCCACCCGCTCCTTCATCGGGATGATCGCGTTGTCGGTGATCCGGATGTTCTCCGGGCACACCTCGGTGCAGCACTTGGTGATGTTGCACAGGCCCACGCCGGCCTGCTCGCGCGCCAGCTTCCGCCGGTCGTTGGTGTCCAGCGGGTGCATGTCCAGCTCGGCGTAGCGCAGGAAGAAGCGCGGCCCGGCGAAGGCGGTCTTGTTCTCCTCGTGGTCGCGCACCACGTGGCACACGTTCTGGCACAGGAAGCACTCGATGCACTTGCGGAACTCCTGGCCGCGCTCGACGTCCTCCTGCTGCATCCGGTACTGCCCGTCGGGGTCGCGCGGCTGCGGCGCGAAGGCCGGCACCGTCTGGGCCTTGCGGTAGTTGTACGACACGTCGGTGACCAGGTCGCGCACCACGGGGAAGGTGCGCATCGGAGTCACGGTGATGACCTCGTCGGGCTCGAAGACCGACAACCGGGTCATGCACATCAGCCGCGGCCGGCCGTTGATCTCGGCGCTGCACGAGCCGCACTTGCCGGCCTTGCAGTTCCAGCGCACGGCCAGGTCGCCCGTCTGGGTGGCCTGGAGGCGGTGGATCGCGTCGAGCACGACCTCGCCCTCCTCGACCGGCACCGTGTAGTCGACGAGCTCGCCACCCGCGGCGTCGCCCCGCCACACCTGCATCGCCAGGTCGTAGGTCATGACGTCACCTCGAAGAGCGATCGCAGGTCGTCGGGCATCTGGGGGAGCGGACGACGCTCCAGGACGATCCCCTCGGAGGTCTCGTGGCACAGGAGGTTGACCTGCCCCCAGGCGTCGTCGGTGGCCGGGTGGTCGTCGCGGGTGTGACCGCCCCGGCTCTCGGTCCGCTCCAGCGCGGCGCGGGCGATGCACTCCGAGACCCGCAGCATGCTGCGCAGGTCGAGGGCCAGGTGCCAGCCTGGGTTGTACTGCCGGTGGCCCTGGACGGTCATGTGGTGCGAGCGCTCGCGCAGCTTCTCGATCCGGACCAGCGCCTCCTCCATCTCGTCGCGCCGGCGGATGATCCCCACGAGGTCGTGCATGACCTCCTGGAGCTCCTTCTGGATCTCGTACGGGTTCTCGTCGCCCTGGTCGCTGAACGGTGCGAGCGCGTCGGCAGCGGCCTCGCGGACGGCGGCGTCCGACGCCTCGGGCCGCCGGCCGCGCGCCCGGGCCACCGCGTAGGCGGCGTTGAGCCCCGCCCGGCGGCCGAAGACGAGCAGGTCCGACAGCGAGTTGCCGCCCAGCCGGTTGGAGCCGTGCATGCCCCCGGCGACCTCTCCCGCGGCGTAGAGCCCGGGGACCTCCGACCGGCCGGTGTCGGGGTCGACCGTCACGCCGCCCATGACGTAGTGACAGGTCGGACCGACCTCCATCGGCTCCGCCGTGATGTCGACGTCGGCCAGCTCCATGAACTGGTGGTACATCGACGGCAGGCGGCGCCGGATGTAGTCGGCGTCGCGGCGTGAGGCGATGTCGAGGTAGACCCCGCCGTGCGGGGTGCCTCGGCCCTCCTTGACCTCGGCGTTGATGGCGCGGGCGACCTCATCGCGCGGGAGCAGCTCCGGTGGCCGCCGGTTGCTGCGCTTGTCGGTGTACCAGCGGTCGGCCTCGGCCTCGGTGTCGGCCGTCTCCCCTTTGAAGAACTCGGGGATGTAGTCGAACATGAAGCGCTGGCCCTCGGAGTTGCGCAGCACCCCCCCGTCGCCGCGCACCGACTCGGTGACCAGGATCCCGCGCACCGACGGCGGCCAGACCATCCCCGTCGGGTGGAACTGCACGAACTCCATGTTGACCAGCGACCCGCCCGCCTCGAGCGCGAGCGCGTGGCCGTCGCCGGTGTACTCCCAGGAGTTGGAGGTCACCTTGTAGGACTTGCCGATCCCGCCGGTGGCCAGCACGACCGCGGGGGCATCGAAGACCACGAAGCGCCCACTCTCGCGCCAGTACCCGAAGGCCCCCGCGACCGAGCCCTGGCCGGCGGGCCCGTCGAGCAGGAGCCGCGTGACGGTGCACTCCATGAAGACGTCGATGCCGAGCGCCACCGTGCGCTGCTGGAGGGTGCGGATGAGCTCGAGGCCCGTCCGGTCCCCGACGTGGGCCAGCCGCGCGTAGCGGTGACCGCCGAAGTCTCGCTGGGAGATCAGCCCGTCGTCCGTACGGTCGAAGAGCGCCCCCCACTCCTCCAGCTCCCGCACCCGGTCGGGGGCCTCCTGCGCGTGCAGCTGGGCCATCCGCCAGTGGTTGAGCATCTTGCCGCCGCGCATGGTGTCGCGGAAGTGCACCTGCCAGCCGTCCTCCGGGTAGACGTTGGCCAAGGCTGCGGCGATCCCGCCCTCCGCCATCACCGTGTGCGCCTTGCCCAGCAAGGACTTGCACACGACGGCCACGTGGGCCCCGGCGTCGTGTGCGGCGATGGCGGCGCGCAGTCCCGCACCACCGGCCCCCACGACGACGACGTCGTAGGCGTGCCGCTCGTAGTCGCTCATGCCGTGCTCACCCGGACAGAACCTCCGTAGTCCTAGAAGAACCGCAGGTCGGTGATGGCGCCCGAGGCCAGGAGGCGCACGTAGAGGTCGGTGAGCGCCACCCAGACGAGGGACGCCCATGCGTACGCGGGGTGGCGGCCGTTGAGCCGCGAGACCTGGGTCCACATCTTGTACCGCACCGGGTGCTTGGAGAAGCTGCGCAGTCGGCCGCCCACGACGTGCCGGCAGGAGTGGCAGGACAGCGAGTACAGCCACAGCAGCGCGGCGTTCACGAGCAGCACGAGGGTGCCCAGCCCCATGCCGAAGCCGCCTTCGGGGTCCTGGAAGGAGATGAGCGCGTCCCAGGTGAGGATCACGTTGAACGCCAGCGACGCGAACAACCCGTACCGGTGGTAGTTCTGCAGGATCAGGGGGAAGCGCGACTCGCCGGAGTAGCGGCGGTGCGGCTCGGCGACCGAGCAGGCCGGCGGGGACAGCCAGAAGGACCGGTAGTAGGCCCTGCGGTAGTAGTAGCAGGTGAGCCGGAAGCTGAGTGGCACCACCAGGATGATGAGCGCGGGCGACAGCCCCCACCAGTCGCCGAACGGCGTGCCGAAGTGGGCCGCCCCGTCGGCGCAGCGCGTCGCCAGGCAGGGCGAGTAGAACGGCGACAGGTACGGGTCGGCGTAGTAGTAGGCGTCCTCGAACGCCCGCCAGGTCGAGTAGACGACGAACGCCAGCAGGACGGCGAACGTGATGGCGGGCTGCACCCACCACCGGTCGCGGCGGAGGGTCCCGGCGTCGAGCCGGGCCCGGGAGGGCGATCGGACCCCGGTGGCCACGGCGCGGCCTCAGGGGGCGTGCCGGTCGGGGGCCCCGAAGCCCTCGTCCTCGGCGTCGTGCCACATGCTCCGGTCGTAGGGCGTGTCGGGGATCTCCTCGAGCGTCGAGTCGCCGGGGGGCCGGTGTCCGGGAAGGGGGTCGCCTAGCTCGTCGAGGTCCTCGGCGATCCGTCGCACGTCGCTGGAGAGCCTGCGCACGCCGAGCGTGTCCCCGTAGGCGTGGCTCAGCCTGGTCACGGCTGACTGGAGGTGGTCGACGGCGGACCGGACCGCCGTGAGGCTCTCCTGTGCGGGCATCCTGCGTCCTCCTGGGGCGCGACGTCGGGCCTGGGCGACTAGGGCGGAAGCCTGGCACGGTGGGCCGCACGAATCCAGGCCTTCCCGCCGGTGATCATGAAACCTCCCGTGCGGGGACACGGCCGGGACTTCGTGATCATCGGGGCGGGCCGTGGCAGGGTGGGCGGGTGCCCGAGCCGGTGGTCGTCGTCGGCGCGGCGCTCGTCCGTGACGGCAGGCTCCTCGCGGCCCGGCGCAGCGCCCCGGCCGACGTGGCGGGACGCTGGGAGCTGCCGGGGGGCAAGGTCGACCCCGGCGAGACCGAGGTGGCGGCGCTGGTCCGCGAGTGCCGAGAGGAGCTCGGCGTCGAGGTGCGGCCGGGCGAGCGATTGGGGCCCGAGTCCCCGCTCAAGGAGGGGTACGTCCTGCGGGTCTGGCTCGCGACGCTCGTCGACGGTGAACCCGCACCGCTCGAGGACCACGACGCCCTGCGCTGGCTGGCCCCCGAGGAGCTCGGGGAGGTCGACTGGCTCGAGGCCGACCGGCCGGTGGTGGACGTCGTCCGGGAGCTGCTGCTCGACGGCAGCCCCCTGGTCGGGGGCCGCGTCGGCGGCGTCGGCGATGTCGTCCGCGTCGGCTGGACGGTGCGCCGGCCAACGGGGCCGTGGACGTCGGCCGTGCACGCCCTGCTCGCGCACCTGTGGGCGGCAGGCGTCCCCGCGGTACCCCGTCCGCTCGGCACGGACGCCCGCGGGCGGGAGGTTCTCTCGCTGCTGCCAGGTCGCCCGGCCGCTCCCTCGTCGTACGAACCCGGGCTCCTGGCCGACCTGGGTGGCTGGCTGCGCCGGGTGCACGACGTCTCCCGCACGTACGGGGGTCCGTCGCGGTGGCGTCGCGGCGTCGTGCCGCTGACCGGCGGGAGGGTGGTGTGCCACAACGACCTGAACCCCACCAACGTCCTGGTCGAGGACGGCCGGCTGAGCGGCGTCGTCGACTGGGACATGGCAGCTCCCGGGCGGCCGGTCGAGGACCTGGCCTTCGCCGCGTGGATGTGGGTGCTGCGCGAGCCCGCGTACGGCGTGGCGGAGGAGGCCCGCCGGGTGGGCACCCTGGCCGTGGCGTACGGGATGCCCGCGGCGCGGGTGCTCGGAGCGGTGGAGCCCCGGATGCGCGGGGCCGTGCGGTGGATCCGCCGGGGCGCCGCGGAGGGCGACGCCGGCCTGCAGCGGCTGGTCACTGCGGGGGTGCCGGAAGAGGTGGAGGCCGGGCTGGCGGCCTATGCCGAGCGGCAGGAGTCGGTGCTGGCCGCGCTCGCGGCGTGACGCTGCCGGCGGTCAGGGGCCGACGAGCCCGAGGTCCTCGCCCGTCCGACGAGTGCGGGCCCACCACCCGGCCAGCCGGTCCGCGGTGCGCCAGGTCCGGACCGCGGCATCCCGGTCGCCCAGGTCGTCCAGGGCGCGGGCCTGGGTACAGAGGGCGTCGGCGCGCCCCATGCGGCTCACGGCGCGGCGGGCGGCGTGGTCGGCGAGGCGGGAGGCGGCCACGGCGTCACCGCTCAGTCGCAGCAGCATGGCCCGGACGGGTCGGGTCAGCCGGTCGTCGCAGCCCAGCTCCTCGGCCTGCTCGAGGTCGGAGAGCGCCCGGTCGAGGCAGCGCTCGTCGAGGTCCCCGGCCTCGACCGCCATCGCCACCGCCTCGGCCCGGGCGGCCCCGACGGCCGCCAGGACGGGGCCGGTGACCCGGTCGTCGGCGAGCACCTCGTCGCCGGCCGGTGGTGCCTGGGCCCATCGTCCCTCGGCCTGGGCGACGAACATCTGCGCGATGGCGGCGGCTCCGGTGCCCGGATAGGTCCTGGTCAGGTCCACCGCCACGCCGACCGCTGCGTGGCCGTGACTGCGGTCGGCCAACCTGGCGACGGCGCGGACGTGGCGCAGGGCCGCCTGCTCGCGGCCCCACATCTCGTACACGGTCCTCACTCGTCCGGGCGGCAGGACGGAGGGGCCTGGCCGCCCGGCCGCCGCCATCCGGGGCGCCAGGGCCGCTACGACGACCGCTAGGGAGACCCCCACGGCGGCAGCCAGCAGCAGCCACCGGGACGCGGCCACGGCGCCCGCGACCACGACGGGGAGCGCGCTGAGGGCGGTCGTCCGCTGGGCGGTCGACGGCCCGGGTCGCAGGCCACGGGCGGCTCGCCACAGGTCGACCGTGCCGGGCAAGCCGACGAGGAGGGCCGCCGACGTGATGACGACGACGAGCCCGCTGCCGATCAGGGTCGCCCCGAGCCTCACGCCGACGATTCTGCCGTCCGGTGCCGGTGCGTGACCAGACCGTGGCGGTAGGTCCTCCCGGGGCGGGTGGGCGCCCGTACGATGGGGCGGCCCCCATCCCGTACGGAACGAGCCGCGGCATGCCCACGCGCACCCGGGACGACCTGCGCAACATCGCGATCGTCGCCCACGTCGACCATGGCAAGACGACGCTGGTCGACGCCATGCTGTGGCAGAGCGGGGTCTTCCGCGCTCATCAGGAGGTCGCGGACCGGGTACTCGACTCCGGAGATCTCGAGCGCGAGAAGGGGATCACCATCCTCGCCAAGAACACCGCCGTGACGTGGGGCGACACGACCGTCAACATCGTGGACACCCCGGGACACGCGGACTTCGGCGGCGAGGTCGAGCGCGGGCTGTCGATGGTCGACGGTGTGGTGCTGCTCGTCGACGCCAGCGAGGGCCCGCTGCCGCAGACGCGCTTCGTGCTGCGCAAGGCGCTGGCCGCCCGGCTGCCGATCGTGCTGTGCGTCAACAAGACCGACCGCGCCGACGCCCGGATCGCCGAGGTGGTGGACGAGACCTACGAGCTCTTCATCGACCTCATGGACGGCACGGTGGACGAGTCCGCCCTGGACTTCCCGATCGTCTACGCCTGCGCCCGGGACGGGAAGGCCTCCCTCGAGCGGCCCGCGGACGGTCACGCACCGGACTCCCCCGACCTGCAGCCGCTCCTGCGGACCATCCTGGAGACCGTGCCGGCTCCCGCGTACGAGGAGGGCGCGCCGCTCCAGGCCCACGTCACGAACCTCGACGCCAGCCCCTTCCTCGGCCGGTTGGCGCTGTGCCGCGTGCACGAGGGCACGATCCGCAAGGGGCAGCAGGTGGCGTGGTGCCGCGCGGACGGCCGCGTGCAGAGGGTGAGGGTGACCGAGCTCCTCGTCTCGCAGGGGCTCGAGCGCGTCCCGACCGACGCGGCCCGGCAGGGCGACATCATCGCCGTGGCAGGCATCCCGGAGATCACCATCGGCGAGACGCTGGCCGACCCGGAGGACCCACGCCCACTCCCGCTCCTCACCGTCGACGAGCCGGCGCTGTCGATGACCGTGGGGACCAACACCTCGCCGCTGGGCGGACGGTCCGGGGGGACGAAGCTGACCGCGCGGCTGGTCAAGGACCGCCTCGACCGCGAGCTGGTCGGGAACGTCTCGCTGCGCGTGCTGCCGACCGAGCGGCCGGACACGTGGGAGGTGCAGGGGCGTGGAGAGCTCGCCCTGGCGGTGCTGGTGGAGACGATGCGGCGGGAGGGCTTCGAGCTCACGGTCGGCAAGCCCCAGGTCGTCACGCGCGAGGTCGACGGCCGGCTGCGCGAGCCGGTCGAGCGGCTCACCATCGACGCCCCCGAGGCCTACCTCGGCCCCATCACCCAGCTGCTCGCGGCCCGCAAGGGGCGCATGGAGCAGATGGTCAACCACGGCACCGGGTGGATCCGGATGGAGTACCTGGTCCCCGCGCGCGGCCTGATCGGCTTCCGGACCGAGTTCCTCACCGAGACCCGGGGCACGGGCCTGGCCCACCAGGTCTTCGAGCGCTACGAGCCTTGGTTCGGCGAGATCCGCTCGCGGCCGTCCGGCTCCCTCGTGGCCGACCGGTCGGGGGTGGCGACCTCGTTCGCCATGTTCAACCTGCAGGAGCGCGGCACGCTCTTCGTCGACCCGGGCACCGACGTGTACGAGGGCATGATCGTCGGGGAGAACTCCCGCCCCGAGGACATGGACGTCAACATCACCAAGGAGAAGAAGCTGAGCAACGTGCGGTCGTCGACCGCCGACGAGCTCGAGCGGCTGATCCCTCCCCGCCGGCTATCGCTCGAGCAGTCTCTCGAGTTCTGCTCCGACGACGAGTGCGTCGAGGTCACCCCGCAGGCCGTCCGGCTCCGCAAGGCGGTGCTCGATGCCACGGAGCGTGCGCGGGCGACCGCACGGCGTAAGCAGGGGCGTGCGTGAGCCCCTCTGCAGCGGGGGATGTGGCGTCGAACGTGACCGAAACGCAATCCTGTCGGCCCCTTCGAGACGTTCCCGTGACCGAAGCCGTGGAGCGCCGGTGATAGAACAGGACGGACCGAGTACCGGCGAGTACCGCCGGGAACGTCCGATTTGCGGCCCGGAAGACCTCCGGGCCCACAGCTCCCCTTAGGGCTGGCGAAAGGAAGGAAACCTCCATGCGAGGAAGGGCGCATCTGCGCTGGGTCGTCGGAGTGAGCGCGCTCGCTCTGACCCTGGCTGCGTGCGGTGGCGACGACGGCGGCGAGGAGGGCAACGGCGCGGCCGGCGGTGAGGGCGAGGCCACCGGCGGCACGTACAGTCTCTTCATCACCCAGCCGGAGAACCCCCTGGTCCCCGGCAACACCAACGAGTCCGAGGGCAGCCAGGTCATCGAGGCGCTGTTCACCGGGCTCGTCGAGTACAACCCGGAGACCTCCGAGGCGGAGTACACCGGCGTCGCCGAGTCGATCGAGTCCGACGACGCGACCAACTGGACGGTGACGCTCAAGGACGGCTGGACCTTCCACGACGGCACACCCGTCACCGCCGAGTCCTTCGTCAACGCGTGGAACTACACCGCGTACAGCCCCAACGCCCAGGGCAACGCCTACTTCTTCAGCCGGTTCGCGGGCTACGAGGATCTCTCTGGTGAGACCGACGAGGAGGGCAACATCATCTCCGAGCCGGCCGCCGAGGAGATGTCCGGGCTCCAGGTCGAGGACGACCTGACCTTCACCGTCGAGCTGTCCGAGCCGTACGCGCAGTTCCCGACCACCCTCGGCTACAACGCCTACTTCCCGCTGCCCGAGGCCTTCTTCGAGGACCCCGAGGGCTTCGGCGAGCAGCCGATCGGCAACGGCCCCTTCCAGGCCGAGGAGCCCTTCGTCGAGGGTCAGGGCGGCACCCTGACCAGGTACGAGGACTTCGCCGGTGAGCAGCCGGCCAACGCCGACTCCCTCGAGATCCGCGTCTACACCGACGTCAACACCGCGTACACCGACGTGCAGGCCGGCAACCTCGACATCGTCGACCAGATCCCGCCGGACGCCATCGGCAGCGCGCCGGACGAGTTCGGCGACCGCTTCATCGAGCGCGAGCGCAGTGACATCACGCTCATCTGGATGCCCATCTACGACGAGCGCTTCGCCGACGTACGCGTGCGTCAGGCCTTCTCGCTGGCCATCGACCGTGCGGCCATCACCGAGGCGGTCTTCAACGGCACGCGTGAGCCGGCCAAGTCGATCATCTCGCCGGTCGTCGCCGGCGCGCGCGAGGACGCCTGCCAGTACTGTGACCCCGATCCCGAGCGGGCCAACGAGCTGCTCGACGAGGCGGGCTTCGACCGCTCGCAGACGCTGGAGCTGTGGTTCAACGCCGGCGCGGGCCACGACGAGTGGATGCAGGCTGTGGGCAACCAGATCCGCGAGAACCTGGGCATCGAGTACACCCTCCGCGGTGACCTCGAGTTCGCTCAGTACCTCCCGCTGATCGACGAGGGCAACATGACCGGTCCGTGGCGCCTCGGCTGGATCATGGACTACCCCGTGGCCGAGAACTACCTCGGACCGCTGTTCGGCACGGCGGCCCACCCGCCGGCGGGGTCGAACGGCGCCTTCTACAGCAACGAGGAGTTCGACAGCCTCATCGCCGAGGGCAACGCCGCCGACAGCGAGGACGACGCCGTCGCCGCCTACCAGCAGGCCGAGGACATCATCCTCGAGGAGCTGCCCGCCATCCCGATGTGGTTCGGTCTGGTCCAGAGCGTCCACTCGGAGAACATCGACAACGTGATCATCGACGCCTTCGGGCAGATCAAGACCGCGCAGGTCCAGGTCGTGGGCGGCTGACGCCCACTCACCGCGCCCGTCCGTGACGGGACACGACAGCGGGGCCCGGCCGGCACACGCCGAGTGTGCCGGTCGGGCTCTGTCCAGCCCGCAGCCCGGAGCGGGGCGGTAGGGTCCAGCAATCAGCACTTCTGGGGAGATGGCGTGGGTCGATACATCGCGCGACGCGCCCTGCTCGCGGTCCCGGTGCTCTTGGGCGCGTCATTCCTCATCTTCGCGCTCGTCTACGCGATCCCCGGGGACCCGATCCGCGCGCTGGCCGGCGACCGGCCGCTGCCTGCGGCGGTCCAGGCGCAGCTGCGCGATGACTACAACCTCAACGACCCGCTGGTCGTGCAGTACGGCAAGTACGTCGTGGGGCTGGCGCAGGGCGACTTCGGCACCGACTTCTCCGGCCGCCCCGTCCGGGACACGATCGAGCAGCGGCTGCCAATCACGGCGAGGCTCGCCCTCGTCGCGATCATCTTCGAGGCGATCTTCGGTCTCACCGCCGGCATCGTGGCGGGACTGAGGCGCGGGTCGTTCCTCGACAGCCTTGTCCTGGTCAGCACGACGATCGCCGTGTCGATCCCGGTCTTCGTGCTGGGCTTCATCGCCCAGGTGACCTTGGGCCTCAACCTGGGTTGGTTCCCCATCGCCGGCATCAACCAGGGTTGGTACAGCTACATCCTCCCGGGCCTCGTCCTCGCCGCTGCGTCGACCGCGTACGTCGCGAGGCTGACGAGGACGAGCCTGGCCGAGAACCTGCGCAACGACTACGTCCGCACCGCCAAGGCGAAGGGGCTGAAAAAGCGCACCATCATCGGCAAGCACACGCTCCGCAACAGCCTGATCCCGGTCGTGACCTTTCTCGGGGCCGACTTCGGCGCCCTGATGGCGGGGGCCATCGTGACCGAGGGCGTCTTCAACATCCCGGGTCTCGGTCGGGCGGTGTTCGACGCCATCGGGCGCCAGGAGGGTGCCGTGGTGGTCGGGATCGTGACGCTGTTCGTCCTCGTCTTCATCATCTTCAACCTGCTGGTCGACGTCCTGTACGCCGCCCTCGACCCCAGGATCCGCTATGAGTGATCTTCGCAGCGAAGACGAGCACGTCCTCGACGACCGCGGGGACGACACCGTCGAGGCGGGGCTGGAGGCCGTCACCGGCGCCGGCGAGCTCCGCCAGAGCAGCCTCTGGGGCGACGCCTGGCGCAAGCTCCGGCGCAGCCCGCTGTTCATCTTCGGTGCCCTGATCAGCCTCGTGCTGATCGTCATGGCTATCGTTCCCCAGCTGTTCACGAACACCGACCCGCGGGCGTGCAATCTGTCGCGATCCCGGCAGGGCCCCAGTTCCGAGGCGTGGTTCGGCTACGACGTCCAGGGCTGCGACTACTACGCGAACGTCGTCTACGGGGCGCGGAACTCGATCACCATCGGCTTCACCGTGGTCATCGGGTCCATCACCATCGGCGTGGTGCTGGGTGCCTTGTCCGGCTACTACGGCGGCATGCTCGACACCGTGATCACCCGGCTCACCGACATCATGTTCGGCCTGCCGACGATCCTCGGGGCCATCGTCATCCTGACCGTGCTCAACCAGAGCCTCGGCCGCACCGTGTGGACGGTGTCGCTGGCGCTCGTCGTGCTGGGTTGGATGGTGCCGTTGCGACTGCTGCGGTCCAGCGTGATCTCGGTCAAGGGTGCGGACTACGTGTCGGCGGCGAGGGCCATGGGATCGCGCGCTCGGCGGATCATCGTCCGACACGTGCTGCCCAACTCGACCGGTCCGGTGCTGGTCTACGCCACCATCGCGATCGGCAGCTACATCGGCGCCGAGGCCACCCTGTCCTACCTCGGTATCGGCCTGCAGCTGCCGGACTACTCGTGGGGGCTGCAGATCAACAGCGGCCAGCGGTGGGTTCGCGACGCCCCGCACCTGGTGCTCTTCCCGGGCATCCTCCTGTCGATCACAGTCCTGTCCTTCATCATCATGGGCGACGCCCTCCGCGACGCCCTCGACCCGAAGAATCGCTGATGACCGACCTGCAGACCACTCCGTACGCCGACAGCCCCGGACCGGGCGAGACGATCCTCGAGGTCCGTGACCTCGCCGTCGAGTTCCGCACCCGCGACGGCGTGGTCAACGCCGTGAACGGCATCACCTACACCGTGGGCCAGGGCGAGACCCTGGCCATCCTGGGCGAGTCCGGCTCGGGCAAGAGCGTCAGCGCCCAGGCCGTCATGGGCATCCTCGACATCCCCCCCGCGGTGATCACCTCGGGTGAGATCCTCTTCCAGGGCGACGACATGCTCCGGATGACCGAGGAGGATCAGCGACAGATCCGCGGCGCAGGCATCGCGATGATCTTCCAGGACGCGCTGTCGTCACTGAACCCGGTGTTCACCGTGGGCTTCCAGATCGGCGAGATGTTCCGGACGCACCGCGGCACCTCCCGCAAGGAGGCCAAGGCCATGGCCGCCGAGCTGATGGACCGGGTGCGCATCCCTGCCGCCCGGGAGCGCGTCGACGACTTCCCGCACCAGTTCTCCGGCGGCATGCGCCAGCGCGTGATGATCGCCATGGCCCTGGCCCTCGACCCGGTCCTGATCATCGCCGACGAGCCGACCACCGCCCTGGACGTGACGGTCCAGGCGCAGATCATGCAGCTCCTCTCGGACCTGCAGCAGGAGACCGGTACGGGGCTCATCCTCATCACCCACGACCTCGGCGTGGTCAACGAGGTCGCCGACAAGGTCGCGGTGATGTACGCGGGGCGGATCGTCGAGGAGGGCACGGTCGACGAGGTGTTCACCAAGCCGGCCCATCCCTACACGGCCGGGTTGATGGCGTCGATACCGCTCGCCGAGCGGCCGGGTCAGCGGCTCAACCCGATCAGGGGCACGCCGCCCAACCTCGCCTTCATCCCGCCCGGCTGCGCCTTCCACCCCCGCTGCCCGATGGCGCGCATGGCCAACGCGGCCCGGCCGGGCGGCGACTGCCGTAGCGATCTGCCGGTGCTCCGCGAGGTCGCCGTGGGCCGTCGGGCTGCCTGCCACTACAGCGAGGAGCTGCTCCATGGCTGACACGGGGGGCACCGAGCGCCCGGCGGGCACCGAGCCGCTGATCAGGATCGAGGGTCTGACCAAGCACTTCCCGCTGACGACCGGGATCCTGTTCAAGAAGACGGTCGGGCAGGTGCAGGCCGTCGACGGCGTCGACTTCGAGGTGTGGCCGGGCGAGACCCTCGGTGTGGTCGGCGAGTCCGGCTGCGGCAAGTCGACCGTGGCCAAGCTGATCGTCGGGCTGGAGAAGCCGACCGCGGGGCGCATCGTCTACAAGGGCCAGGACGTCGCGTCGATGTCCACCGGCGAGCTGCGTCGCTACCGGCGGCAGGTGCAGATCATCTTCCAGGACCCTTACTCCTCGCTGAACCCGCGCATGACCGTCGGCGACATCGTCGCGGAGGGCTGGGAGGTGCACCCCGACGTCGTCCCCAAGGGCGACCGGTACCGCGAGTCGCAGGAGCTCCTCGAGCGGGTGGGCCTCAACCCCGACTTCATCAACCGCTACCCGCACCAGTTCTCCGGCGGTCAGCGGCAGCGCATCGGTATCGCTCGTGCGCTGGCGCTCAAGCCCGAGGTCATCGTCTGCGACGAGCCGGTGTCCGCCCTCGACGTCTCCGTCCAGGCCCAGGTGATCAACCTGCTCTCCGACCTGCAGACGGACTTCGGGCTCTCCTACGTGTTCATCGCGCATGACCTGTCCGTCGTCCGGCACATCAGCGACCGCACCGCCGTCATGTACCTCGGGCGGGTCGTCGAGATCGGGCCCGAGACCTCGGTCTACGACACGCCGAGCCACCCGTACACCCAGGCGCTGCTCTCCGCCGTGCCGGTGCACGAGCCCGCGCTGCGGGGGGTCAAGGAGCGCATCGTCCTCACCGGGGACGTGCCCAGCCCGGCGAACCCGCCAAGCGGCTGCCGCTTCCGGACCAGGTGCTGGAAGGCCACCCAGATCTGCACCGACGAGGACCCCGCGCTCGTGGTCCGTCCGGGGAGCGACAACCCGGTCGCCTGTCACCACGCCGAGGAGCTCGTCGTCGTCCACACCGACGCCGTGGAGTAGCCGGCCCGTGCCCGACCGGCGGCTGCTGCTCGTCCACGCACACCCCGACGACGAGTCGATCACCTGCGGGGCCACCATGGCCCGCTACGCAGCGGAGGGCGTCGTGGTGACCCTGGTGACCTGCACGCTCGGCGAGGAGGGCGAGGTCGTCGTCCCCGGTCTGGCCCACCTCGACTCCGCCCACGAGGACCGGCTGGGGCCGCACCGGGCGGGCGAGCTCGATCGCGCCACGGCCGCACTCGGGGTCCGCGACTACCGGCTGCTCGGTGGGGCCGGTCGCTTCCGCGACTCCGGCATGGTGTGGGACCCGGCCGGCCGGGCGGCCGCTCCGGCTCGTCTCCGTACGGGAGCGTTCTGGGGCGCCGACCTGAAGGAGGCGGCCGACGAGCTGGTCCCCGTCGTGCGGGAGACGCGACCGCAGGTCGTGGTCACGTACGACGACGGCGGCGGGTACGGACACCCGGACCACGTGCAGGCCCACCGGGTGACGACCTACGCGCTGGCGCTGGCCGCCGCGCCGTCGTACCGGCCGGATCTCGGCGATCCCTGGAGCGCGGCCAAGGTCTACTGGGCCGCGGTCCCGCACTCGGTGGTCGAGGCCGGGGTTGAGCGCGTCCGCAACGGGGGGTCGCCCTTCCGCGCCGTGCCGGCGCACGAGCTGCCGTACGGCGTGCCCGACGCGTGGGTGACGACGCGGATCGACGCGAGCGCCTACGCCGACGCCAAGACCGCGGCGTTACGCGCCCACGCCACCCAGGTGCTGGTGCACGAGCCGTTCTTCGCGGTGTCGAACGAGGTGGGGCAGGTCATCTCCGGCGAGGAGCACTTCCGCCTGGTGCACGGGCGCCTCGGCCCACCGGACCCGCGGACGGGGCTCGAGGACGACCTCTTCGCCGGCCTCCCCCTGCCGTGACCGCTGCCCCGCCGATCCGGGTCCGGCGGCGGTGGCGCGTCGCCGCCCTGGTCCCGGCCGCCGTCGTCGCTGCGGTGTGCGCCTGTTTCGTCCACCCCACGGTCGTGACGTTCGCCACCTTCCGGCTCCCGGTCGGGCTGGCGCTGGCGCTCGGCGGATCGGCCGGCGTGCTCGCGATGGGCACGCTCATCTCCCGTACGAGATGGGGCTCGGGAGCCGTGGCCACCGCGTGGGTGCTGACGGTCCTGATGCTGTCGCTGCCCCGCCCGGAGGGCGACGTGGTGATCGCCCAGGACGCGGCGGGGCTGACCTTCCTGGCCGTGGGGGTCGTCCTCGCGGGCCTCTCGGTCGGCCTCCCGGCCGGGGGTCTCGGCTACGATGACTCCCTGGCGGCTGTCTCGCCGCAGGTCCCCCGCAGCCCGTAGAGAGTGTGTCCGCGCGTGTCCGACGGCATCACGCCCGCTAGCGACGTACGGCCGGACGAGCCGTTCGACGACGAGCCGACCGAGCCGTCCACCGGTGGCTCCCGGCGCCGTCGGCTGCTGCTCGTCGCGGCCGGTGCGGTGGTCGGGCTTCTCCTGCTTGCCTACGCGGCGGCGTACGCAGCGGTCGGCGGCGAGCTGGCCCGGGGAGCGTCGGTGCTGGGCGTCCCCGTGGGCGGCCTCACCCCGGCCGAGGCGGAGGAGCGGCTGGCTGCCGAGCTGCCCGACTTGGTCGGTGAGCCGATCTCGGTCGTCGTCGACGACGAGTCCTTCGAGGTGGTGCCGGCCGAGGCGGGGCTCTCGGTGGACGTCCCCGCGACCGTCGAGGAGGTGCCCGGAGCGAGCGCGAGCCCGGTCTCGTTGCTCCGCGCCCTGCTCGGGTCGGGGGAGGTCGAGCCGGTCAGCGCGGTCGACCGCCCGGCGCTCGTCGACTCGCTGACCGGCATCGCCGAGCTCTCCGACCGCGAGCCGGTCGAGGGCAGCATCGGCTTCACCGAGGGCGAGGCGGTCGCGTCCGAGGCGGTCACCGGGCGGTCGCTCGACGTCGAGGCGGCGGCCGACGAGGTGGCCGGATACTTCCCGCTCCCTGACGGCCCCGTCGAACTGCCGGTCACCGAGGTGGAGCCGACGGTGGCCCAGGCCGAGGTCGACCGGGCGATGGAGGAGTTCGCCGTCCCTGCCATGTCCGCCCCGGTGGCAGTGGTCGCCGGCGACACGCGGGTCGAGCTCAGCCCGACCGCGATCGGCGCGGCCCTGTCGATGTCACCGGACGCCGAGGGCCGGCTGGTCCCGAGCCTGGACGCCGCGGCGCTGACCGAGAGCGCGTCGGACGAGCTCGAGGCGCTCGGCCAGGACTCGCGCGACGCGACCATCCGGATCGAGGGCGGGGCCCCGGTGGTCGTGCCCTCCCGGGAGGGTCAGGGCGTCGAGGGCGAGGAGCTCACCAACGGTGTCCTCGACGTCCTCACCCTGTCCGGCGACGAGCGCACCGTGACCGTCACGCTGACGACGGTCCAGCCACGGCTGACGACCGCCGACGCCGAGGGGTTGGGCGTCAAGGAGGTCATCTCCGAGTTCACGACCGAGTTCCCGCACGCCGACTACCGCAACGTCAACATCGGTCGCGCTGCCGAGCTCATCGACAACACCCTGGTGCCGCCCGGCGAGACCTTCAGCCTCAACGGGACCGTGGGGGAACGCACCCGGGCCAACGGCTTCACCGAGGGCTTCATCATCAACGAGGGCCGACTGGTCGAGGACCTCGGTGGCGGGGTCTCCCAGGTCGCCACCACGACGTACAACGCCGGCTTCTTCGGCGGCATGGAGGATGTGCAGCACAAGCCGCACAGCCTCTACTTCTCCCGCTACCCGATGGGCCGCGAGGCCACGGTGGCCTGGCCGAGCCTCGACATGGCCTTCAAGAACAACACCCCGTACGGGGTTGTCGTGGACTCCAGCTTCAACCCGAGCGCGCCCGGGCGGCAGGGCTCGCTGACCGTGCGGCTGTGGAGCACGAAGTACTGGACCGTGACCACGACCACCGGCAACCCCACCAACTACACCGAGCCCGGGACCGTCTACGACACCAGCGCCGACTGCTCGGCGCAGGACGGCATCCGGGGCTTCGACGTCGTGGTGACCCGGACGCTGAGCCGGCCGGGGGCGGAGCCGGTGACCGAGGAGTACTTCACCCGTTACAACTCGGGCGACCGGGTGGTGTGCCGCGCCGGACCCTGACGGGGGCGCGCGACCCGATCATGAGACGTTGCCGTGCCGGTGGGCGCGGGAACGTCGCAAGATCGCCCGACAGGTCCGGCGGCCTCAGTTCAACCGCGCCCGGGCCGACCGGGCGGTCCGGCGCGTGGCCTCGGCGGCTGCTGGATCGGCCGGTTCGACCGCGTCGGCGAACTCCTCCAGGGCCGCCGCTCCGCCCACGAAGTCGCCGCCTCGCACGAGCAGCTCACCGCGTTCGCGACGGAGGGCGGCCGGATGTCGGGGGAGCAGCAGACCCAGCTCGACGGCCCACAGCCGGGTCCGCCGGCGCTCGAGCGTGTCGCCCGCCCACGCCCGGATGTTGGCGAGGACCCGCTGCAGGATCTCGACCGGCTCCCATGGATGCAGCAGCCCGGCGTGGAAGGTCGAGCCCGCGGCCTCGACCAGCTCGGCGGCCTGGCCCGCCCGCAGCCGCCGACCGCCGCGCCAGGGATCGACCAGCTCGCGCCAGCCGTCCGGGTCACCGACGCCGACGACGAAGTGGCCGGGAAGCCCCACCCCGTACGCGGGGATCCCCGCTCGCCGGGCCACTTCCAGCCACACGACGGACAGCAGGATCGGCAGGCCGCGGCGGCGTCGGAGCACGTGCGGCAGCAGCGACGAGCGGAGGTCCGCGTAGTCCTGGGGCGAGCCGACGAAGCCTGCCAGGACGTGGCGCAGCCGGTCCGGTGGGTGACCCTCGACCGGCACGCGGCCGGCCAGCTCGTCAAGTGTGCGGAGCCAGCCATCGACCTCGAGACCGGGGTCCTCCTCGGCGGCGAGCAGCAGGCAGGCGAGCCCCAGGTCGACCTCATGCGCGCGTACCACCTGGGCGAAGCGGTCGCGCGTGGCCCTCACGGCCTCCGACGGTAGTGGTAGCGGTGGTGGTCCACGAGCCCGAGCCGCCCGTAGGTGGCCCGGGCAGCGGCGTTCTCCTCAGCCACCTGCAGGTAGACCTTCGCGGCCCCCAGGCCTGCCGCCCACCGGGTGAGCCCGCCCAGCACATGCGTGCCCAGGCCGAGCCGGCGCCGGTCGGGGACGACCTCCACGGCCGTGACGCCGAGCCAGCCCACCCCGTCGGGCGCGCTCGTCACTGCGCCCCGAGCGACCGCGACCGTCCGGCCGGAGGGCTCCCGGACCGCGGCGAAGCCCACGGCGGCCCCCCGGACGAGCACCGCCCGCGCACCCGGAGGCAGCTCGCCTCCCCGGTAGTGGTAGGCGGCCAGCCAGTCGGCGT
Organism: Jiangellales bacterium; assembly: GCA_035462375.1. Lineage (GTDB taxonomy): Bacteria > Actinomycetota > Actinomycetes > Jiangellales > Jiangellaceae > DASTQL01. Next base: position 45,372 of record DATHUJ010000055.1, read on the forward strand.
CGGGCTCCGGCTCCACCCGTACGGGAGGGAGCTCCCGCCCGGGCCGGGCCGCAGCGATCGCGACGTCCAGCTCGGGCAGGTCGGCGGTCAGGACGAGGACGGGGTTGAATCGCTCCCAGCCGAGGGCGTCCAGATGAGCGGTCAGCCCTGCCTCCAGCGGCTCCACCACCTGGAACTGGGGCGGCAGGCCCCGCGCGTCGTACCAGGCCTCGACGGCAGCCACGGCCTCGCCCACGGGGGCCGGGGCGTCACCGAGCGGGAGGCACGAGTTGGCCCGGCCGGTGAAGCCCCCCGCGGCCCGGAGCAACCACCCGCCGAGGCGCTCCTCCTCGTCCGCCAGCCAGGCCAGGGCCGCCGACGCCTCGAGCGCACGGACCTCGCGGCGGGCCACAGGTCGGGGTGGGACCGGCTTCGCAGCGACCACCGCCGACTCGGCCACCTCGACCACCGAGCCGTCGCCGCGGCGCACCCGCACGACGCCGGACTCCAGGCCCTCGAGGACGCCGAGCACGTCCGTCGCGGACGGGCCACCGCCGGACGGCGTGCCGACGGCCGGACCACCCTGCGTACGACTCGGTGCGGGGCGCAACCGGTAGCGCACGACGACCCGCGTCCCGACGTCGCCGGGGGTGAGGAACGGCATACGCTGGCCTCCTGACGGACACGATGGGGGCGTCGCGATACTAGGCGCCAACACCCGGACGCCGACCGCTTTCGTGCATCACCAGGAGGAGCTCGCCGTGACCTATGTCATCGCGCAGCCGTGCGTCGACCTCAAGGACCGCGCCTGCGTCGAGGAGTGCCCGGTCGACTGCATCTACGAGGGCGAGCGGATGCTCTACATCCACCCCGACGAGTGCGTCGACTGCGGGGCGTGCGAGCCGGTCTGCCCCGTCGAGGCGATCTTCTACGAGGACGACGTGCCCGAGCAGTGGAAGGACTACTACACCGCCAACGTCGACTTCTTCGAGGACCTCGGATCGCCCGGCGGCGCCTCCAAGCTCGGGGTCATCGACAAGGACCACCCGCTGGTCGCGGCACTGCCTCCGCAGCTGCAGGCCGAGGGCTGACCGGACCCGTGGCCCCCGGGAGCCGCCCCGACCTCCCCGACTTCCCCTGGAACCGGTTGCGGCCCCTCCGCCGGCGTGGCGAGGAGCACGCCGGCGGTCTCGTCGACCTGTCCGTGGGCACACCCGTCGACCCGACACCCGAGCGTGTACGGGAGGCGCTGGCGACGGCCGCCGACTCTCCGGGCTACCCGCAGACGCACGGCACGCCGCTGCTGCGGGAGGCGGTCGTCGGCTGGCTGGCCCGTCGGCTCGGCGTCACCGGCGTGGACCCCGAGGCGGTGCTCCCGACGATCGGGTCCAAGGAGCTGGTCGCCTGGCTGCCCACGCTGCTCGGGCTCGGCCCCGGCGACCTGGTCGTCCACCCCTCGCTGGCCTACCCCACGTACGACGTGGGTGCCCGGCTGGCCGGCGCCGAGCCGCTCGCCTCGGACTCGCTGACCTCGATCGGCCCGCGCCGGGTGTCGTTGCTGTGGCTCAACTCGCCGGCGAACCCGCACGGCCGGGTGCTGCCCGCGGAGCACCTGGCCAAGGTTGTCGCCTGGGCCCGCGAGCGCGGTGTGGTGGTCGCCTCCGACGAGTGCTACGTGGAGTACGGATGGGAGGCTCGGCCGCTCTCCGTGCTCGACCAGGCGGTGTGCGCCGGCTCGTACGAGGGGTTGCTGGCCGTCCACTCGCTGTCCAAGCGCAGCAACCTCGCGGGTTACCGGGTGGGCTTCGTCACCGGCGACCCCGTCCTGGTGGCGCGGCTTCTCGAGGTGCGCAAGCACGCCGGGATGATGGTGCCGACCCCGGTCCAGGCCGCGGCCGCGGCGGCCCTCGACGACGACGAGCACGTCGACGACCAGCGGCGTCGTTATGCCGCGCGGCGGGCGGTGCTGCGCCCCGCGCTCGAGGCGGCTGGGCTGCGGGTCGAGCACAGCGAGGCCGGCCTCTACCTCTGGGCGACCGCCGACGAACCCTGCTGGGAGACCGTCGGGCGGCTCGCGGGGCTTGGCGTGCTGGTCGCCCCCGGCGACTTCTACGGTCCAGCCGGTGCCCGCCACGTCCGTGTCGCCCTGACCGCCACCGACGAGCGGGTCGCCGCCGCCGCCGAGCGGCTGACCCCGTGACGCCCCCGTCGGATGTGCCCGACTCGCCCGGTGGCTGCTCCCGGCCGGGGCGTCTCATGACCCGGCGGGTAGGGACGGGGCGCGGTCACGAGCCGCGGACCACGTCGACGTGGACGTGGTCGAGGTGGCGCAGGACCGGGTCCGCGGAGTCACCCGAGGGGTGCCGGTAGTCGCGCCAGCCCTCGGCGCTGCGCCGGGCGGTCCAGATCCGGTCGTCGAAGATCACCGTCGCGACCCCGAGCCGGTCCGCGTGAGCGACCAGCCAGTGCGCGGCCGCCCAGCCGGCCCGCCGCTGCTCGGGGTCGTCGTACGGGCGGAAGAACACGTCCACCGCTCTGCCGTCGTAGTGTGCCGATCCCGCGATGTGGCCGCTGTCGACGCCCCCGGCGGCGTAGCCGCCTGTCCGCTGCTCACCGAAGGACGCCCCGAGCTCGTCCCGCACCCGCCGAGCCCGGTCGGTGAGCCCGTCCCGCCCCTCGGTCTCCCGGTCGTACGAGCTGTGGCGCACCGTGCAGGTGAGGGCCGCCGGGGAGTGGCCGGTCAGCGCCGACGCGACGACCCGGGCGTCCTCCTCGTGGTCGGCGTAGGCCTCGGGGAAGGCGCTGCGCTGCACGGCCTGGGCCACCTCGGTGACGACACCGTCGGGGTAGCCCGGCACCCGCTCCAGCGCGTCGTAGAACCGCTCGCTCGCATGGACCGGGTCCTGGACCTGCTCGGGCGTGCCCCACCCCTGCGACGGGCGTTGTTGGAAGAGACCGAGCGAGTCACGATCGCCGTGATCCAGGTTGCGCAGGTCCGACTCCTGGTAGGCGGTGGCCAGGGCGATGGTGACCGCCCGGGCGGGCAGCCCCCGCCGTTCGGCGACCGCGGCGATCGTGGCGGCGTTCTCGGCCTGCTCCGGTGACAGCCGGACGCTCCGGTCGCCGGCCGAGACGGTGCACGTCTCCCTGCCGAGGACCGGGCCGGCGCCGCCCGACCACCAGAAGACGCCCGCCGCGGCCACGGTGGCGGCGGCGAGCGTGGCGGCGACGACCCGGCCTGCTCTGCCCATCACCCGCACAACGCACTCGCGGGCGGGGGGCGTTCCCCCGGTGCTCCAGGTCGTCCGGGTCGTCACGCCGGCCGTCGACCTCGACCCATCAGGCCGTCCGAATCCGTGGATCCAGCACCGCCACGGCGATGTCGGCCAGCGCGTTGGCCACGATCACCGTCACGGCGATGACCAGGACGATGCCGACCATGAGGTTGCGGTCCCGGGTCTGGATGGCGTTGAAGAGCAGCCCCCCGATCCCCGGGATGCCGAAGACGCCCTCCACGATCACCAGGGCTGTGATCATCTGGCCGACGTTGGCGGCCAGGAACGTCGCCACGGCCACGAGCGAAGGCCGCAGCGCGTGGACGCCCGTCACGCGATGCGGCGCCAGGCCCCGGGCTCGGGCCGCGCGCACGTACGGGGAGGCCAGCGACGCGAGCAGTTCGGAGCGCGTGATGAGCGCGACGTAGCCGACCGACAGCGCCGCGAGCGACAGGATCGGGAGCACGTAGCTCTCCGGACCGGAGGAGATGCCGGTCGACGGGAGCAGCCCGAGGTGGAAGCCCAGCACCGACCGGCTCACCACGGCGACCACCAGCACCGGTGTGGCGACCATGAGCAGCGCGACCGCGTACACGAGGCCGCGACTCCGGCGCCCTCGGGACACGGCGGCGACGAAGCCGACGATCAGGCCGAGGACCGCCTGGACAACCAGGGCCCCGACGACGATGACGGCGCTCACCGACGCGGCGGACGCGACAAGTGTCGTCACCGGCGGCCCCACTCTCGCAACGCCCAATGGGTCGGCCGGGTAGCTGCGGCCCAGGTCGCCCGTCAGCAGCCGGCCGAGGTAGTGGAGGTACTGGACGTGCAGCGGTCGGTCGAGCTCGTAGTACGCCGTGATCTGGGAGTAGAGCTCCGGTGGGGGCGGGCTGACTCCGAAGAGCGCGCGGACCGGGTCGCCCGGCAGCACGGTCACGGCGATGTAGAGCGCGGTCACGACCACGAACAGCGTCACCACCGTCTGGACGAGTCGCCCGAGCACGAAGTGGCGCACCCAGCCCTCCGGTCCAGTCGTCGGCCACGGGGGGACCTACCCTCCCACCATGTCCGAGGTGGCCGGGGCTGCCCCGTCCCAGGGAGGGCGGCCCGACGGGCTGCGCGAGCGGGCGAGGCGCGAGCCGATGCTCGTCGTCGCGGTCTCGATGCTCACCCTGCTCGTCGCACTTGCGGTGGTGCCCGGCGCTTTCACGCGGACCGACCCCCGCGCATGCGACCTCCACCGGAGTCGAGAGCCGCCGAGCCTGGACCACCCGTTCGGCATCGACACGCTGGGGTGCGACTACCTGGCGCAGACCATCTACGGCACCCGGACGTCGTTGAGCGTCGCCGTCCTGACCCTGGCCGTGACCGTATCCGTGGCCCTCGTCCTGGGTGGGCTGGCGGGTTACCGGGGCGGCTGGCTGGACACCGTCGTCTCGCGGAGCACCGATGCCTGGGCCTCGGTGCCGCTCCTGCTCGGCGGGGTGGTCGTGCTGACCTCGACCGAGCAGCGGGGGGTCCTGCAGGTGTCCCTCGTCCTCGCGCTCTTCGGCTGGCCCGCGATGGTGCGGCTGGTCCGATCCAGCGTGAAGACCACGACGAGCCGCGATCACGTGCTCGCCGCCCGGGCACTTGGCGCGGGCTCCTGGCGGGTGCTCCGGCGGCACGTCCTCCCGCTGTCGGTACGACCGCTTCTCGCCTACGCGTCCGGGTTCGCCGGGGTCGTCATCGCCGCCGAGGCGACCCTCACCTACATCGGCACCGGCCTCCAGCTGCCCACCATCTCGTGGGGGATCATGCTCTTCCGGGCGCAGGACCGGGTGACCCAGGCGCCCCACCTCATCGTGTTCCCGGCGCTCGCCCTGACCTTCACGGTCCTCGCCTTCGTACTGCTCGGGGAGGCGCTGCGTCGCAGGTCGCCCGCCGGGTCGTGATCGGCTGACCGCTCCCTACGCTGGTGGGGTGACCTCCCCACCCCGCCGTCTCGGTCTCGGCCTCGCCGCCGCCGGCCGTCCCGCGTACGTCAACCTCGGGCGCGCCGACGACATCGGCGACGACCGTACGCCGGCCGCGATGCGCGCCCGCGCGCACGCGCTGCTCGACGAGGCGTACCGGCTGGGGATCCGTTACCTCGACGTAGCCCGCTCGTACGGGAGGGCGGAGGAGTTCCTGGCCGACTGGCTGTCGGGCCGGCCGGAGGTCGACGACGTCGTCGTGGGTTCCAAGTGGGGCTACACGTACGTGGGGGAGTGGCGGCTCGACGCCGACGTCCACGAGGTCAAGGAGCACACCCGTCCGGCGTTCGAGCGGCAGCTCGCCGAGACCCGGGAGCTCCTGGACGGGCGGCTGGCGACCTACTACGTGCACTCGGCCACGGTCGAGTCCGGCGCCCTCGACGACCGCGACCTGCACGACGCCATGGCGCGGCTTCGCGACGAGGGCGTGGCGATCGGGCTGTCGTCCTCCGGTCAGCAGCAGGCGGAGGCCGTCCGTCGTGCCCTGGAGGTGGAGGCCGGTGGAGCCCCCCTGTTCTCCTGGGTCGAGTCGACCTGGAACGTCCTCGAGCCCTCGGCCGGCCCCGCCCTGGCGGAGGCGGCCTCCGCCGGGTGGACCGTGGTCCTCAAGGAGGTCGTGGCCAACGGCCGGTTGACCTCGTTCGGCTCGGAGCGGGCCGCGGAGTCGGTGGCCGCTGCCGCTGGGCTCCCTGTCGACGTTCTCGCCACGGCCGCCGCTCTCGCCCGGCCGTGGGCGTCCTACGTCCTCTCGGGCGCGGTGACGGTCGACCAGCTGCGCAGCAACGCTGCCGCCGAGGAGGTGCGGCTGGACGCCGGCACGGTCGCCGCCCTCGAGGGGCTGGCCGAGGCGCCGGGCGTCTATTGGGAGCGGCGGCGGGCGCTGCCCTGGTCGTGATCCTGCGGGTCGTCCCCACGGACCACGAGCAGCGCCAGGACCGCGGCCAGGGCTGCGCCGACGGCCGTGAGAGCACCCGCTCGGCGGCGAGGTCCGCGCCGAGGTGTGGGAGCTCGCCGACACCGCCAGGACCAGCGCGCCCCCGTCAGTTGGCGTGCAGCACCTCGTTGAGGCCGCCCCACGTGCCCGAGCGGCGCACCGCCTCGACCGCCCCGGTCACGCTGTTGCGGCGGTAGAGCAGGTCGGACGCCCCCGACATGGCGCGGGCCTTGACCACCTCGCCGTCGGGCAGCGTCACCTTCGTACCAGCCGTCACGTAGCAGCCGGCCTCGACCACGCAGCCGTCGCCCAGCGAGATGCCGATCCCCGAGTTGGCCCCGAGCAGGCAACCCTGACCGATGCTCACGACCTCCTTGCCCCCGCCCGACAGCGTCCCCATGATCGATGCGCCACCGCCCACGTCCGAGCCGTCGCCGACCACGACCCCGGCCGAGATCCGCCCCTCGATCATGGAGGCACCCAGCGTGCCTGCGTTGAAGTTGACGAAGCCCTCGTGCATCACGGTGGTGCCGGCCGCGAGGTGGGCACCCAGGCGGACCCGGTCGGCGTCGGCGATGCGGACCCCGGCGGGCAGCACGTAGTCGGTCATCCGGGGGAACTTGTCGACTCCGTGGACGGCGACCGGCCCGCCGGCCCGTAACCGCAGCCGGGTCTCCTCGAAGCCGTCCACGGCGCACGGCCCGCGGCTGGTCCACACGACATTGGGGAGGACGGCAAAGATGCCGTCCACCGACAGGCCGTGCGGTGGCACCAGTCGCGACGAGAGCAGGTGCAGCCGCAGGTACGCGTCGGCGGTACCGACGGGCGGCGCGGCGAGGTCGATGGTGGTGGTCACCACCTCGGTCCGTACGGCGCGGGCCTCGTCGTCGGCGGCCAGCCCAGCCAGTGCCGCGGAGGCCGAGCTGCCGTCCGGTCCTCCCAGGGCCGGTGAGGGATACCAGACGTCGAGGACGGTGCCGTCGTCGTGGACGGTGGCGAGGCCGTGGCCCCAGGCGGTTCGCGCGTCGGTCATGGGGCCAGCCTAGGAACGGTCGGCGTCGTCGGTGGCGCGGGCTGGCGTGCGACCTCATGAGCAGCCGGACGAGTCCCGCACGGTGAAGGATCTGCCGGTGGCACGTGCTGACGGACCCGAGGGCAACGAGTTCGGCGCCTTCCCCGCCGGGTAACGTCCGCGCCATGTCGATCCCCACGGCCGCCACCCTCGACCTGTCGCTCGACGCGGCCAGCCTCACGGCGGCGCTCTGCGACATCCCATCGGTGAGCGGTGCGGAGACCGCCCTGGCCGACGTCCTCGAGGTGTCCCTCTCCGGCCTGCCTCACCTGCAGGTGCTCCGGGACGGCGACGCCGTCGTGGCCCGCACGCAGCTGGGCAGGGCCGAGCGCGTCGTCGTGGCAGGTCACATCGACACCGTGCCGGTCGCCGGCAACCTGCCGACCCGGCTCGAGGGCGGCGTCCTCGTCGGACGAGGCACGGTCGACATGAAGGGTGGGGTCGCGGTGGCCCTGCGGCTCGCCGCCCAGGTGGCCCGGCCGGCCCGCGACGTCACGTACGTGTTCTACGACCACGAGGAGGTCGAAGCGGACCGCAACGGGCTGGGCCGGGTGTCCCGGGAGCACCCCGACTGGCTACGCGCCGACTTCGCGGTCCTCATGGAGCCCACTGCAGCCGCCGTCGAGGGAGGCTGCAACGGGACGATGCGCGTCCGCGTGACGACCCGCGGTCGGGCGGCCCACAGCGCCCGGTGGTGGAAGGGCGTCAACGCCGTCCACGAGGCGGGGCACCTGATCGACCGGCTCCGTGCCTACGAGCCCGCCGAGGTGGACATCGACGGCCTCGTCTACCGCGAGGGCCTGCAAGCCGTGTGCATCTCCGGCGGGATCGCCGGCAACGTCGTCCCCGACCGCTGCGACGTCGAGGTCAACTTCCGCTTCGCACCGAGCCGAACCGTCGAGGACGCCGAGGAGCACCTGCGGCAGATCTTCGACGGCTACCAGGTCGTCGTCCTCGACGGCTCGGCGGGGGCGCGCCCCGGTCTCGCACACCCGGCCGCGGCTGCCTTCGTCGAGGCGGTCGGCGGCCAGACCCGGGCCAAGCTGGGCTGGACCGATGTGGCCCGGTTCGCCGAGCTCGGCGTCCCCGCGGTCAACTACGGCCCCGGCGACCCGGGCCTGGCCCACGCCGACGACGAGCGTCTCGACCTGGGTCAGCTCGAGGTGTGCGAGAGCGCGATGCGGCGTTGGCTCGAGGAGAGCTGAGGTCGCTCAGGCCGCCTCACTGCGCATCCGGGCCGCGACGGACACCGCCCGCTCGGCGAGGTGGTCCAGTGCGGCGAGCACCTCGTCGTCGTACTCGGCATCGTTCCGCGGGCCGCTGACGTGGGACACCCCGTACGGGTTGCCGTCGGCGAACTTCAGCTCGTCGGTGTAGCCGGGGCTGGCCACGATCCCGCCGAAGTGGTGGATGGTCTGGTAGAGCGCGAGCAGGGTGGACTCGTGCCCGCCGTGCCGGGTCATGGCCGACGTGAAGCCTGAGTAGACCTTGTCGGCCAGCTTGCCCTGGACCCACAGCGGACCGAGCGTGTCGATGAACTGCTTGAGCTGAGAGGCGACGTTGCCGTAGCGGGTCGGCGTGCCGAACACCACGGCGTCCGCCCACTCGACGTCCGCGGGCACGGCCTTGGGCTCGTCCATGGTGGCGTCGTGGTGCTGCTTCCACGCGGCGTTCGACGCGATGGCCTCGTCGGGCGCCAGCTCGGCCACCTGGCGCAGGCGTACCTCGGCGCCGGCCTTCTCCGCCGCGGCGGCCACCCGTTCGGCCATCCCGTGGACGTTGCCGCTGGAGCTGTAGTAGATGACGGCGACCTTCACCTGATCGGTCACGGTTCCTCCGCTTGTCGTGGTCGAGTCGTCGGGTTCCCGGTCCACCGTTCCCGATACTTGACGTGGCAAACACCGTACGGGCGGGTGCCGCGTCCCGCGGATAGCCTGGCGCCGTGACCACCGAGGACACCTCCATCCACCCCGACCGTCCGGTCGACGACACCGACCCGCGGCCGGCCGAGAAGCACCGCGGTCCGGTGACGCTGCGGCGCAGGCAGATCCAGACGAGCACCACCGACCAGCGGCTGCTCGACACGCGGGGGCCGTCGGACTGGGTGCACGCCGATCCGTGGCGGGTCCTGCGGATCCAGTCGGAGTTCGTCGAGGGCTTCGGCATGCTGGCCGAGCTCGGGCCGGCGATCAGCGTCTTCGGCTCCGCACGGACCGGGCCGGGTGACCCCCACTACGCCCTGGCGGAGCGGGTCGGCGCCGAGCTGGCGCGTGCCGGGTACGCGGTGGTCACCGGGGGCGGCCCGGGGATCATGGAGGCCGCCAACAAGGGCTGCTGCGAGGCCGGAGGTGTCTCGGTGGGCCTCGGCATCGAGCTGCCGTTCGAGCAGGGGCTCAACGACTGGGTCGACATCGGGATCAACTTCCGCTACTTCTTCGCCCGCAAGACGATGTTCCTCAAGTACGCGCAGGGGTTCGTCGTCTTCCCCGGCGGCTTCGGGACCTTCGACGAGCTCTTCGAGGCGCTCTGCCTCGTCCAGACCGGCAAGGTGACGCAGTTCCCCGTGGTGCTGGTGGGGACCTCGTACTGGGGCGGGCTGGTCGGGTGGTTGCGGGACACCGTGGCGGACGAGCGCAAGATCGCCTCCGCCGACCTCGACCTCTTCCACGTCACGGACGACGTCGGCGCGGTGATCGACACCGTGCTCAAGGCCGATGCGGCACGGGCCGAGCGCGAGCGGGCGGCGGTCCGCGCGGCTGCGGAGGCGCAGTCCCGCGACGGCTCCGAACCGGGCGACCGGTCGGTGCCGTGAGGCGGCAGCCGCCTCGGGCGCTGTGCGTCTTCTGCGCGTCCAGCGACCGGGTGGACCCCGTCTACCTCCGGCTGGCCGCGGAGGTGGGTCGCGCGGTGGCTCGCCGCGGGTGGACGCTCGTCAGCGGGGGTGGCACGGTCTCGTGCATGGGTGAGCTCGCGCGGGCGGCCCGCGCGGGCGGTACCCGGACGGTCGGCATCGTGCCGAGGGCCCTGGCCGACCTCGAGGTGGCCGACCAGGACGCCGACGAGCTGGTGGTGACCGACGACATGCGGGCGCGCAAGGGGGAGATGGACCGCCGGTCGGACGCCTTCCTCGCGCTGCCGGGGGGCATCGGCACCCTGGAGGAGCTCCTCGAGGTGTGGGTCTCCCGGACCCTCGGGATGCACACGAAGCCGGTCGTCGTGCTGGACCCCGACGGGCTGTACGCGCCGCTTCGCGAGCAGGTCGACCGGCTCGTGGCCGGTGGTTTCGTGCGCACCCGGTCGCGAGACGTCGTGCGGTGGACGACGGGAGTGCAGGAGGCCTTGGACGCCGTCGAGAGCGGTTGGGCGGAGGTGTTCGAGCAGGTGTCCGTGGCCAGCGTCGCCGAGGAGATGCTCGAGGCCGAGCCCTGACGGGGGACCCGACGGCGTGCGGACCGGTGCCGTCACGTCACCCGGAGACCGCGCCGGTCGGGCGGTCAGGCCAGTCCGCGTCTGGCCACGGCGGGTGGTCGGCCGCCGCGAACGGAGGCCACCAGGTCGAGGACCTGGCGGGTCGCGGCCACGTCGTGCGCCCGGAAGACCCGCGCCCCCTGCCAGGCGGCCACGGCCGTAGCGGCCAGGGTGCCCGCGAGGCGCTCGTCCACGGGCAGGTCCAGTGTCTCGCCGACGAAGTCCTTGTGCGACAGGCTCACGAGCACCGGCCAGCCGCTGGCGACCAGCTCGTCCAGCCGTCGGGTGATCTCGAGCGAGTGACGGGTGGTCTTGCCGAAGTCATGGGTCGGGTCCACGAGGACGGCGTCCTCCCGAACGCCCAGCCGCACCGCGTGCTCGGCCAGGTAGGTGGTGCGGCGCACGACGTCGGCCACGACGTCGCCGTAGGCCACTCGGTGCGGTCGGGTCCGCAGGGCCTGCGGACCGACGTGGCTGCACACGAGGCCGACACCCGTCTCGGCGGCCACCTCGGCCAGCCGGGGATCGGTACCGGACCAGGTGTCGTTGATCAGGTCGGCACCGGCAGCCACGGCCTCGTGTGCGACCTCGGCCCGCCAGGTGTCGATACTGATCACCAGGTCCGGATGGCGCTCGCGGACCGCGGCCACGAAGGGCGCCGTACGCCGGATCTCCTCGACCACGTCGACCTCCTGACCCGGACCCGCCTTGACCCCGCCCACGTCGACGAGTGCGGCCCCGGCGACCACGGCGCGCTCGACCCGCTCCATGGCCGCGGTGCCGTGGAAGGTGGCGCCCCGGTCGTAGAAGGAGTCCGGCGTGCGGTTGACGATCGCCATGACCAGCAGCTCGTCGTCGCCGAACTCGTGGCTGCCCAGGACGAGCGGCACGCGACCTCCCTGCCGGCAGCGGTTGTCGGACCAGCGTGGCACGATCGGCAGCGCCGCGCCGGAGGAGGGAGTCCGCCATGTGGGTGGTGTTCGTGGTCACGGCCGCCATCGTCGTGTTCGTCGTGGCGGCGGTGGCCGCCGGACGGGGCGAGGGCCTGGCCACCGTGCCGCCCGACCGCCTGCCCGACCCCTTGCCCGAGGGGCCGCTGACGGCCGACGACGTGGCGGCGGCACGCTTCGCCGTGGGTCTGCGGGGCTACCGCATGGACCAGGTCGACGCCGCGCTCGGACGGCTGCGGGCGGAGCTGATCCGGCGCGACGAGCGGATCGGCCGGCTCGAGGCGGTCGTCCAGGGTGTCCCCGTCCGGGCCGGTCCGCCGAGTACCGGGCCGGACGTCGGCGACCACTCCGCCGAGGCGCGCTCGGGAGCCATCGCGGCTGACCACCCGGCCCAGCACCAGCACCCGCCGTCCGGTGCCCCGGGCGGCGGCGACCCCGGCGCCCCGGGCGGCGGTGACCACGGCGCCCCGGACGGCGGGGACCCCGGCGCGCCGGTATGAGCCGCCCGGGCTTCGTCGTGGAGGTACCGGTGCAGGCACCGGCACGGGCGGTCTGGGAGGGACTCGTCGACTGGGAGCGGCAGGGCGAGTGGGTCGTGGGGACGCGGGTCCACGTGCTGAGCCAGGGCGGTCGGGGCGTCGGTGCGCTGATCGAGGCTGTCACCGGCCTCGGTCCGGTCGGCGTCCGTGACGTCTTCGAGATCGAGGAGTGGGACCCGCCCCACCGCTGCGTCGTCCGGCACCTGCGGCGCCTGGTCCGCGGCCCGGCCGCCTTCGAGGTCGTGCCGGAGGGCCCCGGCCGGTCCCGGATCGTCTGGTGGGAGGCCCTGGAGCCGCCGTTCGGACCGCTCGGACGGCTGGTCTGGCCCGTGGTGGAGCGTCTGCTCGCGCGCGGCTTCGATCGCTCGCTGCGTACCTTCGCGAGGCAGGTAGCCGACCGTCACGCAGCCGGTGCGACCGACGTCGGCGGTGGTCGGTGACCGAGGCCGTCACGGGTGAGGACGGCCGAGCCCGCTGTCCGTGGGCGGTCTCGACCCCCGACTACCTCGCCTACCACGACGACGAGTGGGGCCGCCCCGTGCACGGCGACCGGGCCCTCTACGAGCGCCTGACCCTGGAGGCCTTCCAGTCCGGCCTCTCCTGGCTGACCATCCTCCGCAAGCGTGAGGGCTTCCGGTCGGCCTTCGCGGGCTTCGACCCGGACGCCGTGGCCGCCTTCGGGCCGTCCGACGTCGAGCGGCTCCTGCTCGACCCGGCGATCGTCCGGAACCGAGCCAAGGTCGAGGCCGCCGTGGCCAACGCCAGGGCGCTCGTGGCGCTCCGAGAGGCGCACGGGGAGGGCGCCCTGGACACCCTCGTGTGGTCTCACGCACCCGACCCGGCCTCGCGTCCGCAGCCGCGGTCGATGGCCGACCTGCCGGCGACGACCCCACAGTCGACGGCCCTGGCCCGCGCGCTCAAGCGGGCGGGCTTCCGCTTCGTCGGTCCCACCACTGCCTACGCGACCATGCAGGCCTGCGGTGTCGTCGACGACCACCTCGTCGGGTGCTGGCGCCGGATGTCATGAGCGACCGCTGATCGGCAGCTCGGCTGCGCCTGGCGCTCGGGTCAACGTCGTCCATCCGGCAAGCGACCCGGGCTCGTCCGGTGGCAGACCTAGACTGCCGAGGTGACCCGCTCCCGGCCTCCGGGGTCCGTTGACGACCGCCTCACCGCAGCCGCTGCGGCTGTGGTCGGACGCTCCGCTGAGCGCGAGCGGCTGGTGCAGCTCCTCGAGCCGCACGGCCCGGCGGTCGTGTTCGTGCACGGCCCTGGTGGGATCGGCAAGAGCACGCTGGTGACGGCGACCCTGACCGCGCTGCCGCTGCGCAGACTCACTCTCGAGGGGAGGCAGGTGGAGCCCACGGTCCGGGGTGCGCTCGCTGCTGTGGGCGCCGGACTCGGGACTGGCGCGCCGGAGACCGCCGCCGAGGCTGCCGGCGCTGTCGCGGCGGCAGGCGTCGACGTCGTCGTCATCGACAGCTTCGAGTGCCTGAACCTGCTCGACGGCTGGATCCGCAACGACCTGGTCCCCGCGCTGCCGGCGAGCGTGACCACGCTCCTGGTGGGCCGCCGGGGACCCAACGCCGCCTGGCGCACCGCGCCCGGTTGGCGGCAGCTGATCGCGGAGCTGGTGGTCGGCCCGATGGCTTCGGACGACCTCGACGCGCTCTTGTCGAGCCTGGGGGTCGGGGTCCACGACGCGGTCCGCATCCGTGCGTTTGCGCATGGACACCCGCTGGCTGCCCAGGTGGCTGCTGAGGCGATGACCCGACACCCGGGTCTGCCCATCGAGTCCGTGGCTCCGGCCGAGGCCGTGGAGGAGCTCTTCGAGGTGCTCCTGGACGACCTCGAGCCAGCTGAACGGACCACGGTCGAGGCGGCCTCGGTGCTGCGCCGTGTGACTCTTCCCCTCCTCGCCTCGGTCCTGGGCGATGAGGACGTGCAGGGGGCTTGGCGCGCCCTGCGCGGACTGTCGTTCACGACGACCTCCTCCGAGGGCATCGTGTTCTCCGGGGTGGCACAGACGGTGATCGCCGAGGGCCTCGAGCTCCGCGATCCGGCGCGGGTCCGGTCCCTGCGGGCCCGGGCAGCCCGAGCGATCCTCGGACAGATCACCCGGACGCCCGACTGGGGCAGCACCGCCGACCTCATCCACCTGGTCCAGAACCCGTTGATCCGCCACGCATACACGCCTCCCGGTGCGCTGCAGCACCCGGTCGAGCGGGCGCGGGCCGACGACCACGAGCAGGTCGTCGACATCGCCACCGCCTTCGGCGGTCCGGTCGCCGGCCGGCTCGCCGACGCCTGGTGGTCGGAGCGTCGCCCCGCCTTCTCGGTGGTCCGGGCAGCAGGCGGGGACGTGGCAGCGTTCAGCGCGGTGCTCGCGGTCGACGAGGTCCCTTCGTCCCTCTCCCACGACCCTGTCGTCGCCTACGTTGCCGAGCACCTGCACCTGGCGCCGATGCCTCCGGCACGGCGGGCGCTGCTGCTGCGCTGGGTGCTGGGTCGCCGGACGGGTGAGCTGACCACCCCCGAGGTCGCGACCCTGATCGTGGACCTCAAGCGCGCCTACCTGGAGCTGCGGGAGGTCCTGGAACGCGTCTACACCGTCCTCGAGCACTGGCAGGAGCTGACGCCGCTGCTGCGTGTGATGGGATTCGACCCCCTCCGCGACGTCGTGGTGGGCGGTCGTCGCCAGGTGGTGGGCGTCCTCGACTTCGGCCCCGGTGGCGTCGACCGGTGGATCGGGGAGCACGTGCTCGCCGAGCAAGCGGTCGCAGGGGCCGCGCCTGACGTCTCCGGCCCGAGGACGCCCCCCGACGTCCCCGTCCCATTCGCGCTGACGCCCCGCGAGCAGGAGGTGCTCCTCCTGCTGGCCGAAGGCCTGACGAACGTGGAGCTGGCGGACACGCTGTTCATCAGCGAACGAACCGCCAACCGCCACGTCAGCAACATCTTCACCAAGCTGGGGGTGCGGAACCGGACCCAGGCCGCCCGGGTGGCGGTCGGCGCTGGCATGGTCTCCTGACTCCCCCGGAGCGTCCGCGGAGATCGGCATCGCGCCCGGGCCGCCGGCGGGTCGCGAGCAGGGCGATCGCTCCAGTCGGCGTCGCCGGGGGAATGGAGCATCTGCCCGATGTGGCCCTCCGCATCCGCGCCTAGCGTCTCTGGCGTCGGACAACTCATCGGGAGAGGACCCACCATGTACATCCGCATCGTCACCTTCGGCCTGACCATCCCCGCCGAGGAGTACGGCCACGTCGCGACCGAGCTCGCACCCGGCTTCACCGAGTGGCCGGGGCTGCTCGCCAAGTGGTGGTTGGGGGATGTGTCGTCCGGCACGTACGGCGGCGTCTACCTGTTCAGCTCACAGGAGGCGGCCGACCGGTCCCGCAGCACGGCGTTGTTCACCGGGCTGCTGGAGAGCCCGGCCCTGCGCGATGTCGAGATCCGGGAGTTCGACCTGTTGGAGGCGCCCACGGCGGTGACCGCTCCCGTCCTGGAGATGGTGGGCTGACGTCACGGGCGGGCCTGACGGAGAGCGGCCGACGTTCGGCGGCGGCTGGGCGCCGTGCTCAGCGGCCGCCGAACGTCGGCGGTTCCTTCGCGACGAACGAGCTGACCGCCGCCTGGTGGTCCTCGGTCGTGCCGGTGAGGCGCATCATCTCGCCCTCATAGGCCAGCGACGCGGTGAGGTCGTGCGTCGCGGAGTGCACCAGCGACCGCCGGATCGCACCGTAGGCCACCGTCGGTCCGGCGGCCAGCTCGCGCGCGAGCGTCAGCGCTCGGCCGAGCACCTCGTCAGCGGCGACCACCTCGGTCGCCAGGCCGAGCCGCAACGCCTCGTCGGCCGGGACGGTGCGCGGCCGGAGCAGGAGTTCCTTTGCCCTGGCCCAGCCCACGATGCGGGGGAGGGTCCACGAGGAGCCGGAATCGCAGGACAGCGCGATCCCGGCGAAAGCCAGGTTGAAGCCGGCGGTGTCGGCCACCACCCGGAAGTCGCAGGCGAGGGCGAAGGCCGCCCCGGCACCCGCCGCGACCCCGTTCACGGCGGCGATCACGGGCTTGGGCATGGTCGCGAGGGCGTACGCGATCGGCGTGTAGTGGTCGGGCACGGTCCGCCACACCTTCTCGACGTCGTCCCGCAACAACTGCACGTGCTCCTTGAGGTCCTGACCGACGCAGAAGGCCCGCCCGGTGCCGCTCAGCAGCACCGCCCGTACGGAAGCGTCGTCGGTGGCGGTGTGGACCGCCGCGCGGAGCCCCTCCTTGGTGGCGGTGTCGAGGGAGTTCATGGCCTCCGGGCGGTTGAGCGTGATCGTGGCGACGCCGCCCTCGACGGCGTAGAGGACGGGGTCGGTCGCTGGCTCGGTCACGGGTGGGCTCCGTTGGGTCGCGCGGACAGGCAGGAGTCGACGAAGCCTGCGGCGGCCGGCAGCAGCCGCGTGGCCTGGGTGTCGAAGAAGGTGGCGGCGTCGTCGCCGGGCCAGTGTGTGGGGAGCAGCTCGCGCGGCAGCCACGGGTCGGTGAAGAGGAACTTGCGCCAGCCGTGGACCAGCCTGCTGCGCGCGGCGAACGCCCGCTCGGGTGCCGCGTGGTCGTCGACGCCGTCGACGATGTCATGCGCCTCGGCCAGCCACCGCTCGTAGTCGGCGCCGATGGCGTCGAGGTCCCAGGCCCGGCGGACCAGCCCCTCGTCACCGCCCTTCCACCCGTTGTGGGTCGCGGTGAAGCACTCGGCCGTCTGGCCCTCACCCTCCAGCAAGGCCTCGAGCTCGATGGACGGCCGCGGTGCGATCCAGCCGCCGTCCCCGATGGGTGCGTAGCCGAGGTAGCGCAACCCGTTGCGCAGGCGCTCCCGGGCGGCGCGGTCGACCACGCGGGACGGGACGACGAGATGCCACGTACCGTCCCACCCGCCGACACCACGGCGGTAGATCCGGTCCGCCGCCGTGTCCAGGCGGCGCACCGCCCGAGGCGTGAGCGCGTAGCCGGGAGCGCCGTCGAGCCGGACCGGCTCCAACCAGCCCTGCTTGACCATCCGGGACACCGCCGTCCGTACCGCTGGCGCGGCGACGTCGAGCGGGGCGAGCAACCGGACCAGCGCGGCGACCGGCGCACGTCCACCACGGGAGCGCAGGTGGTCGCCGTACAGGTCGAACAGCGCGGAACGGGCGTTCACGCCGCACATCCTGCCGGGTCCGGGGCGCAGGCGTGCACCAGCCGGGGAGGGTCCCCCGGCCGGGCACGCTGCAGTCACCGGTGCCGATGCGGGATACTGCCGCCTGATGGCACGCGCTCGGGGCTCCGCGGAGGGCCGCGGAGCGCGTGCGACCGACGAGGAAGGGGTGCGCGGATGGCGGCGATGAAGCCGCGGACGGGCGACGGTCCGCTGGAGGTCACCAAAGAGGGGCGCGGCATCGTCATGCGGGTCCCGCTGGAGGGTGGCGGACGGCTGGTCGTCGAGCTCACGGCCGACGAGGCCGACGCGCTCGGTGACGCGCTCAAGAGCGTGGGCTGACGGAGCGGCCGGCACCGACAGCGATGACATGATCCGTACGGCCCCGGCCGGCGCCCGCGACGCGGACACCGACCGGGGCCGTACCGCGTCCCCACCCCCGACCTGACGAGGAACAGCGTGCCGAACACCTCTTACCCCGCCGCCGACGGCGCGGCTGTCCCCAGCCGCGTGGTCACCGATCCGGCCGCCCTCCTCGACGTCGAGGGTTGTCGGACCGTGGTCCTGCCGGTGTGGCCGGGCGCGACCGACGGGGAGGGGCCGTGGGTCGGCGAAGGAGCGGCCGCGGTGCTGGCAGCCGGCGGGGACCTCTTCGGTGCCCTGGAGCGGGCCCGCAAGCCCGCTGCTCCAGGCGCGGTGACGCCGGTGGAGCTGCCCGACGGTGCGGGACCGCTGCGGGCCCTGCTCGTCGGACTGGGTGACGGCTCCCCGGACGGCTACCGGCGGGCCGGCGCCGCCGTGGGGCGGGCACTCCGCGGGGAGGCCCGGGCGGCCACGACGCTCGCCGCTACGGCGGACGACGCCGCCTTGCGCGCGCTGCTCGAAGGGCTGGTGCTGGCGCCGTTCGCCTGGCGCCGCGCCACCACCCCCGTACCGGACGGGGCGGCCGTGGAGGAGGTGGTCCTCGCGGGGACCGGGAAGGACCGGGCCGCGGCGCTGCGCCGCGGGCTGGCCGTCGCGCGAGCGGGTTGGCTGTCGCGCGAACTCGTCGTCACGCCGTCGGACACGAAGGACCCGGCCTGGGTCGCGGCCCGGGCCGAGTCGGTCGCCGCCGAGGAGGGGCTCGGCATCACCGTGCTCGACGAGGTGGCGCTGGCTGAGCGAGGGTTCGGGGGGCTGCTGGCAGTCGGGGCCGGCTCGGTCCGTCCGCCGCGCCTGGTGGAGCTGACCTACGCCCCGGCCGGGGGCGGAGAGTCGGCTCCGCACATCGTCCTGGTGGGCAAGGGCATCACCTTCGACACCGGCGGACTCTCGCTCAAGCCCCGCGACGCGATGGTGCCGATGAAGACCGACATGACGGGGGCGGCCGTCGTCCTCGCCGTGCTGTCCGCGCTGCGCGGGCTCGACGTACGGGTCAGGGTCACCGGCCTGCTGGCCCTCGCCGAGAACATGCCTGGGGCCTCCGCGCAGCGGCCGGGCGACGTGGTGCGCCAGTACGGCGGGACGACCGTGGAGGTCGTCAACACCGACGCGGAGGGCCGGCTCGTCCTGGCGGACGCGATGGCGTACGCGGTCGAGCGGCTCCAGCCCGACGCCGTGGTCGACGTGGCGACCCTGACGGGGGCGGCCACCCTGGGCCTGGGTCGCCGGCACGCCGCACTCTTCGCGACCGACGACGCACTGGCGGAGACCCTGGCGACGGCCGGTGCCGCCTCAGGCGAGCGGCTGTGGCGGCTGCCGCTGGTCGACGACTACCGCGACGCACTCCGCTCGGACGTGGCCGACCTGTGCCACGTCGCCACCGAGAAGGTTTCCGGCGGGGCCATCACGGCCGCACTCTTCCTCGAGCACTTCACCGGTGGCCGCCGCTGGGCGCACCTGGACGTCGCGGGCCCGGGGCGGGCCGACGCCGACGAGCGCGAGGTGACCAAAGGCGGTACCGGCTTCGGCGCCCGGGCCCTGCTCTACTGGCTCGAGACCGCCGACCCCCTGCCTCCCGGCCCCTGAGCCGGGCCGACAGGACGCCGGTCAGCGCGGGTGCGCGAGGGCGTGCCGGTAGACCTCGACGGTGCGCTCGGCGATGGCGTCCCAGCTGAACTCCGCGATCGCCCGTTCGCGGCCGGCCCGGCCCATCTCGGCGGCGCGGTCGGGGTCGCCCGTGAGCTCGCCCAGCCGCGCCGCCAGGGCCTCCTCGAAGCCGTCCGGGTCCCGCGGGTCGTACGGGACCAGCAGGCCGGTCCGGCCATCGGCGACCACCTCCGGGATCCCGCCGACGGCGCTGGCGACCACCGCGGTCTCGCAGGCCATCGCCTCGAGGTTGACGATCCCGAGCGGCTCGTAGACCGACGGGCAGACGAAGACCGTCGCGTGCGTGAGCACCTGGCGCACGTCCTCGCGGGGGAGCATCTCGCTCACGACCACGACGCCGGTGCGCTCGCTCCGCAGCCGCGCGATCAGCCCGTCGGTCTCGGCGGCCAGGTCCGGCGTGTCGGCCGCGCCGGCCAGCAGCACGATCTGCACCTCGGGGGCGAGCCGCAGCGCGGCGCGGAGCAGGTGCGGGACGCCCTTCTGGCGGGTGATCCGCCCGACCCAAACCACGGAGGGCCGGGACCGGTCGATGCCCAGCCGGTCGAGGACGTCGACCTCCTCGACCGGGCGGTAGAAGCCGGTGTCGATGCCGTTGTGCACGACCTGGACCCGGGCGGGCTCGACGGCGGGGTAGCTGTTGAGGATGTCCTCGCGCATCCCGTGGCTGACGGCGATGACCGCAGAGGCCGCCTCGTAGGCGCTCCGCTCGACCCACGACGACAGCCGGTAGCCGCCACCCAGCTGCTCGGCCTTCCACGGACGCAGCGGCTCGAGCGAGTGCGCCGACAGCACGTGTGGCACGCCGTGCAGCAGGGAGGCGACGTGCCCGGCGAAGTTGGCGTACCAGGTGTGCGAGTGCACGACGTCGACCGAGGCGAGCGCCGAGGCCATCACCAGGTCGGCGCTCATCACCCGGAGCGCGGCGTTGGCCCCCGGCATGCGGGGGTCGTCCTCCCCGTACGTGATGGCCCCCTCCCGCTGCTCGCCGAGCGCGTGCACCTCGACGTCGACCAGCGAGCGCAGCTCGCGGACCAGGAAGTCGACGTGCACACCGGCACCGCCGTAGACGTAGGGAGGGAACTCTCGTGTCAGCACGGCCACCCGCATGACGGGAGACTACTCAGGTGATTTCGGGCTAGGGTCGGATCATGGCCAAGGGCCCGCACGTTCTCGGAATCGTCCTCGCGGGTGGTCAGGGCAAGCGGCTGATGCCGCTCACCGCCGACCGTGCCAAGCCGGCCGTGCCGTTCGGCGGCAGCTACCGGCTCGTCGACTTCGTGCTGTCGAACCTCGTCAACGGGGGCATCGACCGCATCTGCGTGCTCACGCAGTACAAGTCCCACTCGCTGGACCGGCACATCTCGCTGACCTGGCGGATGAGCAACATCCTCGGCCAGTACGTCACCCCGGTCCCGGCCCAGCAGCGGCTCGGTCCGCGGTGGTACCAGGGGAGCGCCGACGCGATCTTCCAGTCGTTGAACCTCGTGTACGACGAGAGCCCCGACTACGTCGTCGTGTTCGGGGCGGACCACGTCTACCGCATGGATCCCGCCCAGATGCTCGCCGCGCACATCGAGTCCGGTGCGGGCGTCACGGTGGCCGGGATCCGCGTGCCCCGGGAGGGGGCCAGCGCGTTCGGCATCATCCAGACCTCCGACGGGCGGACCATCGACGCCTTCCTGGAGAAGCCGACCGACCCACCGGGGCTTCCGGACGACCCCGCTGCGACCTTCGCCTCGATGGGCAACTACATCTTCTCCACCGATGCCCTCCTGGAGGTGCTGCGACTCGACGCGGGCGACGAGGGCTCGGTCCACGACATGGGCGGCAACATCGTGCCCATGCTGGTCGAGCGCAACGACGCCGCGGTCTACGACTTCAACGACAACGCGGTGCCCGGGTCCACCGAGCGTGACCGCGCGTACTGGCGCGACGTGGGCTCGCTCGACTCCTACCACGAGGCACACATGGACCTGGTGTCCATCGAACCCGTGTTCAGCCTCTACAACCGGCAGTGGCCGATCCTGACCAGCCACCCGCAGCTGCCGGGAGCCAAGTTCGTCCATGGCGGGCAGGCCCGCGAGTCGATCGTGGGCACGGGGTGCATCATCGCGGGTGCCTTCGTGGACCACTCCGTGCTCTCGCCGGGCGTGCAGGTCCGGGACGGGGCCGCGGTGTCGCGCTCGGTGCTCATGTACGGCGCGAGGGTCCACCCCCGCGCGGTCGTGCGCGACGCCATCCTGGACAAGAACGTCGAGGTGCCGGAGGGCGCCGTCGTGGGGATCGACAAGGACGCCGACCGCAGCCGTGGCTACACCGTGAGCTCAGGTGGCATCACCGTGGTCGGCAAGGGTGAGAAGGTCGTCCCCTAGGGGCTCGACCCCGGCGGTGAGACGGCATCAGGCCCCCGAATCCGAATGAACACGTTCACCACCCTGGTAGTGGGCCGGCGCGGGTGATGAGGCCCCCCAGCAGCCTCTCGATGGGTCCACCACCAGGCCAGTGGTGCCACCACCAGCCGTCGACGCCCGGTGGTGGCCCGACCAGGGTGCTGAACGTGGTCATTCGGGGCCCGGTGCCGGGCCAGCGCTCAGCGTCGCACGGCCACCAGCAGGCCGTCACCGACCGGCAGGAGGGCCGGGACCAGCGTCTCGTCCTCGCGCACGGCCCGGCCAAGCTCCCGGATGGCCACGGTCTCCGGGTCGCGCTGGGCAGGGTCGGGTACCCGGTCGTGCCACAGCGCGTTGTCGAAGGCAACCAGGCCGCCCGGTCGGAGCAGCCGAAGTGCCTGCTCGAGGTAGGCGGTGTACTCCTTCTTGTCCCCGTCGCAGAACACCAGGTCGTAACCGCCGTCGGCCAGCCGGGGGAGCACGTCGAGAGCCGCGCCGGTGATCAGGCGGGTCCGGTTGTGCGCCACGCCCGCCTCGGTGAATGCCTCGCGGGCCAGCCGCTGGTGCTCGGCCTCGATGTCCACGCTGGTCAGCACACCGTCGGACCGCATCCCCCCGAGCAGCCACAGGCCCGAGACGCCGGTGCCCGTCCCGACCTCCACCACGGAGCGGGCGTCGACGGCCGCGGCAAGCACGCGCAGGGCCGCACCCGCTCCCGTACCGACCGGGACGACCCCCACCTCCTCAGCCCGTCGACGGGCGGCGATCTGGACCTCGTCCTCGACGACGAAGCCCTCTGCGTACGTCCAGGTGGCGGGTGCGATCGCGGCGGTGATGGCGACCTCCTCGGTGGGGCGCGGTCCGGGTCGGACGTGCCTCGCAGCCTAGTGCGACCACGGGAACCCGGCCGGTAGCCGGTCCGTTGGCGGGGTGGCGTGTTCGGGAACAGTGGTGCCGCCTGCGACGGTTGGCGTGAGGAAGGGTGGTCGGTCACGATGGTCGTGACGGAGCTACCCGTACGCCCGCCCGAGGAGGGGAGCCGCGTGGCCGACCCGGGGCCAGGCACGCCGGACGCGCCGCCGGAGTGGACCCCACCGACCTGGGACGAGGTCGTGCGCGCCCACTCGGCCCGGGTCTACCGCCTGGCCTACCGGCTGACGGGCAACCAGCACGACGCCGAGGACCTCACCCAGGAGGTCTTCGTCCGGGTCTTCCGGTCGCTGTCCTCCTACACGCCGGGGACGTTCGAGGGGTGGCTGCACCGGATCACGACCAACCTCTTCCTCGACGGGGTGCGGCGCAAGCAGCGAATCCGCTTCGACGCCCTCGCCGAGGACGCCGCCGACCGGCTCCCCGGCCGCGACCCGGCCCCCGACCGCGTCGTGCACGACCGCCTGCTCGAGGCCGACGTCCAGGCTGCGCTGGACGCGCTGCCCCCGGACTTCCGCGCCGCCGTCGTGCTGTGCGACATCGAGGGGCTCACGTACGAGGAGATCGCGGACGTCCTCGACATCAAGCTGGGCACCGTGCGCAGCCGCATCCACCGCGGCCGCTCGCTGCTGCGGGCGGCGCTGGAGCACCGCGCGCCGCGGGCCCCCCGACCGGTGGAGGAGGCGTTGTGAGCCACCACCTCGGTGACCGGGTGTCGGCGCTCGCCGACGGCCACCTCGACCACGACGAGCGGGACCGCGCGCTCGCCCACCTGGCCCGCTGCGATACCTGCCGCAGCGACGTGGAGGGTGTGCGGCAGTCGCGAGCCGTCCTCGCGGACCTGCCGGCACCCGTCCTGCCCGAGCGGCTGCTCGAGTCGCTCCTGGCGATCGGCTCGACGACCGCGACCGGCCGCTCGTGGCAGGAGCCGGGGAGCGGTGCCGGCCCGGCGGGTCCGGCCCCACCATCCCGTACGGCCGGCGCAGGAGACCGTACGGCCGGGGCAGGCGAACGTACGGCGATGCCGGTGCCCTCCCGGGCACCCGGGGCCGGACGGCCCGCCGACCGGGTGGACTCGCGCCGTCCGGACAACGCCGCGTCGTCCCGCGGCCGGGCCCGGACCCGAGCCGTCCGGGCGGCCGCAGCCGGGCTGATCGCCGCGACGGCGGTGACCCTGGGCGTGGCCTCGCTCGGGGCGCCGGACGGGGGCACACCCCCGGTGGCCGTGGTGCCGCCCGTCGAGCGGTTCACCCTGGAGCACGCGCGCTCGACCGCGTCGCTGCCGTTCGTCGAGTCCGCCGCGCTGCTCGTACCCGTCGAAGACGGGGCCGGCCAGCGGTGACGTCGAGCCCTGGCGGGGCCCTCGCCGACCGGTCCGACCGGCCGCCAGCCCCGTCCGTCACCGCGCTGCCCGCAGCCGTCCTCCTGGCGGTGGCGCTGCTCCTGGTCGTCCCGGTCCTCACACCGGCGGCGCCGCGGGCAGCCGCCGCGGACAGTGACGACGACCCGCTCGCCGTCGACGTCCTGCAGCGCTCCGCCCGCTCCTGGGTGGCGGTGTCCTTCACCGGCACTCAGTACCTGACGCGTGGTGGGGACTCCGGCACGACCGGAGCGGTCGTCGAGGTCGTGCACCGGGCGGGCGGGCCCACCCGTGTGCACGTCCTGGGGGCCGGCCGTCACGAGGTCCCGGCGTCCGCCGCCCGCGGCTGGCTGGCTTCCGCGGGGCCGGTCGACCTGCTGGTCGACGCCTACCAGGTCCGGCTCGCCGGCCGGGAGCCGGTGGTCGGCCGACCGGCGGAGATCGTCGAGGCCTGGCGGCCCGACGGGACGCTGGCCGCCCGCCTCTGGGTGGACACCGCGACCGGGCTGCCGCTACGGCGCGAGCTGCTCGACCCGCAGGGGTCGGTCAGCCAGGCGAGCGCCTTCGTGGAGCTCGCCGTGCAGGGCCGGCTCGGCGGTGTGGTCGCGGGCATGGCGGAGGGCTCGCGGGCCCCGGGCGCGTCGGGCGGTGGGGGTGTGCGTCCCGTCGGGACCGGTACGGGTCCGGCGCTCGGCCGCGACGACCTCGAGGCCCTGCGCCATCAGGGCATGGTCTGCCCGGAGGAGCTCGGCGACGGGCTGGTCCTGTACGAGGCGCGGCGGGTCCGAGTGGACCACGGCGGCACCGCGGTCCAGCTCAGCTACTCCGACGGGCTCGTCTCCGTCTCCGTCTTCGAGCAGCCCGGCCGTCTCGACGGCGACCGGCTGGAGGGCTTCTCGGGCCGGCAGGTCGGTGCTGGCACCGTCTGGACCAGGTCGGGTCCACCGGCCTGGGCGACCTGGTCCACGGGGGAGAGCGTCGTGACGGTGGTGAGCGACGACCCCGCGCTCGTCCCCGCAGTCGTCGCGGCCGTCCCACCGGGCGACGACGGGGGTCAGGGGCTGGTGGCACGGCTGGCGCGGACGGCGAGCCGGGTGGCGGGCTGGTTCAACCCCTTCGACGGGTGACCGGCCCGGGCCTGGGAGGATCGGCGGCGATGGACGACGACCAGCGCCGGGTGCGCCCGTGGTGGGCCGGGGAAGTCGACGACCCGCCGCCGGGTCTGCCCGCACCCCCGACCTACGGGGAGGAGCCGCAGACCGGGTCGGTGCCGCCGCCGTACAGGGAGGAGCCGCAGGCCGGGTCGGTGCCGCCGCCGTACGGGGAGGAGCCCCGGCACGGGGAGGGGGCCCGGCCGTTCGACCCCTGGGCGGCACCTCCCGCCACCCGGACCGTGGGCGGGCCGGAAGGTCGCCGGGGCCATGCGGAGCGTCGGGGCGTCACCCGCCCGTTGCTGGCCGGCGCCGCGGCGATCGCCCTGCTGTCCGGGGCTCTCGGCGCCGTCGTGGGTGCGACCGTGGCCGGCGACGTCGGCGGTGACGTGGGTGGGACCCCGGTGGTGGTCGGCGCCGATCCCGCGGGCCTGGTGGAGCGACCGCCGGAGTCGGTGGCGGGCATCGCACAGAGCGTGCTCCCGAGCGTGGTCTCGGTACGGCTCGCCGACGGCAACGGCTCCGGGTTCGTCATATCCGAGGACGGTTACGTCCTGACCAACAACCACGTGGTGGCGGGGGCCGGCGACGGCTCGCTCGTGCTGCAGTTCGCCGACGGCTCGGAGTCGCCGGCGCGCGTGATCGGACGCAGTCCCAGCTACGACCTGGCGGTGCTGCGGGTCGACCGCGACGACCTCCAGCCTGTCGTGCTCGGGGACTCCGGTGCCGTGGCCGTGGGCGACCCGGTCGTCGCGATCGGCAGCCCGCTGGGGCTGGAGGGGACCGTGACCAGCGGCATCCTGTCGGCCACCGACCGTCCGGTCACCGCCGGGGGCCAGGGCGAGACGGCCTTCATCAACGCCCTGCAGACCGACGCGGCGATCAACCCCGGCAACTCCGGAGGGCCACTGGTGGACGGCAGCGGGAGAGTGATCGGGGTCAACACGGCGATCGCCTCCCTGTCCGTCGTCGGCGGGCAGTCCGGCAGCATCGGGCTCGGGTTCGCCGTCCCGATCAACCAGGCCCGGCTCACGGCCGAGCAGATCATCGCCAACGGCGAGGCCGTCTACCCCGTGATCGGTGCTGCGCTCGACCCCACGTACGACGGACCGGGAGCGCGGATCGCGCCGACCGGCGCCAACCTGCCGGGCCTGACGCCCGGCGGGCCCGCCGAGTCCGCCGGCCTGCGGCCGGGTGACGTCATCCGCGAGGTCGACGGCCGGCCGGTCGACGCCCCGGACGAGCTCATCGTGGCGATCCGTTCCAGGCGGCCGGGCGACGAGGTGACGCTCACCTACGAACGCAACGGGCGGACCGAAGAGGTCGTGGTCACTCTCGACGCCCAGGTGGGCTGAGACGCCGTACTGTGGAGGCCGAGGCGGCCAGCGAGGGAGTCAGGCAGGTGTTCGACATCGGTGCGGGTGAGGTGCTCGTGCTGCTGCTGGCCGCCCTGTTCGTCTTCGGCCCGGACCGGCTGCCCCAGATCGCCCGGCAGGCCGGCCGGTGGGTCAACGACCTGCGTCGTATGGTCGCCAACGCTCGCCGCGACCTCACGGACGGGCTGGGGCTCGACGAGGGCGAGATGTCGTCCCTGCGCAACCTCGACCCCCGTCGCTACGTCCGCGACAACGTCCTCGACGGCCTCGACCTGGACGACGGCGTGAGCCCTCGCAACGGCGCCGCGCGTGGGTCGCGCAACGGCGCACCGCGGACCGGCGGTCGCTCCGCCCCGGAGACCGGTGGCCGGCCGACCACGCCGGGAGGTTCGGCCGCAGGGGCACGTCCCCCCTTCGACCCGGACGCCACCTGACCGCACGCGCCGCCGGGCGTGGCCGCCGTCAGTGGGAGGCCCGTCAGTGGGAGGCCCGTCAGCGGGAGGCCGGGGAGAGCCCCAGCGACATCCCGGCCAGGCCGCGGCGTCGACGCGACAACGACTTCGCGACGTCCCGGAGCGCGGTGGCGGCGGGTGCGTCGGGATCGCTGACCACGAGCGGTGTACCGGAGTCGGCGCCCTCGCGCAGCCGGGTATCGAGCGGCACCTCGCCCAGCAGCGGGACGCTTGTGCCCAGCCGACGGCCAAGCGCCTCGGCGACATGTCGGCCACCACCGCTGCCGAAGACCTCGATCCGGTGCTCCGCCCCGCAGTGCGGGCAGGGCATCCACGACATGTTCTCCACGACGCCGGCGACCTGCTGATGTGTCTGCAGCGCCATCGACCCGGCGCGCTCCGCAACCTCGGAGGCCGCCAGCTGTGGGGTGGTGACGACGAGGACCTCGGACGCGGGCAGCAGTTGGGCGAGGGAGATCGCCACGTCCCCCGTCCCCGGGGGGAGGTCAAGGAGGAGGACGTCGATGTCGCCCCAGAACACGTCGGACAGGAACTGCTGGAGGGCCCGGTGCAGCATCGGTCCGCGCCAGGCGACCGGGGTGTCACGGTCCGGCTTGAACATCTCCGTGGAGATGACCTTCACCCCGTGTGCCGGCACCGGCATGATCATCCGCTCGACGACCGTCGGCCTGGCACCCTCGATGCCCAGCATCCGGGGGGCCGAGTGGCCGTAGATGTCGGCGTCGACCAGGCCCACCGCGACCCCGTCGGCGGCCATCGCCGCCGCGAGGTTGGCCGTGACCGTGGACTTGCCCACGCCACCCTTCCCGGACGCGACCGCGTAGACCCGGGTGAGCGACCCGGGACGGGCGAAAGGGATCTCACGCTCGGGTGCCCCACCCCGCAGCTGGGCCGCGAGCCCCCGGCGCTGCTCGTCGGACATGACGTCGAGAGCGACGTCGACCGCGGTCACCCCGTCGAGCGCCGAGACTGCGGCGGTGACGTCCCGCGTGATCGTGGCCTTGAGCGGGCAGCCGGCAACGGTGAGCCAGACGCCGACCCGCACCGCCCCGTCGGCTCCCACCTCGACCGACTTCACCATGCCCAGGTCGGTGATCGGTCGCTTGATCTCAGGGTCCCGCACGGTCGCGAGAGCATCTTTGACCAGGGTCTCGGTGGGTGCTGGGGCCATGTGTCGATGCTACGTCCGGAGCATCCCACCCGTACGATCAGGGCGTGGAAGCCTGGTCGGGACGCAGCCGCGTCACCGCCGACGAGCTCGCCGTCTGGCGGACGTTCCTCCGTGCGCACGCGCGGGTGGTACGGACGCTCGAGGCGGACCTGCTGACCACGCACGACCTCCCACTGGCCTGGTACGACGTGATGGTCCAGCTGGTCGAGGCCCCTGGACGGCGGGTACGGATGACCGAGCTGGCCGACCGGGTCCTGCTCTCGCGCAGCGGGCTGACCCGGCTCGTTGACCGCATGGTCGGCGCCGGCCTGGTCCGGCGCGAGCCGTGCGCCACCGACGCCCGCGGCTACTACGCGGTCCTCACCGACGACGGCTACGACCGCCTCCGGAGGGCGGCCGGGACCCACCTCCGCGGGGTGCGCGACCGGGTGATCTCGCTGTTCGACCCCGACGAGCTCGAGCGCCTCGGCTCGTACCTCGCCCGCCTCGACCCCCAACAGCCCTGAGCGCCCGGAGTCTCGCCCCAATGATCACGGCAGCCGCGTCAGTGGTTGCCGAGCCAGGTGAATGCACCGCGGCATACACCCATTCACCTGGACGCCGTGATCATTTGGGATGAGTGGCCGGGAGGTGCCAGCCCTGCCGGGTGTGATGGCTGCCCCGGAATCGGCGGCGCGGTAGGCCCTTCGTGGGCCTGGTCTCCCTGTCGAGGGCGCGAAGGGCACACCGGCCAGTCGGGCGCCCGGCGCGAAGTAGTGGAGGTCTGCGGGCGGTGGCCGAAACGGAGTGGGCCACGAAGGATGGATGAGGGAAGCACCCGGGTCCTTCGTGGCTTGGCCCCGCCTTCGAGCTGGCGGCGGGCGGCGGAGCGCGGGATCGGGCCATGAAGCCCGAGGACCCCGGGTCGCCGCCTTCGGCGCATGCGTCCTCAGATGATCAGCGGCGACCACGCGCCGGTGACCACGGACAGGGTGACTGCGAGCGCCGTGACGGCGACCGCGCCGCCGACCAGGGCGGCGTCCCCGAGTCCGAACCGCTGCTCCCGGGCCGCGGTCCGTGGTCCGCGCGAGTCGAAGCCCCGGGCGTCCATCGCCACCGCGAGCCGGCTGCCGCGGCGCACCGCGCCCACGAGCAGCGCGAAGACCTTGCCCGCGAAGAGCCGGGTGGCCGCCACGGGGTTGCCGCCCGACTCGAGCCCCCGGGCCCGCCGGGCGCGGCCGAGCACCTCCCACTCGGCCACCATGAGCGGTGCCAGCCGCAGTCCCGCCAGCGCCCCGTAGGCGAAGCGGGCCGGCGCCCGCAGGTGCTGGACCAGCCCGTCGGCCAGGTCCACGGGGTCGATCGTGAGCACGGCGAGGAAGCCGGGTAGGGCGATCGCCAGGACCCGGAGCGCGTTGGCGCCGCCGGCGGCCAGGCTCTCCGTGGTCAGCAGCAGCGGGCCCACGTCCAGGACGACTGAGCCACCCTTGCGGTCGGTGAAGACGGCATTGCCGAGGGCGAGCGTGACCGCCCCGACGGCGAGCGGCCAGGCACGCTGCGCCAGGGCTCGCCAGGTGATGCCACATGCCGGGACGCACGCCAGCGTGGCGGTGAGCACGACCGCCGGGGCTACCGGGTCGACGCTGACCAGCAGCGCGAGAGCCGGGACGAAGGCCGCGACGACCTTGGCGACCGGGTCGCGGCGGGCGAGTGGTGCGGCCGGGTCGACGACGACGGGGAGGGCGAGGACGGTCACCGGACCACCCCCTCCCGCACCTCGACCCGCCGGTCGGCGAGCGCCGTCGCGAACTCTTCGTCGTGCGTGACGGCGAGCACCGACGTCCCGGCGTCGCGGAGGTCCGCGCACAGACTCAGCAACTCCTGCCAGGTCCTGGCGTCCTGGCCGAACGTCGGCTCGTCGAGCACCAGTACGTCGGGCTCGGTGGCCAACGCGGTCGCCACCGAGAGGCGCCGCTTCTCGCCACCGGACAGCGTGAATGGGTTCGCCCCGGCCAGGTGGCCCAGGCGGAGGCGCTCGAGGAGCTCGGCGCACCGCCGCCGGGCCTCCGTCTCCGGGACGCCCGCACGTCGCGGGCCCACCATGAGCTCGTCGTCCACCCGGGCGGTGAGCAGCTGGTGCTCGGGGTCTTGGAAGACGGTGCCCACCCGGCGGCACAGGTCGCGGGCTCGCCAGCGGTGCAGGGGCAGTTCCGGAGAGTCGGCGAGCCGGGCCTGACCTGCGGTCGGCCGGACCAACCCGGCGAGGAGCACTGCCAACGTCGACTTGCCGCTGCCGTTGGGCCCGGTCACGGCGACCGCCTCGGCCTCGCGGAGTCTCAGGTCGGTCGGCGCGAGCGCAGGAGCAGCCTCGCCCGGGAAGTGCAGGGACAGCCCGTCGGCGGTGAGGCGCACCCCGCCGACCCGACCGGTCCGACGACGTGCCGGGCGGGCGGGCGTCCACGGAGCCGGGACCCACACCCCCCGCGCGGCCAGGGACCGGCCGCGGCGACCGAAGACCTCGGCCGGCGGCCCGTCGTCGACGACACCGCCACCTGGCTCCACCACAACGACCCGGTCCACCAGGTGGAGCGCCGCACCGACGTGGTGCTCGACCATGAGCAGGGTGGCGCCGGTGGCCTGCAGTGTCCGGTCCACGGCGTCGAGCACCAGGCGGGTGCCGGCGGGATCGAGGTTGGCCGTCGGCTCATCGAGCACGAGGAGGGCCGGGTCACGGACCAGGGCACCGGCCAGCGCGAGCCGCTGCTGCTCGCCACCGGACAGTGCCGCGGTCGAGCGGTCCCAGCCGTACGGGAACCCCACCGTCTCGAGCGCGGCGCCGACCCGGGGCCAGATCAGCCTGCGGGGAACGCCGGAGTTCTCCAGGCCGAAGGCCACGTCGTCGCCCGCCCGGGCCATGACGAGAGAGGACTCCGGGTCCTGGAAGAGCATGCCCGTCCGGTGCCGGGCGAGGGCAGCGGGCCGGCCGTCGACCAGGACCTCGCCCTCGCGCTCCGCCGCGGTCTCGGTGTCGAGCAGCCCCGCGACGCCGTGCAGGAACGTGGACTTGCCCCCGCCGGACGGGCCGACCACGAGCACCCGCTCGCCGGGCGCCACCTCGAGGTCGACGCCCCGGCAGGCCCAGGCCCGGCGGCCCGCGTAGCGCCAGCCCCACCCCCGTACGGAGACGGCGGCGGGGGTGGACGGTGTCGAGGCGGACCGCTCGACGGACGGGAGCGCCACGTCCGAGGGCTCAGACCTCGGCCTGGGCGCGCCCGGCCGCGAAGGGCGCGAGCGCGCCGGTCCGGGCCAGGGCGCGGACCAGCAGGTAGCCGCCGAGCCCGGCGACGACGACGCCCGTGACCCCGGCGGCCCCGACGTACACGGCCTTCCAGCCCAGGCTGTACTCGGCCACCCAGACGAAGCTCTCGTACACGCCCATCGCCAGACCGGCGCCCAGGCCGGCGAGCAGCGCGGCGACGACGCCCCAGCGCCGGTACGCCAGCAGGGCGAAAGCGAGCTCTGCGCCCACGCCCTGCCAGACACCGGACATGAAGACCGACAAGCCCCAGACCGAGCCGAAGAACATGGACACGGTCGCGGCGACCACCTCGGTGTAGAGGGCTGCACCCGGTTTGCGGATCAGTAAGCCGCCCACGACCGCCGGGAGCAGCCAGACACCGGCGACCAGCGGCCCCAGCGGCGAGCCGGACAGCGGCGCGCTGATCGTGGGGTAGACGAAGTTGTTCCACGCGGCGAAGAGCACCCCGAACGCCACGGCCACGACCGACGCGACCACGATGTCGACGGTCCGCCACCGGCGTGGCGGCGTCGCCGTGGCGAAGCTGTCACGTCCGCCGCCCTGCTGTGCTGCCTTGCTCATGGTTCGTCCTCCTGTCGCTCCTCGAACCAGGAGGGGTGCGCGCGCCAGTCCGCGAGCCACGTAGGTCGGGGCTTACGGCTCCCGGACGACGGCGGCGCGACCACGGGGGACCGTGGACGCGCCGCAGGGCTGACGGACTCCGACTCCCTTCGCCGGCATGACCCGGATCAGGTTCGAGGGTCTGCGGGGTGTCCCGCACTCTCAGCGCTGCTGCGCTCCCCTGTCGTGTTCAGTTGTGCTGCCGACACTAGCACCGAGCGGGGCGCGAGCTCCTCGGCGAGCTCGCGCAGCTCGGACCTGAGGAAGTCACGGGTGGCGACCTCTCCCACCGCGATGCGCAGGGATGCCACCTCGCGCGCGAGGAACTCCATGTCGGCGCGGGCCCGGGAGTTGACCTCCCGGTCCTGCTCGAGGTTCACCCGGTCGCGGTCGTCCTGGCGGTTCTGCGCGAGCAGGATCAGCGGCGCCGCGTACGACGCCTGCAGCGAGAGCATCAGGGTCAGGAAGATGAAGGGGTAGGTGTCCCAGCGCAGCGCCGGGGGGCCCAGCGTGTTCCACAAGAGCCAGACGGTGATGAACACCGTCATGTAGACGAGGAACCGGCCGGTTCCGATGAACCGGGCGATCCTCTCGCTGACGTTGCCGAACGCCTCCGCGTCGATCGACGGCGCCCTCAGCGTCCGCAGGTCACGCGGCTGGTCGAGCCTGCTACGTACCATCCAGAACCCCTTGCCGCGCCGGTCGGCGCCTCCAGTCGTCGCCCAGCAGATGGTCCAGCACGTCGTCGACGGTGACCGCTCCCAGCAGGTGGCCGGCATCGTCCACCACCGGGCAGCCCACGAGGTTGTAGGTGGCCATGTAGCGGCTCACCTGCTCCAGCGTCGCGTCCGGTGGCAGCGCCTCGAGGTCGGCGTCGACGACCCCCGAGACGAGGCTGGACGGCGCCTCACGGAGCAGCCGTTGCAGGTGGGCGACCCCGAGGAAGCGACCGGTGGGTGTCTCGGTCGGCGGTCGGCACACGTACACCATGGCGGCCAGCGACGGCGTGAGGTCCGGGTTACGGACCATGGCCAGGGCCTCCGCCACCGTGGCGTCCGGAGCCAGGACCACCGGCTCGCTGGTCATCAGCCCGCCCGCGGTGTCCTCCTCGTAGATGAGGAGACGCCGGACGGGGTCGGCCTCCTCGGGCTCCATCAGCGACAGGAGGTTCTCGGCCTGCTCGGGAGGCAGCTCCGCCAGCAGGTCCGCGGCGTCGTCCGGGTCCATCGCCTCGAGCACGTCGGCCGCCCGCTCGCGGTCGAGCCGGCCGAGCAGCTCCTTCTGGTCCGACGCGTCGAGCTCCTCGACCACGTCGGCCAGCCGCTCGTCGTCCAGGGCCAAGGCGACCTCGACGCGGCGCTTGGGTGACAGCTCCCGCAGGACGCCGGCCAGGTCGGCCGGGCGGAGCTTGTCCAGGGCGGCCAGCAGGTTCGCGGCGCCCTGCCACCCCTCGGCCAGGGCGATGCCCGTGATCTCGTCCCACGCGTGGACGGCCTGCTCGCCGCGGCGGCCGAAGCGCTTGGCGCGCTTCTGCGCTGCGACCTTCGTCACCTCCCAGTCCCGGGTGCGGGTCTGCTCGATGGCGACGTCGAACACCGTCACCTCCTCGCCCGTCGCGATGACGGTGACCCGACGGTCCAGCAGCTCGCCGAGCACGAGCAGCTCTCCTTGCCGCTGCTCGAAGCGGCGCATGTTGACCAGCCCGGTGGTGATCACCTGGCCGGCGTCGATGCTGGTCACGCGGGTGATCGGGACGAAGATGCGCCGCCGCACCGGGACCTCCAGCACCAGTCCCAGCACCCGCGGAGGCTTGGAGTCCAGGCGGAGGGCGACGACCACGTCGTGCACCTTGCCGACCTGGTCGCCGTTGGGGTCGAAGACGGCGGTGCCCGCCAGCCGGGCCACGTACACCCGCGACGGCGTCCCGGTCATGCGCGCAGGCTACCGGGGACCACTGCTAGGTAGACTGCGCCGCTGCGCCTGCCCGTCCCCGATCCCTGCCGAGGACCCGCACCGATGCAGCCCAGCACGTCCACGCACCGCCGACGCGCCGTCGTGGCGGTGGCGGCCGCCGTCTGCCTGATCGGGGTGGCCGGCTGCGGTGGCGACGGTGTCGAGTCGACGGCCTCCATCTCCGCCGCACCTGAGGCCTCCCCGACCCCGTCGGCGGAGAACGGTCTCGACCGGCTGTCCCCGGGTCAGGCCCTGGCGGCCGTCCGTCGGGCCCTCACCGATGCCGGGACCTACCGGGTGTCGGGCACGACGATGGCGGGTGGGGCGATCGACATCGCCTTCGTCGTGGGACAAGGGTCGCGGGGGACCGTCGACCTCGGGGCGCCGGTGCAGCTCGTGTCCACAGAGGGCCGCGTCTACATCACCGGGGACGAGAAGTTCCTCGCCGAGAAGGTCGGCGGGGCCGACACGGCCCGGATCGCCGGCAAGTGGATCCTCCTCCCCGAGGACTCGACCTCCGGCTTCGCCATCTTCGTCGACGGGCAGCGCTTCGCCGCGACGCTCTTCGGCGACCAGGGAGCAGCCACCATGACCCCGCTAACGGACGTCGGCGGGGTGTCGGCCGTCGGACTGGTCTTCCCCGAGACCGGGGGGACGCTGTGGGTGTCCGCGGAGGGACCGGAGCTGCCGTTGCGCTTCGAGGAGAAGGGCGCGAGCGGAGGGCAGGGGGTCCTGCTCTTCGACGAGTACGGGACCGAGGTCGCGCTCGCCGCTCCGCCCGAGGAGCAGGTCGTCAGCCCGGACGCCGGCTGAGCCGCGTCCACGGGCAAGGACTCCTGTCCGGCGGGGTCGGGTCTGTGACCACCCGTGTCTAGCCCCTCTGGGTGGCGAACTGGCCGACCCACCACCAACTGGGTGGTGCCAGAACCACCCGTCGCGACCATTATGCGTCCACCGTCCCGCGCGTAGCGTCCGGGTGTGGCGCCTTGCCCGGATCGTCTGCGTGGCCGACCCCTGGCAGCCGGTCGGCCGAGTGCCCGAGCCCCTCCTTTCCACGAGTCCG
>DATHUJ010000056.1:0-13863 GCA_035462375.1 Jiangellales bacterium
TGGACCTGCCTGCCCGGTCGGTGACACACCTCTACCACGATGCGCTCCAGACCGGCTTCGACCACGCCGCCGTCATCGCCGACATCGACCTGGCGGCGGTCAGCTGAGCCTCGCCGGGCAAGCCCAGCAGTCCGCAGACAGTCTGCAAGAGGTCCGCCAGCCGCCTCGTCGGGTAACGAGTCAAGGACGACGCCAGAGCTTCCCGGCCTGAGGTGAGGCGGGGTTGCTTCAGTGCAGGTTGGAGTGCGTCTTGAGCGTGGTGAACGTTGCCGCTACTCCCATTCGATGGTGCCCGGCGGCTTGCTTGTGACGTCGAGGACGACCCGGTTGACCTCGCGCACCTCGTTGGTGACGCGGGTCGAGATGCGTTCCACGACCTCGTAGGGGAGGCGTGCCCAGTCGGCGGTCATGGCGTCCTCCGACGACACGGGACGGAGGACCACCGGGTGCCCGTACGTCCGTCCGTCGCCCTGCACCCCGACGGAGTGCACGTCGGCGAGGAGGACGACGGGGAACTGCCACACGTCGCGGTCCAGGCCCGCGCGGGTGAGCTCCTCGCGCGCGATCGCGTCGGCACGGCGGAGCACCTCGAGCCGCTGGCGGGTCACCTCGCCGACCACCCGGATCGCCAGCCCCGGACCGGGGAAGGGGTGCCGCCACACGATCTCAGGTGGCAGGCCCAGCTCGGCGCCGACCCCCCGGACCTCGTCCTTGAAGAGCGCCCGCAGCGGTTCCACCAGCCGGAACCGGAGGTCCTCCGGCAGGCCGCCGACGTTGTGGTGGCTCTTGATGTTGGCCGCCCCCTCGCCCCCGCCGGACTCCACCACGTCGGGGTAGAGCGTGCCCTGGACGAGGAACTCCACCTCCCCGCCGTGCACACCCGCCTCGGCGACCACCTCACGGGCCGCCTCCTCGAAGGCCCGGATGAACTGCCGGCCGATGATCTTGCGCTTCTCCTCCGGGTCGCTGACCCTGGCGAGCGCGTCGAGGAAGCGGTCGGCGGCGTCGACCACCTTGAGGTCGACCCCGGTCGCGGCGACGTAGTCACGCTCGACCTGGTCGGCCTCGCCCTCCCGCAGCAGCCCGTGGTCGACGAAGACGCAGGTGAGCTGGTCACCCACCGCTCGCTGCACCAGTGCCGCCGCCACGGCCGAGTCCACCCCCCCGGACAGGCCGCACAGCGCGCGCTTGCCGCCGATCTCCGCCCTGATGGCCTGGACCGCGTCGTCGACGATGTTGACCATCGTCCAGCTCGGCCGGCACCCGGCGACGTCGAGCAGGAAGTGCTCCAGGACCCGCTGCCCGTGCTCGGTGTGCAGGACCTCGGGGTGCCACTGCACGCCGGCCAACCCCCGTGCGTGATCCTCGAAGGCGGCGACCGGGGCGCCGGCGGAGGACGCGAGCACGGTGAAGCCTTCGGGGGCCCGCGTGACCGCGTCGCCGTGGCTCATCCAGACCTGGTGCGCGGCCGGCAGGCCGGACAGCAGCCGTCCGGGTGTGTCCACGCGTACGAGCGTGCGGCCGAACTCCGACCGCCCGGTCCGCGCTACCTCGCCGCCCAACGCAGCCGCCATCGCCTGGAAGCCGTAGCAGATCCCTAGGGCCGGGACGCCGCCCGCGAAGAGTCCCGGGTCGATGGCCGGCGCCCCTTCGGCGTAGACGCTGGACGGGCCCCCGGAGAGGATGACCGCCTTGGGCCGACGGGCGAGCACCTCCGCCACCGGTACCGTGTGCGGGACAACCTCCGAGTAGACCCTGGCCTCGCGCACCCGGCGGGCGATGAGCTGAGCGTACTGGGCCCCGAAGTCGAGGACGAGGACCAGGTCGTGCTCAGGGTGGCCGGCAGCGGGCACGTGGGGGTTCCTCTCACCGCGAAGACACGAGGGAGTCTAGTTGTGGCATCTGCGTGCTGTCGGTCAGCCCGAGGCGGCCGGGAGCCAGCGCACGCGAGCGGCCCTGACCCCGCACGAGTCCGTCACCGCATGGGCGATGCCGACGGCGACGAGGGACCTCGTGCGCAGGGCGATCCACCCGTTCACCACTCCGACGAGCGCCGAACCGCCGATGATGCGCCGCGTCGTCCGCGAGTCGGCGCCTCCGGCCGACAGTGGGACCAGGTGCCATGCGACGAACCCCGCCGTCGGCCACAGCCAGCCGCGCAGGGCGTCGTCCGGGAAGACCGTCACGGGGAGCCCTCGCCACAGCGTCTCCTCCGCCACGGCGTTGGTCACTCCCACGCCGAAAGCAGTGGCGATGGTGGCCGGCCCGGCGACGCGCCGGTTGGGCAGGAGCTCCCAGAGCACCGCCCCGAGGGGTGGGACCGCGAGCCCGGCCCATGCCAGGGCACCCGGCTCCGGCACCCAGGTCCCGGAACGCCGCCACCGGGCAGTGAGGGTGCGCGGTCCGCCCAGCGCGGCGGCGATACCCCAGCACGCCGCCCAGTACACAGCGAACCCGGCCTGGTAGCCGCGACGAGGACCGAACCCGCGAGAGGCTGCGCCGAAAGCGCCCCGCATGAACAGCGGCAGGGCGACGGGCACCGCGGTGGTCGCGGCACGTCGCCACGGAGACGCCGGGCCAGCGCGCCAGACCATCGGTCACCACCGCCGATCGCGCTGCCAGGACGAGGATGCTGAGCACCGTACCTACCTGGGCAAGATCGGAGAACCGGCTCGGGGCCCACTCAGGGGTGCATCAGGGGCGCTCCAGGGTGAAGCCCCGATGTGCATGCCGCGCCGGAGGGGCACAGTGGAGTCATGACAGAGACCACTGCCCCCCAGTCCCCCAGCAACCCCTCCGACGGCCAGTCCCCGGACCCGATGGCGATGCCCGGGCCCGCGCCTCAGCCGGCGTACCGTCGGCTGACCCGCAGCCGCACCGACCGCATGCTCGGCGGTGTCTGCGGCGGCCTCGCGAAGTACCTCGGCGTGGACCCCACACTGGTCCGCCTCGGCACTGTCGCCCTGACGCTCGTCAGCGGCGGCGCCGGGATCATCGCCTACGTGGCCGCGTGGATCATCGTCCCCGAGGAGTGACCGTCCCGATCACCCGTCCGCCGAACCCGTCCACCACCAGGTCCGTGGGGCCATCAGCAGGCGCTGACGCCTGCTGATGGCCCCACCGGCATGGTGGACGTGGTCGTCAGGGGGAGCTCGCAGGCTCCCGTACGGGGAAGTGAGGCGGTCCGACCGGCCCCTGCCAGGCGCCGGGGGCGTCGGGCGGCACCGCCGGCGTGGCCGGGGGGACGACCGCGACCGGCCGGTACGGGAGGCCGAGCATAGGCCGCGGGTCGTCGCCGCCGCGTACCGGCCAGTGCGCCATGGCCCGCTCGGCCAGCGCCGTGATGGTGAGCGACGGGTTGACCCCGAGGTTGGCCGGCACCACGGAGCCGTCGACGACGTGCAGCCCGGGGTGGCCGTGCACCCGGTGCCAGGGGTCGACGACGCCGGTCTCCGCCGTCTCACCGATCACGCACCCCCCGATGACGTGCGCCGTCATGGGGATGTCGAACAGCTCGGCCCACGAGCCGCCCGGGTCTCCGCCCACCCGCTCGGCGAGCAGCCGGACGGCACGGTGACCGGCGGGGATGGTCGTGGGGTTGGGCTCGCCGTGGCCCGGCCTCGTGGTGAGCCGGAGACCGCCGAACGGGGTACGGCGACGCTCGACCCGCAGCGAGTTGTCCAGGTCCTGCATGACCAGGGCGATCACGGTGCGCTCGCTCCACCGGCGGACCGACAGCGACCGGAGGAAGATCACGGGGTGCCGGGTGGCCCGGCCGGCGAAGCGGAGCCACCGCGGCGTGCGGGAGCTCTCCTCGTCGTCGACCAGGATCGTCGCGAGCAGGCTCATCGCGTTGGACCCCTTGCCGTAGCGCACCGGCTCCACGTGGGTGTGCGACTCGGGATGGAAGCTGGAGGTGATGGCGACCCCGCGGGAGTAGTCCACGTCCGTCCGGCGCGACGTGGCCCCCAGGATCGCCTCGCTGTTGGTCCGCGTGAGCTCGCCGAGCCGTGGGGACAGCCGTGGCAGGTGCCCCGCTGCGACCGAGCGCTGCAGCACTCGCTGCGTGCCCAGCGTGCCCGCGGCCAGCACGACCTGCTCCGCGGTGATCGTCCGGCGCCCCGCCGAGGTCCGGGCCCCGGTGCGCTCGACCTCGACCGCCCACCCGCCCCCGGACAGCGGTCGTACGGTCCGCACGGTCGTCAGCGGGAGGATCTGCGCGCCAGCCTGCTCGGCGAGGTAGAGGTAGTTCTTGGCCAGTGTGTTCTTGGCCCCGACCCGGCAGCCCGTCATGCACGCCCCGCACTCGGTGCACCCGGTCCGCGCCGGTCCGGCTCCGCCGAAGAAGGGATCCGGGGCCGTGCGGTCGGGGCCCTGCCCGAAGTACACCCCGACCGGCGTCGACCGGAAGGTGTCGCCCACGCCCATGGCAGCAGCGACGTCACGCATGGCCTCGTCGGCGGGGGTGACCGTAGGATTCTCCACCACGCCGAGGATGCGCTTGGCCTGGGCGTACCAGGGCGCCAGCTCGGCCCGCCAGTCGGCGATCCCCGCCCACTGGCGGTCGCGGTAGAACGCCTCGCCCGGCTCGTACAGGGTGTTGGCGTAGACGAGCGATCCGCCACCCACGCCGGCGCCCGAGAGGACGAGCACGTCGCGCAGCAGGCTGATCCGCTGGATCCCGTAGCAGCCCAGGCGCGGCGCCCAGAGGAAGCGCCGGAGGTCCCAGGACGTGCGGGCGAACTCGGCGTCGCGGAACCGACGGCCGGACTCCAGCACCGCGACCCGGTAGCCCTTCTCGACCAGTCGCAGGGCGGTCACCGACCCGCCGAAGCCGGACCCGACGACGGCGACGTCGTGGTCGAACCGCCCGGCACCGGTCACGTCAGCCCCGCCTCCCCCGGTGCGAGGCGCGCAGGTACCTCGTCATGTACCGCGCGAAGTCCTCGTACGCCATCCACGGCGGCGGGTGGATGCCGTGCACGCGCTGGACGGCTACCGACTGGACCTCCGTGTAGCGCAGCAGCCCCTCCGAACCGTGCCGCCGGCCGAGGCCGGAGGCCTTCATCCCACCGAGGTGCAGCTCGTGCGACCCCCACACCGCGCGGTAGGACTCGTTGACGTTGACGGCCCCGTGGTGCAGGCGCTTGGCCAGGCGGACCCCTCGCCGGGTGTCCCGCGTCCAGATGCTGGCGTTGAGCCCGTACGGCGTGGCGTTGGCGGCGGCGACCGCCTCGTCCTCGACCGTGAAGCGGTAGACCGCGACGACCGGTCCGAAGGTCTCGTCGTCGGCTGCGAGCATGCCGGGACGGACGCCGCTAAGGAGCGTGGGCTCGAAGAACCACGGCCCCAGGTCAGGGCGTGGACCGCCGCCCACGAGCACGGTCGCCCCCTTGGCCACGGCGTCCTCGACGTGAGCGGTGACCTTGGTGAGCTGCTCCGCACTGGACAACGACCCCACGTCCGCGGAGTAGTCCATGGCGGGTCCCAGGCGGAGGCGCCGGACCCGCTCCACGAGCCGCCCGACGAACTCCTCGTAGATCTCGTCCGCGACGTACAGGGACTCCGAGGAGACGCACAGCTGACCGGCGTTGGCGAAGCATCCCAGCACCGCCCCCTCGACCGACCGGCTGACGTCGGCGTCCGCGAGCACCAGCATGGGGTTCTTGCCGCCCAGCTCCAGGGAGACCCCCACGAGTCGGCGGCCCGCCTCGGCCGCGATGTGACGCCCGGTCCGGGTCGAGCCGGTGAAGGCGACGTGGTCCGCGCCCTCCACGACCGCCGTACCGACGACGGGTCCGGGACCCACGACGACCTGCCAGAGCTGCTCGGGCAGCCCTGCCTCGACGGCGAGGGCGCGACCGAGGAGCGCCGTGAGCACGGTCTGGGTGTCCGGCTTGTGCACCACGGCGTTGCCCGCGGCGAAGGCCGGCAGCGCGTCGGAGATCGCGAGAGTGAAGGGGTAGTTCCACGGGGAGACGATGCCGACGACACCCTTGGGGTGGCGAACTTCGTAGCCCCGGGTGACCAGCGGAGCGATCCCGGCACGGCGCCGGGTACGCAACAGCCGGGGCGCCACGGACGCTGTGTGGCGGGCGGCCAGGGCTACGTCACCGATCTCCTCGAAGGCGTCCCGCCTGGCCTTGCCGCTCTCCAGCTGGACGACGTCGGCGACGAGTGACTGGCGGTCGAGGACGAGGTCGTGCAGGCGCCGGAGCACCCCGGCCCGCTCGCGGACGGGCCGCCGGGCCCACTCCCGCTGGGCCGCACGGGCCAGGACGTACGCCTGCTCGACGTCGGCCGGCGTCGACACCGGTACCGCGGCGATCGGCTCCCCGGTGAACGGGGCGACCACGTGCTGGCGGGGCGCGTCCGGTCCTGCGGCGACGGCGTTCACGAGTCGGTCGACCAGCCTCGGGTCGAGCAGGTCGGGGCGTTCGGTGGCCAGGTCCGTCATGGCCGCAGCGTATGTCGCCTCCCGTCCGGCCCTGCAGAGGCTTGGGTCCCGGGTCTTGGCCCATGGGGAACCCGGTCGGGCCGGGCCTCTCAGGAGCCCACGGTCACCTCGACCCGCTGGAACTCCTTGCACTCGGTGTAGCCGGTGGTGGCCATCGCCCGCCGCAACGCCCCCACCAGGTTCATCGAGCCGTCGGCGGCGTGAGAGGGCCCGAGCAGGATCTGCTCCAGCGGCCCGACCGTCCCGACCCGCACCCGGACTCCGCGCGGGAGCTCGACGTGCACCGCCTCCGACCCCCAGTGCCAACCGCGTCCCGGCGCTTCGGTGGCACGGGCCAGCGGAGATCCGACCATGACGGCGTCGGCGCCGCAGGCGATCGCCTTGGCCACGTCGCCGGAACGGCCGATCGAGCCGTCGGCGATGACGTGGACGTAGCGGCCACCCGACTCGTCCAGGTAGTCCCGCCGCGCCGCCGCCACGTCGGCGACCGCGCTGGCCATCGGGACCGCGATCCCGAGGACCGTACGGGTGGTATGCGCGGCCCCGCCGCCGAAGCCCACGAGGACCCCGGCGGCACCCGTCCGCATGAGGTGCAGCGCCGCCTGGTAGGTCGCGCAGCCCCCGACGACGACCGGCACGTCGAGCTCGTAGATGAACTGCTTGAGGTTCAGCGGCTCCGCCCGACCCGAGACGTGCTCGGCCGACACGGTGGTGCCGCGGATGACGAAGAGGTCCACCCCCGCCTCGATGACGGACTGGTGGAACCGCTTCACGCGGGGCGGGCTCAGGGCCCCCGCCACGGTGACCCCGGCATCCCTCATCTCCCGGAGCCGGGCGGCGACCAGGTCCTCGCGCACCGGAGACGCGTAGACCTCCTGGAGCCGGCGCGTCGCCAGCTCGTCGTCGAGCGAGGAGATCTCCTCGAGCAGCGGCTCGGGGTCGTCGTAGCG
Organism: Jiangellales bacterium; assembly: GCA_035462375.1. Lineage (GTDB taxonomy): Bacteria > Actinomycetota > Actinomycetes > Jiangellales > Jiangellaceae > DASTQL01. The sequence goes on from DATHUJ010000056.1 coordinate 7,408, forward strand.
GGTCCAGAGGCCCTCCAGGTCGAGCACGCCGAGACCGCCGAGCCGGCCCATGGCGATTGCGGTGGCCGGTGACATCACCGAGTCCATCGGCGCAGCCAGCACGGGCAGCTCGAAGCGGTAGGCGTCGATCTGCCAGTGCGTCGACACCTCCTCCGGGTCACGCGTGCGCCGGCTGGGCACCACGGCGACGTCGTCGAACGCGTAGGCGCGGCGGCCGCGCTTGCCCCGTCCGATCTCGATCTCGGCCATGGGCGCTGAGGCTAGCGGTGACGGCTACCGGCCCGAGTAGTTGGGCGCCTCCGTGGTCATCTGTACGTCGTGGGGGTGGCTCTCGATCAACCCGGCCGCCGTGATCCGGACGAAGCGACCTCGCTCCTGGAGCTCGGGCACCGTGCCCGCCCCGCAGTAGCCCATCGCCGCCCTGAGCCCACCGATGAGCTGGTGGGCCACGTTGCCCAGCGGCCCTCGGTAGGCCACCTGGCCCTCGACGCCCTCCGGCACCAGCTTGTCGTCGGAGAGCACGTCGTCCTGGAAGTACCGGTCTCGGCTGTAGGAGGACTGCTGGCCGCGCGACCGCATGGCTCCGAGCGAGCCCATGCCGCGGTAGTTCTTGAACTGCTTGCCGTTGATGAAGACGAGCTCGCCAGGGGACTCCTCGCACCCGGCCAGCAGCGATCCCAGCATCACGGCGTCCGCCCCGGCCACCAGGGCCTTGGCGATGTCCCCGGAGTGCTGCAGCCCCCCGTCGCCGATGACGGGGACGCCGGCGGGACGGCACGCCCGGGACGCCTCGTGGATGGCCGTCACCTGGGGGACCCCGACCCCCGCGACGACGCGAGTGGTGCAGATCGACCCTGGACCCACCCCCACCTTGACGCCGTCGGCCCCGGCCTCGACCAGGGCCCGGGCTCCGGGGTAGGTCGCCACGTTGCCGCCGACGACGTCGACGTCGGCGAGCTCGGCCTTGAGCTTGGCGACCATGTCGAGCACCGCCCGCGAGTGCCCGTGCGCGGTGTCGACGACGAGCAGGTCGACGCCTGCGTCGACGAGCGCCATTGCCCTGGCGTAGGCGTCCTCCCCCACGCCCACCGCCGCACCGACGACCAGTCGCCCTGCGGGGTCCTTGGTCGCCGCAGGGAACTGGTCGCGCTTCACGAAGTCCTTGAGCGTGAACAGGCCGGTCAACCGCCCGTCGTCGTCGACCAGCGGGAGCTTCTCCACCTTGTGCGCCTTGAGGAGGCCGAAGGCGTCGTCGGACGAGATGCCCGTACGGCCGGTGATCAGGGGCATGGGGGTCATGACCTCGCGGACCGGGCGGGACCGGTCGGTCTCGAAGCGCATGTCGCGGTTGGTGACGATGCCGAGCAGGAGCCCGGCCCCGTCGACCACAGGGGCCCCGGAGATGCGGTACCTCCCGCACATCGCGTCGACCTCGGTCACGGTGGCCTCGGGACCGACGGTGACCGGTCGGGTCACCATGCCCGCCTCGGACCGCTTGACGAGGTCGACCTGCGCGGCCTGGTCGTAGGCCGAGATGTTGCGGTGCAGGATGCCCACGCCCCCCTGGCGGGCCATGGCCACGGCCATCCGCGCCTCCGTGACGGTGTCCATCGCCGACGAGAGCAGCGGGACCCGGACCACGATGCGCCGGGAGACCCGGGACGACGTGTCCACCTCGCTCGGGACGACGTCGGACGCAGCGGGTTGCAGCAGGACGTCGTCGAAGGTCAGCCCCAGCGGGGCGAAGCTGTCCGGCACGTGTCCATGCTAACCAGGCACAGCGCTGATCAGGCACCGTGCAGGTCGGGCGCCGTCGCGGGCCGACGGGTCCCGGGGCCGGTCAGCCGCCACCCGGGCGGGCTCCCCGCCCTGCGCCCTCGTCGCCGGAGCCCCCGCCTCCCCTTTCGCCAGGACCGGACTCCGGTGCGCCGCGCGCGGACGAGCTGGCGCCGGGGAGGCCCGGCGGCGTCGCCGGCTGCTGCCCTGCGCCGCGCGGAGCCGCCGCTCCACCACCGGAGCCCGCCTTCCCGGTGCTCACGCCGGGGCCGTCCGAGCTCCCGGCAGACGTGGTCGGCTCGGGGGGCGGCTCGATGCCCGCATCGGGCCGAGCGGTCTGACCGGGTGCCACGTCCCGGCCGGAGTGCTCGCTCTGGCCAGGCGGCTGGGACTGGCCCGGAGCGACCACGGTCCCCTGGCCCCCGGACCCGCTCGCCCCGGAACCCTCGGACCTGGTGTCAGTGGCGGACCTGCCGCCTCCCGACGAGGTGCCGCCCGACGTGCCGCCCGCCGCCTGGTCGTCCGAGCCGGTGTCGTCACCTGTCGACGTCCCGTCGCTCGTCCCGGTGTCACCCGTCGACGTCCCGTCGCTCGTCCCGGTGTCACCCGTCGACGAGGCGTCCTCCGAGCCAGTGGCCTCCGCCACCTGGTCCTCGACCGCGGCCAGCTCCGCCGTGACAGCATCATCCGCGGTCTCGTCCAGTGCCTCGGCCATCGTGCGGGCCTGGGCGAGCAGCGCGACCGCCCCGGCGCGGTCACCCGCAGCCAGCGTTTCCCTGGCCTGCTCGAGCAGGTGGGCGACCGAGTCACGCACGGCGACGCTCTCCTCGGGCGCAGAGGCCGCGCCGCCTCCGGTGACCTGCGCGATGACGGCGCGGATCGGCGCCAGGAACGTGTCCCCTCCCACGGCCGCCGCCACGCCGGTCAGGGACAGCGACACGAGCGCGACCACCGCCCCGGCGGCGGCCCGCTTGCGTCCCCGCCCGGACCGTCCCGTCGCGTGGGCACCGCCCGGTCGCGAGGTCAGGCGGGCTCGCGCCGGCATCGGTGTCGGCACCGCCTCCGGCAGTGGTTCCCGAGCCTCGTCACGCAGGGCCACCAACAGGTCGACCAGCTGGTCCTGCTCACGGTCGGCCAGCATCTCGTTGCCTGCCGCCAGACGGTCCAGCGTGCGCGCGTCGCGGCGCAGGGCCGCGAGGTCGGACGGAGGCGTCATCGGGTCACCGCCTCGTCGACCGCGATGGCCCTCAACCGGGTCAGCGCGCGGTGCTGCGCCACCCGCACCGCGCCGGCGCTCATCCCCAGCATCTGCCCGGTCTCCTCGGCGCTGAGCCCCACGGCCACACGCAGCACGAGCAGCTCACGCTGAGCCTCGGGGAGCTGGACCAGCAGCGACCGGGCCATGTCTGCGTCGCTGCGCCGGACGGCGTGCTCCTCGGGGGTCGGGTCGTCCGCGACGTCGTCGGGCAGCTCTGCGGTGGGCACGCCCTCACGGTGGTGCGACCGGAGCGCATCGGCCACCTTGTGGGAGGCGATCCCGTAGACGAAGGCCTCGAACGGCCGACCCTCGTCGCGGTAGCGCGGGAGCGCCTTGAGCATTGCGAGGCACACCTCCTGCGCGACGTCGTCCGCCGTGTGCTCACCGCCGTGACGGCCGAGCCGCGCCCGGCAGTAGCGGTGGACCAGGGGGCGCACCCGGGCCAGCAGCGAGTCCAGGGCCCCACGGTCTCCGCGCGCGGCACGGGCCGCGAGCTCGCGGGAGTCCCCGGGTCCGCCCGGTGGGGCGACGCGGACGACCGGCTCGGGGAGCGTGGAGGGATCGGCAACCATCAGCACGCGGCCCCGGACTCCGCCCGGGCCCCCCCGAGCACGATGATGTGCACCGACCCATGATGCCCTGCCCGTGGCCCGTGCGGTAGCCGTGTCGTCCAGATCGTCGGGGCTCTCCCCCTGGGGGGCTGGACTGGTCTCCTCAGGCCCCGACGACGGCCAGGGCCTCCACCGCTCCGGCCAGCTCGTCTGCCAGCGCCAGCCCGGCCAGGCCCACGGGCAGGTCCTCCACCGCCCACCCGGGACCCCCGAGCACCACCAGTGGCGCGGGCCGGACCGCCGGGAGGGCGCTGAGCACCCGCGGGTCCCCCGTGGACGGCATCGTGGACCAGAGGAAGACCGCACTCGGACCCGTCCGCCGGATCGCCGCTGCGAGCGCCTCGGGCGGGACACGCGCGCCGAGCACCCGCGTGGCCACCCGGCGCTCCGCCAGCGCGGCCGCCAAGGCATGCAGCGGGAGCGAGTGCTGCTCCTCCTCCGTGCAGGCGAGCAACACGGGCGGGGAAGCGGCCCCGGGCTGGCCCACTCGGTGCTGGTAGGACCGCAGGGCCCCGAGAACCGCCTCGGACGCGAGGTGCTCGACGTCGACGCCGCGGCCGGTGCGCTCCCACCGGGCCCCGAGCTCGACCAGCACCGGTGCGACGAGGCCGTCCCACGTCGGGACGGCCCCCCGGCGGTCCAGGCTCCCCCGCACGATGGAGGTGATGGTGGGTCCGTCCAACCCCTCGGCCGCGCGCAGGACCGCCCGCACACGGTCGCCCGGGCGGCCCAGCTCGACGACCGGCGCCTGGCCGCCACCGGCCCGGATCCGGTCCGGTGGGGGGCCGGTGCGCGGGAACGCGACGGCGCGCCCGCCGGTCTCCGGCTCGCCGCCGGCGAGTGCGAGGCGGGCCGCCTCCGCCGCCGGGACCCCCTCGAGGGTGAGCCGCCGCATGATCTGCAGGCGCGCCAGGTCGGCGGCGCCGTACCGCCGGTGGGTGCCCGCCTCGTGCGTGGTGGGACCCAGGCCGTAGCGGCGGTCCCACGTGCGCAGGGTCGTGGGTGCCACTCCGAGCCGGCGGGCGACCGCCGCGACGGTGAGCGGCGCGTCGGGAGGGGCCACGGACTCCTCCTCCGAAGGGGCGGCCATGGGCCGATTCTGCTGCCGACACTCCGCCACCGCCACCCGGGGGAAGGCGTGCTAACGCTTCATAACCGATTCAGCTGGAAGGGTTGAACAACCTTTGAATCGGTTGTACGGTCGAGTGCATCCGGATCGCCGGTCCGGGGCGAACACCCGGACGACAGCGCCAGGACGCAGCTTGGAGGGCCCCAGATGGCCGACCTCTCCCGTCTCCCCGGACCGATCGCCGACATCTGGGAGTGGCAGCTGCAAGGGGCGTGCCGGACCGCGGACCCGGACCTCTTCTTCCACCCCGAGGGTGAGCGGGGCCCGCGCAAGTCCCGTCGCGACGAGGCCGCCCGGGCGGTCTGCGCCGACTGCCCGGTCCTCGCGCAGTGTCGGGCGCACGCCCTGGCCGTTCGCGAGCCCTACGGCGTGTGGGGCGGGCTCACCGAGGACGACCGCGAGGCGGCCTACGCCGGTGCGGTCATCCCCGAGGGGGAGCAGGTGCCCCTCGCGGGCTGAGACCAACCCACGGCGCGTCCGTCCCCCCTCCGGGCGCGCCGAGGCCCGGTCCCCTGAGTGCGGGGGACCGGGCCTCGCCCGCCGGGTCGCCGGACGTCCGGACGTGCTGTCAGTGGACTCTCGGCAAGGTCCTCAGTGGCCGTGCCCGTGACCGTGCCCGTGGCCGCCCGCGGCATCCTCGTCGGGCTCCTCGGGTCGCTCCACGACCAGCACCTCGGTGGTCAGCAGCATGCCGGCGATGGAGGCGGCGTTCTGGAGGGCCGACCGGGTCACCTTGACGGGGTCCAGCACGCCTGCCGCGATCAGGTCGCCGTACTCGCCCGTGTTCGCGTCCAGCCCCTGTCCGAGCGGCAGCTCCGCGACCCGCGCGACGACGACGTATCCGATGTCACCGGCATTCTCTGCGATCCAGCGCAACGGTTCGGCGAGGGCCTTGCGGACGACGCCCACCCCGGTGCGCTCGTCGCCGGTGAGGCCCAGGTCGTCGACCAGCACCTCGCCGGCGTGGATCAGGGCGGTGCCGCCGCCGGCGACGATGCCCTCCTCGATAGCGGCCCGCGTAGCCGAGATCGCGTCCTCGATGCGGTGCTTGCGCTCCTTGAGCTCCACCTCCGTGGCGGCCCCCACCCGGATGACGCAGACGCCGCCGGCGAGCTTGGCCAGCCGCTCCTGGAGCTTCTCCCGGTCCCAGTCGGAGTCGGTGCGCTCGATCTCGCCCTTGATCTGGGCCACCCGCGCCTCGACCTCGGCCGTGTCCCCGGCGCCGTCGATGATCGTCGTGTCGTCCTTGGTGACGACGACACGGCGGGCCCGGCCGAGCACCTCGAGGCCGACCTGGTCGAGCTTGAGGCCGACCTCGGGCGAGACCACCTGGGCACCGGTCAGCACGGCCATGTCTTGGAGCATCGCCTTGCGGCGGTCACCGAAGCCGGGCGCCTTGACCGCGACGCCGGTGAACGTGCCCCGGATCTTGTTGACCACGAGGGTGGACAGCGCCTCCCCGTCGACGTCCTCGGCCACCACCAGCAGCGGCTTGGCCGCTTGAACGACCTTCTCGAGCAGCGGCAGCAGGTCGGCCACCGCCGAGATCTTGCCCTGGTGCAACAGCACGTAGGCGTCCTCGAGGACGGCCTCCATGCGCTCCGGGTCGGTGACCATGTACGGGGAGATGTAGCCCTTGTCGAACTGCATGCCCTCGGTGAACTCGAGCTCGGTACCGAAGG
>DATHUJ010000057.1:0-73198 GCA_035462375.1 Jiangellales bacterium
GGGCCGGGCTGGGACTGAGGGGTCCGGTCCGGCCCGTTCCGCTCACGCGGCAGTGGTGACGAAGTCCAGCAGCACCCGGGTGAAGCGGTCGGGGTCGTCCAGGTGCGGGTAGTGGCCCGCCGACTCGAACACCTCCACGCGGCTGCCCGGGATCGACTGCGCTGCGAGGATGCCGTGCCGGAGCGGGATCAGCCGGTCCCGGGCGCCCCAGACCAACAGCGTCGGCAGCTGCGCGACCAGCGACAGCCGGGGTACCGCGGTCACGGTCTGGCCACCCGGGTCGATCACCGAGCGGCTGGTCGCCAGGAAGGCCCGCCGGGTCTCGGCGTCGGCCAGGGAGACGAAGCCCCGCCACCCCTCGGTCACGTCGGCCCGAGGCCGGATCCCCGCCCGGGCCAGCCGCTGACCGACGGCCTCGGCCCGCTCACGCACCCACGTGGAGGCGAGGAGTGGCAGGACGAGCTCGGCACCAGGCAGCGTCGCCGCCCGTAGCGGCAGCCCCACCTCGCGGCCGAGTCCGCCGCTGCTCACCAGGACGAGGCGGGCGACGCGGTCGGGGAAGAGGTAGGTGAACTGCAGGGCGATGCCGCCCCCGAGCGAGTGCCCGACGAGGTCGACGCGCTCCACCCCGAGGTGGTCGAGCAGGTCCCGCAGGATCGCCGCGTGGGATCCGAGCGAGTAGTCGCCGACCGGCTTGGCCGAGGTCCCGTGCCCCAGCAGGTCGGGGGCGATCACCCGCCGCTCGGAGGCGAGGTCGGCGACCAGGTGGGCCCAGCCGCGGTGCGAACCCAGCAGCCCGTGCACGAAGACGAGCGGCGCACCGGCACCCTCGTCGAGGTAGCTGAGTCCGTCACCGTGCAGGACGACGGTCGAGCACTCCACCGGAGCGACCATCACCGGATGGTAACCTACGGAGCCGTAGGTTACGCGATGATCATGGAAGGATCGCCCCTGCGAGCGCCGCAGGAGGGCGATCCTTCCATGATCACCGGGCCGCCGGCGCCTCGAGCGTCCGGAGGACCTCCAGCAGCCGCGGCCACGCCGCCGACCGGGGGTCCACCAGCCCGAAGTGCTCCACGCCGGCCAGCACCTCGACCCGGGCGCCCGTCGCCCGCCCGTACGCCTCCGAAATCGACGGCGGCACCTGCGCGTCGTCGGTCCCGTGCAGGACCATCACCGGTACGGACGGCGCGGGCAGCCGCAGCGGGTCCACGGCGGCATAGCGGTCCGGGGCCTCGGCTGGGGAGCCGCCCAGCAACGCCGTGACCGCCCCGCCGTCCAGGCCCAGCCGCCAGGCCGTCCCGAGGTCGGCGACCGGCGCCAGCGCCACGACACCCGCGAGCCCCGGCGGCCGTACGGACGGGGTGGCCGCGGCCCAGAGCGCGAGCTGGCCCCCTGCGGAGTGACCCAGGAGCACCGGGGTCCCGACATCGACGGCACCCGGAGCCACCGCCTCGACCAGGTCCGGCAGGGAACGCAGGGCAGTGGCCACGTCGTCGAAGGTCCCGGGCCAGCCGCCCCCGGGCTGGCCGGTCCGGGGGTACTCCGGCGTCGCCACCGCCCACCCCTCGGCGGCCAGGCCGTCCGCGAGCGGGCGCGTGTGGATGCGGTCGTACTCCGCCCGCCAGAACCCCCCGTGCAGCAGCACCACCAACCGGGAGGGGGCGTCGCCGGGGGCTCGTACGGGGAGTCGCAGGTCGACCACGGACTCCGCGGAGCGGCCGTACCGCAGGACGGCGTCGGGCGGAGCGGCGGCGCGGGCGAGTACCTCCCGCGGGTCGGGCCGGGAAGCGGGGTGGGGGTCGGGCACCGGAGTCGCGGACATCACCGGCCATCCAAGACCACTACGCTCCCGCGCATGGCCAAGTGGGAGTACGCGACCGTGCCGTTGCTCGTGCACGCGACCAAGCAGATCCTCGACACCTGGGGCGAGGACGGGTGGGAGCTCGTTCAGGTCGTCCCGGGCCCCAACCCGGAGAGCATGGTGGCCTACCTGAAGCGGGAGCGGTCCTGATGACCCCCGAGGACCGGCTGGCCCAGCTCGGGCTCGACGTGCCCGAGGTGGCCGCGCCGGTCGCCGCCTACGTCCCCGCCGTGCGCACCGGTTCGTACGTCTACACGTCGGGCCAGCTCCCGCTGCGCGACGGCGACCTCGTCCGTACGGGCAAGGTGGGCGCCGACGTCAGCCCGGAGGAGGCGGCCGAGTGCGCCCAGCAGTGCGCGCTCAACGCCCTGGCGGCGGTGCGCTCGGTCGTGGGCGACCTCTCGGCGGTGACCCGGGTGGTCAAGGTGGTCGGCTTCGTCGCCTCGGCACCCGGCTTCTCCGGCCAGCCGCAGGTCGTCAACGGCGCGAGCCACCTGCTCGGCGAGGTCTTCGGCGACATCGGGCAGCACGCCCGCAGCGCGGTGGGCGTCGCGGTCCTGCCGCTCGACGCCCCGGTCGAGGTGGAGCTCGTCGTCGAGGTGGGGACCTGACTTCCGCCCGGACCCTCCCCGACGCCCTGGCGGCCCGGGCCCGGGCCTTCACCGCCGCGCCCTGGGCCCCGGTTCCCGCCCGCCCCGCGTCCACCGTGGTGCTGATGCGGGACTCGCCGTCCGGCCTGGAGGCGTACGTGCTGCGGCGGCGGGCCTCGATGGCCTTCGCCGCCGGGATGCACGCCTTCCCCGGTGGGGGCGTCGATCCCCGTGACACCGAGCACCCCCTCGAGTCCTGGGCCGGCCCGTCGGCGGAGGAGTGGGGAGCGCGGCTGGGGTGCGACGCCGCAGCCGCGAGAGGCTTCGTGTGCGCCGCCGTACGGGAGACCTTCGAGGAGTCGGGGGTGCTCCTGGCCGCTGCGCCGGAGGGCCGGGGCGCGGTGGTCGACTCATCCGGGCCCGGCTGGGAGGAGGCGCGCCGCGGACTGGTCGACCGCAGGCTCGCGCTCACCGACCTCCTCGACGACCGTGGCCTCGTGCTGCGCTCGGACCTGCTCGCCGCCTGGGCGCACTGGGTCACCCCGCGCTTCGAGGAGCGGAGGTACGACACCTGGTTCTTCCTCGCCATGGTGCCACCGGGCCAGGAGCCGCGCGACGTCTCGGGCGAGGCCGACCGGACCGCGTGGACCCGCCCGGCCGACGCGGTCGCGGCTGCCCGGGCCGGTGACCTGGCCATGCTCCCTCCGACCTGGGCGACCCTGGAGGAGCTCGCCGGCTTCGCGTCCGCTCAGGAGGCCTTCGCCGCCGCGGCCGCGAGGGGCCTGCCCGAGATCACGCCCGGCTGGGTGGACCTCGGCGAGGAGGTACGGGTGCTGGTGCCCGGGGACCCTGGCTTCCCCGGCGATGACCCGGGGGAGCGGCGGTGAACACGTCCGGTCTCCTGCCGTCGTGGTGCCGGCTCGTCCGGGCCGACAACCCCTCGCCGATGACCCTCGAGGGCACGAACACCTATCTGCTCCGGGTGCGCGACGGCACCGTCGTGGTGGACCCGGGCCCGTTGCTCGACGAGCACCTGGAGCGGGTGGCCGCCGAGGCGGGTTCGGTCGTGCTGACGCTGCTCACGCACGGACACCCGGACCATGCCGAGGGGTCGGGACGCTTCCGGGAGATCACGGGGGCCCCGGTCGCCGCCCGGGACCCGGCGCTGTGCATCGACACGGCACCGCTGGACCGGGACGGGGCGCGGGTCGGGGTCGAGGACCTGGACCTCCGGGTGCTGCACACGCCCGGGCACACCGCGGACTCGGTCAGCTTCCTCGTGGCCGAGCCCGGCGAGCCCGGCGTCCTGACAGGCGACACCGTTCTGGGTCGGGGGACGACCGTCGTGGCACACCCGGACGGCGCCCTCGCTCCGTACCTCGACTCGCTCGGGCGGCTGCGCGACCTGGGGCCCACCCGGCTGCTGCCGGGGCACGGCCCGGTCCGCGACGACGCCGCCGCGGTGGCCCAGGACTACCTCAACCACCGGGTCCAGCGGCTCGAGGAGGTCCGGGCCGCGCTGGCCGGCGGTGCCCGGACCGCTCGTGAGGTCGTCGAGGTCGTGTACGCGAAGGTGGACCAGGCCCTGTGGGACGCCGCCGAGCTGTCCGTGCGGGCACAGCTGGAGTACCTGGGCCGCGACGAGCCCTGAGGTCGGGCGGGTCAGCCGGTGCCGCCGCCCCGCCGGACCAGCCGGGCGGCGTCCTGCGCGCGCAGGATCGCCCGGATCGGGCCGGCCTCCTCGTCGCCGTGCCGCTCCAGGACGGCCTCGAGCTCCGACCGGTCGGACGGCGTGCCGAAGTCGGCGAGCTGGCGCTCGAGGCCTTGGTACCGACGCCGGGCGTCACGAGCGTCGACGAGCCGGCCGAGCAAGGCGTGGGGTCGGGGATGCTGCAGTGGCATATCGGATCCTTCGGGTGCTGGGGAGTGCCGTCCCGACGACCGGTCCGGCGGGGTCCAGCCTGCCCGCGCGGGGGCGCGATGCCAGCCCGCCGGGACGTGACGTCCATCGCGTCCGGGCGAGGTAGGCGGAGATCGCGACCGCCATGTGTGCGACGTCACGGCTCCACTGGTTGCGCGGAGGTGTTCCCGTGCGACGGCGGTGTTGCGACGGCCGGGGAGCCCGCGAGGCGGCGGCGCTCAGCGCGCCCGGCGCCGCAGCCGCTCCAGGTCGAGGATGACGACCGAACGCTGCTCCAGCCGCAGCCAGCCACGGCCGGCGAAGTCGGCGAGCGCCTTGTTGACGGTCTCGCGCGATGCTCCGACGAGCTGGGCGAGCTCTTCCTGAGTGAGGTCGTGCACGACCCGTACGCCCTCATCGGACGGCACACCGAAGCGGGCCGACAGGTCGAGCAGGGCCTTGGCCACCCGGCCGGGAACGTCGGAGAAGACCAGGTCCGCCAAGGTGTCGTTGGAACGGCGCAGGCGCTGGCCGAGCTGCAGCAGCAGGCCGCGCGCGACCTCGGGGCGCCCGGTGAGCCAGGTGAGCATGTCCTCGTTGGCGAGGCTCAGCAGCACCGTGTCGGTCACGGCCGTGACGGTGGCCGAGCGGGGCCCGGGGTCGAAGAGCGAGAGCTCACCGAACATCTGACCCGGACCGAGGATCGCCAGCAGGTTCTCGCGGCCGTCGCTCGAGGTCCGCCCGAGCTTGACCTTGCCCTCGATGACGACGAAGACACGGTCGCCGGTGTCGCCCTCGCGGAAGAGGACCTCGCCGCGGCCGAGCCGGACCTCCATCATCGACGCCCGCAGCGCCGCGGCGGCCTCGTCGTCGAGCTCGCGGAACAGCGGCGCGCTGCGCAGCACGTCGTCCACTGGAGGCCTCCTCGGCTGCCCGGGCGGCCGGCCCGCCCGTGGTGTCACGGCTCACATTGTGCTCCGGCAGCATTGTGGCGGATCATGCGCCGCGCCACCGCACGGGGCGGAACGTAGGCTGTGCCGGTGCCCGCCCGCCCCCGTGCCGACGAGTCGCGCCTGGCCCTCGTCCGACGCGCGCGCCGGATGAACCGCGAGCTGGGCCTGCTCTACCCCGACGCCCACTGCGAACTCGACTTCCGCACGCCGTTCGAGCTGCTCGTCGCCACCGTGCTGTCGGCGCAGACGACCGACAAGCGGGTCAACCTGGTCACGCCCGTGCTCTTCGCGGCCTACCCGACCCCGGCGGCGCTGGCGGCGGCGGACCGCGAGGACGTCGAGCGGATCATCCAGTCGACCGGCTTCTTCCGGGCCAAGACCCAGGCGATCGTCGGGCTGTCCCAGGCCATCGTTGAGCGCTTCGGCGGCGAGGTGCCCGGCCGCCTGCGCGACCTCGTCACCCTGCCCGGTGTGGGTCGCAAGACGGCCAACGTGGTGCTGGGCAACGCGTTCGGCGTTCCAGGCATCACGGTCGACACCCACTTCGGCCGGCTGGTGCGACGCTTCGGCTGGACCGCCGAGAGCGAGCCCGACACGGTCGAGGCCGAGGTCGGTGCGCTGTTCCCCCGACGCGACTGGGTGCTCCTGTCGCACCGCGTCATCTGGCACGGGCGCCGGCGCTGCCACGCCCGGCGCCCCGCCTGCGGCGCCTGCCCACTGGCGCCGCTGTGCCCGTCGTACGGCGAGGGGCCGACCGACCCGGCCACGGCCGCCAAGCTGGTGCGGGACGTGGCGTGACCCCCCGCACGTCGGAGCAGCACGACCTGCCGGAGTGGATGCGACCGATCGCCGAGGCGGCGGCGGGGGTCAGACCGGAGGAGCTCTCGGCGTTCGTGCCGCCGGAGTCGGGCGGCCGGCGCTCGGCCGTGCTGATGCTCTTCGGCGAGTCCGAGCGGGCGGGACGGTCGGTGCCCGACCTGCTGATCATCGAGCGGGCGCACGACATGCGTAGCCACGCCGGCCAGCCCGCCTTCCCCGGAGGCGCTGTCGACCCCGGTGACGAGGGCCCGGTCGGCGCCGCCCTGCGCGAGGCGGCCGAGGAGACGGGGGTGGACCCGGCCGGCGTCCACGTCGTCGGGACGCTGCCGGACCTCTGGCTGCCGCCGAGCAGCTTCGTCGTCACCCCGGTCCTGGCCTGGTGGCGGGAGCCCGGCCCCGTGTCGGTCGTGGACCCGGCGGAGGTCGCGTCCGTGCACCGGGTCGCACTCGACGACCTGCTGCACCCGGAGAACCGCCTGCGGGTACGGCACCCGTCCGGCCACGAGGGGCCCGCATTCCGCGTGCACGGCCTGCTCGTCTGGGGCTTCACCGCCGGCCTGCTCTCCCGCTTGCTGGAGGTGGCCGGCCTCGAGCGCCCGTGGGACCGTACGCGCGTGGAGGACCTGCCCGCCGACCTGCTGAGGATGGCGATGCGCTCGGCGGCGCACCCCGGGCTCCTCCGGGACGGCCAGGAGGGGCCGGCGTGAGCTTCCTCGGCCTCACCCTCCTGGACTGGTTCCTGCTCCTCCTGATCCTCGTCGTGGCGGTCACGGGCTGGACGCAGGGGTTCGTCGTGGGACTGCTGTCCTTCGTCGGCTTCGTCGGCGGGGCCGTCGGTGGCCTGCTGCTCGTCCCGGTGGTGCTGGGCGGGCTGGACCCCGGACTGGGGACCGCGGTGCTCGCCGTGGTCCTCGTGCTCATCACGGCGTCGGTCGGGCAGGCGCTCCTGGCCTGGGCGGGATCCGCGATCCGCGGCCGGGTCGCCGCCGGGCCCGCTCGCCGCGTCGACGCCGCCGGGGGGTCCCTGCTGGCCGTCGCGGGTCTGCTCCTCGCCGCCTGGGCGGTCGGCCTGGCCCTGGCGTCGTCCGCGATACCCACCGCAGCCTCCGCCGCCCGCGAGTCCGTGGTGCTCAGGGTCGTCGACGACGTGGTGCCCGTGTCACCGGACCGCCTGCGGGAGGCCTTCAAGTCGGTGGTGAGCGCAGGCAGCTTTCCCGAGGTCGTCGCGCCGTGGGTGCCGGAGCCCATCGTCGAGGTGGAGGCGCCCTCGCCGGTGCTCGGCCGGGACGAGGAGGTGCGGGCGGCCTCCGAGAGCGTCGCCAAGGTGGTCGGGCGGGCGGCCGCGTGCGGCAACATCCTCGAGGGCACCGCGTTCGTGGTGGCCCCCGAGCGGGTCATGACCAACGCCCATGTCGTGGCCGGCGTGCAGGCCCCGGCGGTCGGCCTGCCGGGCGAGCCGCCGCTGGAGGCCCAGGTGGTCTACTTCGACCCGTGGGTCGACGTCGCCGTGCTGGCCGTCCCCGGGCTCACCCGGCCGCCGCTGGAGTTTCGCGCGGATCCCGCCGCCGGGGCCGACGCCGTCGTGGTGGGCTTCCCCAACAGCGGGCCGCTCACGGGCGAGCCGGCCCGGATCCGCAGCCAGCAGGTGCTCCTGGGCCGCGACATCTACGGCGAGGACCGGGTCGAGCGCGAGGTGATCTCGCTACGTGGCGACGTCGAGCCGGGGAACTCAGGCGGGCCGCTGCTGGCCGACGACGGCCGCGTGTACGGGGTGATCTTCGCGGCCTCGCTGACCGACCCCGACACCGGCTACGCTCTCTCCCCCGCCGCGGTCGCGCCGGCGCTGTCGGCCGCGGCTGCCGGCAGCCCGGTCGACACCGGTCGCTGTCTGGCCGGCTGAGCCGAGTCGGAGGGGCTGAGAGATCAGCGCGGCAGCTCGGCCAGCCACTCCAGCAGGACCCCGGTGAAGCGGTCGGGCTGCTCCTCGTGCGGGAAGTGCCCGGCGCCCTCGAGCAGGGTCCAGCGGTACGGGCCGGCCACGAACTCCGCTGACCCGGCCGCCGTCCGCACCAGCACCGTACGGTCGAGGGCCCCGTGTACCTGCATCACCGGTTGCTCCACCGGTCGGCGCATCCGGGCGGCGAAGCGCCGCCCGTCCGCGCGTACCAGGGAGCGGACGGCCCACCGGTGGTACTCCAGCGCACAGTGCGGAGCGGGCCAGAGGTGCATGGCCGCCCGGTAGCGGGCGGCGGTCTCGGGGTCGGGGAACGCCGCGCCGGGCGCGGCCCAGCGTCGGAGCAGCGTCTCCACCAGGGCGCCGCCGTCCGCGACCAGTCGCCGTTCGGGCAGGACCGGTGCCTGGAAGCCCAGCATGTGACCGGCGGCGACGGTCTGGCGCAGGTCCCGCACCATCGCCCGGCGCAGGACCAGGGGGTGCGGCATGGAGACCGACACCACCGCCGCCACCGTGGCCGGGCGCAGCACCGCCGTGGCCCAGGCGACGTACGCACCCCAGCCGTGGCCGACGAGCACCGCGGAGCGTTCGCCCAGGGACCGCACCACCGCGGCGACGTCGGACGCCAGTGTGGTCGGGTCGTACCCGCGGGGCGTCTTGTCACTGCCGCCGAAGCCGCGCAGGTCCATGGCTGCACCGCGCCAGCCCTCAGCGGCGAGCGGGGGCAGCTGGTTCCGCCAGGCCCACCAGAACTCCGGGAACCCGTGGAGGAGGAGGACGAGGGGGCCGTCACCGCTCTCGGCCACATGGAAGCGTGCCCCGTTGGCTGCCACCTGGCGGTGCTGCCACGGACCGGCGACCTCGACGACGTCGCGGAGCGAGCCCCTGGAGCTCACGACCCGCCGCGGCTCAGGACGCCCTTGGTCTCGGCCAGGCTGGCCTTGGTGCGCTCCGGCGGGGAGACCTTGCGCAGCTGCGAGCGGCCGACGAGCACGAGCACGAGCGCGACGAGGAGGTAGACACCCGCCACCACGAGGAAGGCCAGCGCCGGGTGCAGGCCGGCGGCCACCAGCCCGTAGGCGGCCGCGATCGACAACAGGATGAAGGCCACGACGCCGAGGAAGCCGGCAGCGCCGAACATCCCGGCGCCCCTGCCGGCCGCGGCGGCGCTGTCCTTCAGCTCGGCCTTGGCCAGCTCCACCTCACCGCGGACCACCGCGGCGAACTCCCGCTGTGCCTGCACGACGAGCTGACCCACGGTGGGTTCGCCCGCTGCCGTCGTCACGGTCGGCTGCTCGCTCATCAAGGGTCTCCCTCAGGGCTCCGGGACCCCGCCGACCCTACCGGCGGGCTGTCCGTGCTCCTATGCCCGCCGCGGTGGTGTCTCACGCGGTGGGCCGCCCGGAGGCGGCGGGTCGGTGACGCCGGGCCGCTGGTAGACGTCCGGGATGCCGTCGAGGTCGTCGTCGCGCTCGTCCTCGTCACGGATCCGCCGGTAGACCGTGTTGCGCATGCGCAGGATCACGGTCGCTCCGAGCGCGGCGATCAGGGACGCCACCAGGACCGAGGCCTTGGCCAGGTCGGTGGGTCCGTTGTCTCCCCGGAAGGCCAGGTCGCTGATCAGCAGCGAGACCGTGAAGCCGATCCCGGCGAGCATGGACAGGCCCAGCACGTCGCCCCACGTCAGGTCGGGGTTGAGCTGGGCCCGGGTGAAGCGGAAGGTCAGGTAGGAGCCGCCGAAGATCCCGATCGTCTTGCCCGCGACCAGCCCGAGCACGATGCCCAGCCCTACCGGCTCGGTGAAGACGGCCGCGAGCTCCTCGCGCGACACGGGCACACCGGCCGCGAACAGGGCGAACAGCGGCACGCACACGGCCGCCGAGAAGGGCTGCACCCGGTGCTCCAGCGTCTCCGCCGGGGAGTGGTCCTCGCCCTCGTCGTGCACGACCCGGGTGAGCAGCCCGACCGCGATGCCGGCCACGGTGGCGTGCACACCGCTCGCGTGGACCAGTGCCCAGACCGCCAGGCCGATGGGCAGGTAGATCCACCACCCGCGGACTCGCCGGGACTGCAGCACGGCGTAGACGGCGAGCAACCCGACCGCGGCCGCGAGCGGCACGATCTCCAGGTCGCTGGTGAAGAAGATGGCGATGATGATGATCGCGAGCAGGTCGTCGACCACGGCCAGGGTCAGCAGGAAGGCCCGCAACGCGGTCGGCAGGGCCGATCCGATGACGGCGAGCACGGCGAGCGCGAAGGCGATGTCGGTCGCAGTCGGGATCGCCCAGCCGCGCAGGTCGCCCCCGCTCAGGTTGACCGCCACGTAGATGGCGGCCGGCACGGCCATGCCGCAGACGGCGGCCACGACGGGCAGGGCCGCCGCCGCCGGGTTGGACAACGAGCCGACGACCAGCTCGCGCTTCAGCTCGAGCCCCGCGACGAGGAAGAACACCGCCAGCAGGCCGTCGGCGGTCCAGTGCGCCAGGTCGAGGTCGAGGTGCAGCGCGCCGGGGCCGAAGGTCAGCTCCGAGAGCTCCCGGTAGGAGTCGGCGAAGGCGCTGTTGGCCCACACCAGCGCCACCACCGTGGCGGCCAGCATGAGCAGGCCGCCGGTGGTCTCGTTGCGGAGGAAGCCGGTGAGCGTGGTCCGCTCGGTGACCGGCAGCCGGACCAGGAACCCGCCGTGACGGCTCTCGTCGTGACTCACGCTCACCTCCGGTCGTCTCGCCGAGCCGACCCGCCGGCCCTGGAGCCCGGAGGCCCCGGCCGGCCCCAGGCTACCTGCGCCGTGCGCCTCCACCGGAACGGCCTGCGCCCGCTCCAGTACGGGCTGTGGTCACCCTCCGCGGTCGTCGACCAGGTCCGATGGCACCACGTCGACGGCGTACGGGCGGCTGAGCCGGGCCCCGTCGCCGCCGGTGACCCGGGCCACCTCCTCGTACCCGCCGTCCGGGGCCAGCTCCCAGGCCGTGAGCGACGGCTCGCCTGGGTCGACCACCCAGTACGACGGGGTGCCGGCGGCCCGGAAGCGGTCGCGCTTGACCGTGATGTCGATCCGCCGGGTGCTCGGCGAGAGGACCTCGACGGCGAGCACCGGAGCCCCGGACAGCTCACGCTCGGTGAAGTCCGAGCGCCGCGCCACCAGGAGATCGGGCAGGAGCACGGTGTCCGCACCCAGCACGACGTCGAAGGGCGCGACGACGACCTCGAGGTCGCTCGGGCAGGCGTCGTCGAGCAGCCGGGCCAGGCGGAAGGCCGCCCGCTGGTGGGACAGCCGTGGCGCGGGGCTCACCAGCAGGCTTCCGTCGAGCAGCTCGTAGCGGTGCCCGTCATCGGGCATGCGGTCGAGGTCGTCGCGCACGAGCGGCCGCCCCCAGGGCAGCCCGGTCGCCGCGGTCATGGTCGCCATGGTGCCCCCTCCGGTCCATGGCCGACCATCCTGGACGCGACGGGGCCATCGCCGCGGACGTCCTCCACAGCGGCGGCCCGCCCGTACGGGAGGTGGTCAGCCCTCGTCGGCAGCGGACCCCTGGGCGAGCCCGCCCTTGATCAGGTCCATGACCGTGGAGTCGGCCAGGGTGGTCACGTCGCCGACCTCGCGGTTCTCGGCGACGTCGCGGAGCAGGCGTCGCATGATCTTGCCTGACCTCGTCTTGGGCAGCTCCGCGACGACCATGATCTGGCGTGGCTTGGCGATGGGCCCGATCTCCTTGGTTACATGGGCGCGCAGCTCCCGCGCGACGGCCTCGCCGTCGGCCTCGCCCTGGGTTCCGCCACGCAGGATCACGAAGGCGACGATGCCCTGACCGGTCGTCGGGTCGGAGGCGCCGACCACCGCGGCCTCGGCCACCATGGCATGGGACACCAGCGCGGACTCGACTTCCGTGGTGGAGATGCGGTGGCCCGAGACGTTCATGACGTCGTCGACCCGGCCCAGCAGCCAGATGTCGCCGTCCTCGTCGAGCTTCGCCCCGTCGCCGGCGAAGTAGCGGTCCTCGAAGCGGGACCAGTAGGTGTCGACGTAGCGCTGGTCGTCGCCCCAGATGGTGCGGAGCATGGCGGGCCACGGCTCGGTGAGCACGAGGTAACCGCCGTGGCCCGGCCCGACCTCGGTCGCGGTGTCGTCCACGACTGCCGCCGAGATGCCGGGCAGCGGCGTCATCGCCGAGCCGGGCTTGGTCGCCGTCACGCCGGGGAGCGGACTGATCATGATCGCGCCGGTCTCGGTCTGCCACCAGGTGTCGACGATCGGGCAGCGGTCGCGACCGATGTGCTGCCGATACCACATCCACGCCTCGGGGTTGATCGGCTCCCCGACCGAGCCCAGCACCCGCAGCGACGAGAGGTCGTACCGGGCGGGAACGTCGTCGCCCCACTTCATCATGGTCCGGATCAGCGTCGGGGCGGTGTAGAGGATCGAGACCTGGTACTTGTCGACGATCTCCCAGAAGCGGCCGGTGTGGGGGGTGTCCGGCGTCCCCTCGTACATCACCTGCGTCGCCCGGTTGGCCAGCGGGCCGTACACGATGTAGCTGTGCCCGGTGACCCAGCCGATGTCGGCGGTGCACCAGTAGACGTCGGTGTCGGGCTTGTGGTCGAAGACGTACTTGTGCGTGTAGGCGTTCTGCACCAGGTAGCCGCCGGTGGTGTGCTTGATCCCCTTGGGCTTCCCGGTGGTGCCGGACGTGTAGAGGATGAAGAGCGTGTCCTCGGCGTCGTGGTCCTCGTACTCGTGGGTGTCGGGCTGGCGCGCCACGACGTCGTGCCACCACACGTCCCGGCCCTCGGTCCACGGGACCTCCTGCTCGGTTCGCCGGACGACGAGCACGTGCCGTACGGAGGGGGTGTGGGAGATCGCGTCGTCGACGGCGGGCTTGAGGGTGCTGGGCTTGCCACGGCGGTAGCCGCCGTCGGCGGTGACGACGACCTTGGCGTCGGCGTCGTCGATGCGGGAGCGCAGCGCCTCGGCGGAGAAGCCCCCGAAGACGACCGAGTGGACGGCGCCCAGTCGCGCGCACGCGAGCATCGCCACCGCGGCCTCGGGGATCATCGGTAGGTAGATGGCCACCCGGTCGCCGTGCCCGACACCCAGTTCGGTGAGTGCGTTGGCGGCGCGGCACACCTCGGCCTGCAGCTCGGCGTAGGTGATGTCGCGCGAGTCGCCGGGCTCGCCCTCCCAGTGGATGGCGACCTGGTCGCCATGGCCGGACTCGACGTGCCGGTCGACGCAGTTGTACGCGACATTGAGCCGGCCGCCCACGAACCACTTCGCGAACGGCGGATGGGACCAGTCGAGTACCTGCGTCCACTCCTGGCCCCAGGAGATCAGGTTGTGGGCCTGGCGGTCCCAGAAGGTCAGTCGGTCGGCCTTGGCGTCGTCGTAGAGGTCTGCCCGCGCGTTGGCCTGGGCCGCGAACTCGTCCGACGGGGGGAACCGGCGTTCCTCGTGGAGCAGGTTCGAGAGGGCGTCACTGCTGGTCACGTGGTCGACTCCTGTGTCGTCGGGTCGGGGTCGAGGGCGCTGCCCGCTGCGCACTACCCCACCACCGCTCGTACGGGCCGGACAAGGGGCAGGGGTGCGCGGGGGTTGGAGCTCGGGGTGGGCAGTCAGTGCGAGACCGCCTTCTCGCTCCCGGCGCCGGTGAGCGAGCGGACCTCCATCTCGGCGTACTTGGCCTTGTCGAACTCCTTGGAGGTGACTGCGCCGATGAAGCCGAGCAGGAAGCCGGCGGGGATGGAGACCAGGCCGGGGTTGTCGAGCGGGAACCAGGAGAAGTCCACGTCCTGCAGCATCGACGGGCTGCGCCCGGTGACCGGGTCGACCGGCTTGCCGGAGACCACGGGGGAGAACACGATCAGGGTGACGGCCGTGACCAGGCCGCCGTAGATGCTCCAGACGGCGCCGCGGGTGTTGAAACGCTTCCAGAACAGCGAGTAGAGCAGCACCGGCAGGTTGGCGCTCGCGGCCACCGCGAAGGCGAGGGCGACCAGGAAGGCGATGTTCTGGCCGTTGGCGAGGATGCCGCCGACGATGGACACCAGCCCGATCACCACGGCGGTGATCCGCGCGACCTTGACCTCGTCGTTGGGGCTGACGTCGCCCTTCTTGATGACGCTGGCGTAAACGTCGTGGGCGAAGGACGCGGCCGCGGTGATGGTCAGCCCGGCGACGACTGCGAGGATCGTCGCGAAGGCGACCGCGGCGATGACGCCGAGCAGCAGGGTCCCACCAAGCTCGAAGGCCAGCAGTGGCGCCGCGGCGTTGGCCCCGCCGGGCGCGGTCTTGATCACGTCGGGGCCGACGATCGCGCCGGCGCCGTAGCCCAGGACCAGGGTGAAGAGGTAGAAGAGGCCGATCAGCCCGATCGCCCACGTCACCGACCGGCGCGCCTCCTTGGCATTGGGCACGGTGTAGAAGCGCATGAGCACGTGCGGCAGACCGGCGGTGCCGAGCACGAGGGCCATCGAGAGCGAGATGAAGTCCAGCTTGGACAGCCCCGACGCGCCGTAGCGGCCCATCGGGTCGAGCAACGCCGCGCCGGCCTCGCCCGCCTGGGTGACCGCGTCGCCCATGAGCGCCGAGGGGTTGAAGCCGTACATCGCGAGGACCCAGACGGTCATGATCCCGGCCCCGGCGATGAGCAGGACGGCCTTGATGATCTGGACCCAGGTGGTCCCCTTCATGCCGCCGACGAGGACGTAGAAGATCATGATCGCGCCGACCACGACGATGACGACGCTCTGCAGCGCGCGGTCGGTGATCCCCATGAGGAGCGCGACCAGGCCGCCGGCTCCGGCCATCTGGGCCAGCAGGTAGAAGAACGAGACCGCGAGGGTCGACGTGGCTGCCGCCGTACGGACCGGGCGCTGGCGCATCCGGAAGGACAGGACGTCGGCCATGGTGAAGCGCCCGGTGTTGCGCAGCAGCTCGGCGACGAGCAGGAGCGCTACGAGCCACGCGACCAGGAAGCCGATCGAGTAGAGGAAGCCGTCGTAGCCGTACAGGGCGATGGCGCCGGCGATGCCGAGGAACGAGGCGGCGGAGAGGTAGTCGCCGGCGATGGCGACGCCGTTCTGCGGACCGCTGAAGGCGCGGCCGGCCGCGTAGTAGTCGGCGGCGCTGCGGTTCTGCCGCGACGCGCGCATGACGATGACCAGCGTGCCCACCACGAAGAGCCCGAAGATCGCCATGTTGACGAGCGGGCTGCCGATGTCGGTCACGGGTGCTCCCCCTCCAGCTCGTGGCGCAGTCGCTCCGCCAGCGGGTCAAGGCTGCGGTCGGCGTGCCGGATGTACAGCCAGGTGATCAGGAACGTCGAGGCGAACTGCCCGAGGCCCAGGAGGAGCCCGACGTTGATGTTGCCGAAGACCTTCGTGCTCATGAGGTCCACCGCGTAGGTCGACAGCAGCACGTAGGCGAAGTACCAGGCGAGGAAGGCCGCGGTCATCGGGAACGCGAAGGCCCGGAAGCGGCGCCGGAGCTCGGCGAACTCCGGGCTCGCCTGCACCCTCTCGTACTCGTCCGCGCTGGGGCCGTGGTGGCCCCGGCGGGTCGTGTGGTCCAGCGTGGTCATGAGTACTCCTCGGCGGGCGGCGGGGCCGCAGCGGCCCGGGTGGGTGACGCGCGTCACGCTAGGAGCGGGTCGGGGCCCCCGGGAGGGGTGCGGGCACCTGCTGCGATCAGCGGGCCCGACGCCGCGATCGCCGGGAGAGCGGGGTGCGACGAGCGGTCGCCCTCGCGCGATGAGCGGCCACCGCCTCCCCACTGATCACGGCAGCCGCGTAAGTGGTGGCCGAGCCAGGGGAATTCGCCGCGGCGCGCACCCATCTACGCGGCTGCCGTGATCATTGGGGCCACGCGGTCAGCGGGGGCGGCGCTCGGGGTGCCAGTCACCCCGGTCCACGTCGAGCACCTCGGGGGCGTGCAGGCGCACCATCGTCCGGGCGACGCCGGGGGCCACCCGACGGGGCGTGGCCAGCGACACCGCCACCATCACCAGGAAGGCGGTGGGCAGCGTCCAGGCCGCCGGCTGCGCCAGCAGGGCGCCCGGCAGCCCGTCCAGCGGGCCCGCCACGATCGTCACCAGGACCGCCGCCGTCGCCAGGCCGCCCCCCGTGGCGAGCCCGGCCAGCGCCCCCACGTCGGTCAGCCGCCGCCACCAGATGCCGAGCAGCAGCAGCGGGCAGAAGGACGACGCCGCGACCGCGAAGGCCAGCCCGACCACGTCGGCCACCCCCAGCCGCTGGCCGAGGAGCGCCAGCCCGAAGGGCACCAGCACCGCCACCACCGTCGCCACCCGGAAGGCCCGTACGCTCGCGGCCGACGCCCTGGACCATGGCCGCAGCAGGTCCTGGGTGAGGACGCCGGCCACCGACACGGTCAGCCCCGACGACGTGGACAGGAACGCCGCGAAGGCTCCCGCCGTCACCAGGGCCCCGAGGAGCTCGCCGCCGATACCGTCGACCATCCGCCCCGGCAGGACCAGGACGACGGCGTCCGTACGGCCGGTGAGCAGCAGGTCCGGGGCGTAGAGCCGGCCCAGCACCCCGTACACGGTCGGCCACAGGTAGAACAGCCCCAGCAGGACCAGCACGACCAGGGTCGTCCGGCGGGCGGCGCGGCCGTCCGGGTTGGTGTAGAAGCGCACGAGCACGTGCGGGAGCCCCATCGTGCCGAAGAAGAGCGCGAGCACCAGCGAGTACGTCGCGTAGAGCGAGTAGTCGCGGCCACCCTCCAGCGGCAGCGCCCAGGTGTCACCGGTGACCGGTGTGAGCCGGTCGACGTGCGGTACCGGCGCCCCGGCCGGGAAGGTCAGCACGGCACCCTCGGCGATGTCGTGCACCCCCGCCTCCAGCACCAGCGGTCCGCTCACCTGCTCGCCGTCCACGGAGCCCTCCGCCTGCAGCACCACCGGCTCCACCACCTCGACCGTCACGTCGAGCGTCACCTCGACCCGGGTCGTCTCGGGGAAGGCGGGCACGTCCCCTCGTACGGCGGGGGCACCGTCGGCCTGCCAGGCGAGCAGCAGGAACACCACCGGGACGGCGATGGCCGTGAGCTTGAGCCAGTACTGGAACGCCTGGACGAAGGTGATGCTGCGCATGCCGCCCGACAGGACGTTCACCAGGACGACGACCGCGACGAGCGCGGCCCCCGCCCAGACGGGGGCCCCGGTGACGGTCCGCAGAGTCAGTCCTGCGGCCTGGAACTGCGGCAGGAGGTAGAGCCAGCCGATGAGGACCACGAGGACGCTCGCCAGCCGCCGTACGGCGAGGGACTCCAGCCGCGCCTCCGCGAAGTCGGGAAGCGTGTACGCGCCGGAGCGGCGGAGCGGGGCGGCCACGAACACGAGCAGCACCAGGTACCCGGCGGTGTAACCCACCGGGAACCACAGCATGTCCGAGCCGTACGCGAGCACCAGGCCGGCGACCCCCAGGAACGAGGCCGCCGACAGGTACTCGCCGCCGATGGCCGAGGCGTTCCACCACGGCGTCACGGTCCGCGAGGCGACGTAGAAGTCGCTCGTCGTCCGGGCGATCCGCAGGCCGTAGGCGCCGATGAGCACAGTCGCCAGTGCCGTCGCGGCGACGGCAGCCAGGGCCAGCGACCTGTTCACCGGCGCTGGACCAGCTCGGTGAAGTCGCGCTCGACCCGCTCGGCCTGGCGAACGTAGAGCCAGGCGGTGCCGACGAGGACCGGGTAGACGAGCACGCCGAGCAGGACCCACGACAACGGGACGCCGAAGAGCTCGACGTCACGGACCGACGGCGCGACGAGGAAGAGCAGCGGCAGGGCGCCGAAGAGGCCGAGCACCGTGCCGGCCGTGAGCAGCCCCAGCCGCAGCTGGGCCCGGACCAGCGAGCGCATGTAGACCTCGCCCAGCCGGGTCTGCTCGTCGATCTCGCGCGTGGCCTCCCGGTGACGCGCGCGGGAAGCGCGCATCCGGGGGCTCGTGACGACGACGCGCCGCTGCTCCCGGTCGGGCACGGTCAGCCGCCGCCCTGGCGTCCAGGCCGGGCCCGGCGGACCAGCAGGTCGCGCAGCTCCCGGGTGTGCCGGCGGCTCACGGCCAGTGTCTCGCCACCCACCCGGACGGTGCAGCGGCCGCCGTCGATGCGCAGCTCCTCGATGTACGCGAGCGACACCAGGTGGCTGCGGTGGATACGGACGAAGCCCGCCGGGCCCCACTGCTCCTCGAGCGTCGCCAGCGGCACCCGGACGAGGTGGGTTCCGTCGGGGGTGTGGAGGCGTGCATAGTCCCCCTGCGCCTCGACGAAGCGGACGTCGCTGCGGTTGACGAACCGCGTGACCCCGCCGAGCTCGACGGGGATGGTCTCGTCCGGCCCCTCTTCCGGTTCGTCGTCCGGCGACGGTGCCCCCGCCGCCTCGACGACCCGCCGGACCGCCTCGGCCAGCCGCTCCGCCCGTACGGGCTTCATGACGTAGTCGACCGCGTGCAGGTCGAAGGCGTCGACGGCGTGGTCGTCGTATGCGGTGACGAACACGACCGGGGGCGGCTGCCGGAAGCGGGCGAGCACGCGGGCGAGGTCAAGGCCCGTGAGCCCGGGCATCCGGATGTCGAGGAAGAGCGCGTCGACGTGCTCTTCCTGCAGGATCCGCAGGGCGGTGGCGCCGTCGCCGGCCGTACGGACGCGGCCGACGCGCGGGTCGCGGCCCAGGAGGTAGGCCAGCTCCGACAGGGCGGGTGGCTCGTCGTCGACGGCAAGGACGGCGAGAGCCTCTGGGCCGGACGTGGCGGGGCCGGACCGGGGGCCGGTCACGCGTGAACCCCCGAGCGGTACTTCGGCACCCGCATGCTCACCTTCGTCCCCGCTCCCGGCGCCGTCTCCACGACCAGGCCGTAGCCGTCCCCGAAGACGGCCCGGAGCCGCTCGTCGACGTTGCCCAGCCCGACGCTGTCGCCGGACGGCTCGCCGGCGAGCGTACGCCGGACGACCTCCGGGTCCATGCCGACGCCGTCGTCCTCCACCGAGATCGCGCACTCGTTGCCGGCGTCGTCGGCAACGATGCTGACGTGCCCTGGGCCGGGTCGTCCCTCCAGGCCGTGCTGGACGGCATTCTCGACCAGCGGCTGCAGGCAGAGGAACGGTACGGCGACGGGCAGCACCTCCGGCGCCACCCGCAGGGTCACCTGCAGCCGGTCGCCGAAGCGGGCCTTCTCCAGCAAGAGGTAGCGCTCGATCGACCGGAGCTCCTCGGCCAGCGTGGTGAAGTCGCCGTGCCGCCGGAACGAGTAGCGCGTGAAGTCGGCGAACTCGAGCAGCAGCTCGCGGGCGTGCTCGGGGTCCGTGCGCACGTACGAGGCGATGGCGGTCAAGGAGTTGTAGACGAAGTGCGGCGAGATCTGCGCCCGCAGGGCGCGCACCTCGGCCTCCATCAGCCGGGCCCGCTGCTGGTCCACCTCGGCGAGCTCGAGCTGCCCGGAGACGAAGAGCGCGACCTCCTCGACGGCACGCACGAGGCCCGCCGACGGCCGGGCGATGGTGTAGGCGGCGACGGCGCCGACCACGCGTTCCTCGGTGGTCAGCGGGGCGACCACGGCGTGCCGGATCGGGCAGTCCGGCTCGGCGCAGGCGACGGCGTCCTGGCCGAGGACGACCGTGCGGCCGCCCTCGACCGCGGACCGGGCGTGACCGGGCACGCCGGGGCCGTGCGCCGGCCCGGCACCGTCCCAGGCCAGGCACCGCTCGCCGTCGGTGAGCGCGACCGCGCGCGTGCCCAGCAGCGCCCGCAGGTGCCGGATCGCCCGCTCGGCGCTGGCCTCCGTGAGGCCGGCGCGGAGCGCGGGCGAGGCCTGCGAGGCGGTGTGCAGGGTGCGGTACGTGACCTGGTCCGCGGGGGTGCCGAGGTCGCGCCGCGACCGCGCCAGCCGCGAGAGCCCGTACGCGCCGACGGCGACGAGGGCCAGCAGCGCCGCCGCCGTCAGCACCTCCTGCATGGGCCGCACGGTAACGCCACCCCGCCGCCGGTCCCGGCTTTCGTGCCCGCCGGAGGTGACCAAAGCCTCCACCGCCCGGGCCCGCCCGCTCCTAGCGTCGAGGCGACGGTTCCGGCGGAGGAGGCACCGACATGGACGTGCCGGCCATCAGCACCCACGGCCTCACCAAGCACTTCGGGCCCGTGGTCGCGCTGCAGGACCTCGACCTCGCGGTCGCGCAGGGCGAGATCTTCGGCTACCTCGGCCCCAACGGGGCGGGCAAGTCCACGACGATCCGCCTGCTGCTGAACCTGATCCGGCCGACGGCCGGCAGCGCGGAGATCATGGGGATCCCCGCCCTCGACGTCGCCCGAGCGCACCGCCACGTCACGTACGTGCCGGGGGACGTGGCCCTGTGGCCTCAGCTGACGGGGGCGGAGATCCTCACCCTGCTCGGCCACGTGTCCGGCGGCGTGGACGCGGCCTACCGCGACGAGCTGGTCGAGCGGTTCCAGCTCGACCCGAGCAAGCGCGCCCGCTCCTATTCCAAGGGCAACCGGCAGAAGGTGGCCCTGGTCGCCGCCTTCATGACCCGCCCGGACGTCCTGCTGCTCGACGAGCCCACCGCTGGCCTCGACCCGCTGATGGAGGAGGAGTTCCAGCGGATCGCCCGGGACGCCGCCGCACGCGGTCAGACGATCTTCCTCTCCTCGCACATCCTCGACGAGGTCGAGGACCTCTGCGACCGGGTCGGGATCCTGCGCGAGGGGCGTCTGGTGGAGGTGGCCGCGCTGGAGGAGCTGCGGCGGATGCACACGACGGTCTTCGAGGCGATCGTGGACGGAGACCTGCCGGACCTGAGCGGGCTGCACGGTGTGACCGTCACCGAGCCGATCCCGGGCGGCGTCCGGGTCTCGGTGACGGGATCCCCGGCCGAGCTGCTCAGCCGCCTGGCGTCCGTCCCGGTGATCCAGCTGCGCAGCCACGAGCCGTCGCTCGAGGAGATCTTCCTGACCTACTACTGAGGAGGCCGTGGTGGGTACGCAGCTCGCGGTCGTCCGCCTGTCGTCCCGGCTGGTGCGGCGCGGCGCGGTGCTGGTTGCGCTGGGCGCCGCCGGGTACGTGGTGGTGGAGGCGCTCAGCTACGAGGCGGCCTACCCGGACGCGGCCTCCCGGGCCCGGCTGGCCGAGCTCGGCGACGAGCCGGCGATCCGCATGCTGTCGGGCCTCCCGTACGCCGTGGACACCGTCGGTGGCTTCGTGGTGTGGGACGGGGGCTACTTCCTCCAGACGCTGGCCGGCATCTGGGCCTTGATCGCCACCGCGCGCCTGCTCCGCGCCGAGGAGGAGGCCGAACGCACCGAGCTCGTGCTCGCCGGCCCGGTCCGGGCGACACGCGCGGTCGCGCTGCAGCTGCTGGTCGTCCTCACGGGGTGTCTGCTCATCGGCGCTGCGGTGGCCGGCGCGCTCGCGGCGTCCGGCGCCGAGGTGGCCGGCTCGGCCATCGTGGGCCTGGCGGTCGCAGGGTTCGGGGCCGTGTTCGCCGGCGTGGCGGCTGTGACCAGCCAGCTTTTCGAGGTCCGCCGTCGGGCCGTCGGCGCGGCCGCCATCACCCTGGGCCTGGCCTTCCTGCTGCGGATGGTGGCGAACAGCTCCGACGAGCGGTCGTGGGTGGCGTGGTCGACGCCGTTCGGCTGGATGGAGAGGCTGCGTGCCTTCGGCGAGAACCGCTGGTGGGTTCTCGGGCTGCACGTGGGCGTGGTGGCTGTGCTCGCCACCACGGCCCTGGTCCTGCGCAGTCGCCGGGACATCGGCACCGCGCTCCTGGCGTCGAGCGACGCCCCGCGCCCGCGCCTCCGGCTGCTCACCAGCCCGGTCGCCTTCGCATGGCGCAGCTCGCTGGGGATCCTGGCGGCCTGGGCAGCCGGCCTGGTCCTCTACACCGTGGTCCTCGGCACGCTGCTGGTGACGATGACCGACTTCCTCACCGAGGACCCCACCTACCGGGCGACGCTCGAGCTGATGGGGATCGACCTGACCGAGGTGACCCGGGGGCTGATCGGCGTCATGGGGGTGCTGTACGGCCTGGTCTTCGCGCTGTACGCCGCCTGGCGCGTGGGAGCTGCGCGGACCGAGGAGGCGACAGGTCGGCTCGAGCACCTGCTGACCCGTCCGGTGCCCCGCTGGCGCTGGTTCGGCGGTCACGCCCTGCTGACCCTGGTGTCCGCGGCGCTGCTCGCCGTGCTCACGGGCCTCTCCCTGTGGGCCGGGGCCGCGGTCGCCGGTTCGGAGCTGACGCTGGGCGACGCCGTGGCGTCCACCGCCAACACGCTGCCCGTCGTCGTGCTGTTCGGCGGGCTGGCCTTCCTCATGCTCGGTGCGGCCCCGCAGCTGACGGTCGGCCTGACCGTCGGCCTCGCGGCGCTCACGTACGTCCTCCAGCTCGTCGGTCCGATGCTCGAGTGGCCCTCGTACGTGGTGGGCCTGTCGCCGTTCCACCACCTGGCACCGGTCCCGGCCGAGCCGTACGCCCTGGTGGCCGGCCTGGTGATGGCGGGACTCGGCCTGGCGGCCGCCCTGCTCGGCATGGCGGCCTTCCAGCGGCGGGACCTCGCCGGGGCCTGACGTCCCGGACGCCGACGTAGGGTCGGCCCTCGTGACCGCTGACCCCTTCGCCGCCGTGGCCGCGCTCGAGGGCGTCGGCGCTGCGGCAGCACACGCCCGGGACGCCGTTGACAGCCTCCTGCGCCACCCGGCGATGCGGCGTGGCTCGGGGGCCGTGGCCGCGGAGTCCGCCCTGCGCGGTGCCCGGGCGTCGGCGCTGCTGGACGGCGCGGACGGGCGGGTCGAGGACCCGGCCGACGACCCGGTCCTCCAAGGGGCGTTACGGGCCACCGCCGAGGTCCCCGCTCTCGCCCGCACGTGGGAGCGCGCGCCGGCGCAGGCCCTGGCCCGGCTCCACCTGCTCGCTGCTCGCGACCTGCCCGGCCTGGACGCGGAGGAGCTGGGGCGCCCGCGGCCGGACGCCGACTCGGACCGGTTGGCCCAGCTGATGGGTCTCGTCGCGGCACCGAGCCGGGCCCCTGCCGTGGTCGTCGCCGCGCTGGTCCACGGAGACCTGCTCGCCATGCGCCCGTTCGGCTCCGCCGACGGGGTGGTGGCGCGGGCGGCCGAGCGCCTGGTACTCGTCGTCCGCGGGATCGACACCAAGGCCGTCGGCGTACCGGAGGTCGGCCACCTCACGGCGGGGCCCACCTACGCCACCGCGGCGCGGGCGTACACGGCGGGCACCCCCGCCGGGGTCGGTACCTGGGTGCGGCACTGCTGCGACGCCTACGCGCGCGGCGCCGAGGAGGGCCTGGCGATCTGTGCCGAGCAGGGCGCTCCCGGTCGGTGACGGGTCCGGGTGCGGGGGCGGTCTCGAGGGCCTCGCCCAGGATCCCCAGACCGACGGATAGCGCGGGGTTTCGCAGGTCGCCGGGCCCGTGATCACGCGGAACCCGTCACCCGTCCGGAGAGCCCGACCGGCTGACGTCTTCATGAAGGATCCGGGTTACCGTCGCCCCCGTGCCGCCTGCCGAGCGGGTCCTCACCCGGCGGGACCTGAACCGGGCCGTGCTCGCCCGCCAGTGCCTGCTCACCCGCGTCCGCGCCCCGCTGCCGCGCGTGCTCGAGCGGGTCGCCGGGCTCCAGGCGCAGTACGCCCCGTCGATGTACCTCGGGCTCTGGTCCCGGGTCGAGGGCTTCCACCGCGAGACCCTGACCCGGGCGCTGGAGCGCCGATCGGTGGTCCAGGGAACGCTGCTGCGGTCGACCATCCACCTGGTCTCGGCCGGCGACTACTGGCCGTTCGCCGTCGCCGTCCGCGCCCCGCGGCGCGACTGGTACCTCCGCGTGTCCCGGCTCGGGGCGGATCCAGGCCCGTACGAGGCGGCCGCGGCGACCCTGAGCGACGCGCTCGCCGAGCGTGGTCGGCTGCGTCGCGGGGAGATCGACGAGCTGGTTGGCCGGGAGCTGCGCGACGGTGTCGGCCTCTGGCTGGACCTCGTCCGGGTCCCGCCGTCTGGGACCTGGGAGCGCCGTCGGGCCGACCACTACGCGGCCGCCGAGGAGTGGCTGGGACCACCGCAGGTGGGCGTGGACGACGCGAGGGAGCTCGTCGTCCGTCGCTACCTGCGCGGCTTCGGCCCGGCGACCGCGCTCGATGTCGCCGGCTGGTCGGGGTTGCCGGTCGCCAGCGTCGCCGCGGTCCTGGCCCGGCTGCCCGTCCGCCGGTTCCGTATGGAGGACGGGGCGGTGCTGGTCGACCTGCCCCGGGCGCCGCTCCCCGGGGCTGACGCGGCGGCGCCCGTGCGCTTCCTCCCGACCTGGGACGCGACGTTGCTCGTCCACGCCCGGCGAGCGGGGATCCTGCCCGAGGAGTACCGCCCGCGGGTCTTCTCGACCCGCCGCCCCCAGTCGGTGCCCACGTTCCTCGTGGACGGTGCCGTGGCCGGGACCTGGAGGTACGAGGAGGGCCGGGTTCGCACGGAGGAGTTCGCGCCCCTCCCCGTACGGACGCGGCGGGAGCTGGCCGCGGAGGGGGAGCGGTTGGCCGCCTGGCACGGATGAGGCGTCGCGCGAGAGGGCGCGCGCTCGTGCGAACGGCGCCCCGAAGGACGCCGTCGCTGGCACGTCAGGCCGGGTTACCAGGCGTGCACTCGTCCGTCGCCCCGGCTGACCCGGGACGACTGCCCGTACATGGGCTGATCGCCGCGTGGGTGCCCGGCTGCCGTGCGCGACCCCCGAAGGGGCCGTGCCACTGTCGTACCTCACCCGCTCGGCGTGTCGGAAGGGTCGAAGCCAACATTTCTTCGCCGGATCACAAGATAGTGAGTAGCCACTAGCTTCCGGCCATGGTACGGATGACAGCCGAGGAGAGGCGCGAGTCGGTGCTCCGCGCCGCCGTCCCGGAGTTCGCCGTCGGCGGGCTGGCGGGCACCAGCACCGAGGCCATCGCCGGTCGCGCCGGGGTGAGCCAGCCCTACCTGTTCCGGCTCTTCCCCAGCAAGAAGACTCTCTTCCTGGCGTCGGTGGAGCGGACGTTCGCCCTCATCGAGGCGGCCTTCCGCGAGGCCGCCACCGGGCACGGCGGTGCCGACGCGCTCGCGGCGATGGCCGCGACCTGCTCGCCAACCGGCAGCTGCTGCTGCACCAGCTGCAGGCCTACGCCGCCAGCGAGGACCTCGAGGTTCGTGATGTCACGCGCCGCGGCTTCGGGGCTCTCTGGCGTACCGTCGAGGACCTCTCCGGGGCGTCCCCCGAGCAGGTACGCGAGTGGTTTGCCATGGGCATGCTGATGAACGTCGTAGCGGCGTCGGACCTCGGCGGCTACGACGCCCGCTGGGCCACGGACTGCCTCCCGCCGGAGCTGCCGCACAGCACCTGACGTCGCGCCGGTCCGTCCCTCGGACCCGGGGCGGCTGTCCGCCGCAACAAGTTGGTGACTACGCACGAAGGGAGCCGCGTGGTCCTCGAGTCCAAGGCCTGACGGCCCGGGTACGGACCCGCTAACTAACACATCGCGAGACGGCGAAACGGGCCAGCGCGGCGGTCACCCGCGGGTCGAGCGACTGCACGGATACCGCCAGCGCACCGGCCTCCGCGGCGACCTCGAGGGCGATGTCGGTCGATCCGAGCTTGTCTGCGGCTCCGCAGTCGGTGACCTCCCAGTGCACCAGGACCGGGTGGGTCGTGATGCCGCCGCCCCGGACCGTGGTCGGGAGTCCGCCGTCGACCACCACGGCGAAGCCGGGCGTACGGGAGGAGACGCCCGTGACCAGGGTCTCCGGACGGGAGGCGCCGCGCAGCACCAGGCGCATGCGCAGGCCGGCGTCGGTGGTGTTGAGGACGTCGACCGCGGCCACGAAGATGTCCGAGGCGACAGGGGAGCAGCTCTCCTGAAGCGCCCAGGTCAACGGGTTGGAGCCGACCGGCAGCGGGAGTCTCAGCAGGCGCTCGCGCTCCCCGTTGCTGACCCTGGCGACGAGCTCGTTCGGCACGGGCGCGTTGCAGTTGGGGACGACCAGCATCGTCGCGTTGGCCCAACTGGAGCTGCGGAGCGGGACGTCCTGCCGACCGTCCTCGACCACCACCCAGCCGTCGGGGTAGAGCGAGCGCAGCGTGAGATCGCGGTCGCCGAGGTTGCGCAGGCCGATCGAGATCCGCAGGACGCCCTCCCGGCCGACGCCGTCGAGGGCCAGGACCACGGCGGCGACCCGTGCGTCGTCGAGGGCCTGCGCGGCGGTCGCAGCGTCCCGCTGAGCCCCCACCGTGCTGCCGCCGACCGCGGCACCGACCACGAAGGCCGCGACCACGCCGCCGACCAGCCAGCGCACCTCGAGCCGGCGTCGACCGCCGCCCTCGGTGCTGGCAGGCGGCGGTGCCTCGGGCTCGGTCGACCCGGGGTCCTGACCGAGGTCGACGGCGGGGAGCTCGCGGGGCTCGGGCCGAGGGCGTTCGGGGCCGCGCGGTGTCCTGGTGTCGAGGATCTCCTCGCGACCGCGCCACTCGACCACGGTGCCCTCCGGCCTACCGGTCGCCGACCCGCCGGCGAGCCGCGTACCAGACGATCCCCGCCGCGGCGGCGCCCGCCCCCAGCGCGACTGCCGCGAGGGCAGGCTTGGACGCCTCCCGCAGGGAGCGCCGCTGCCGCAGCGCGACGGGGCGGGAGAAGACCAGCACCGGCCACCCCTTCTCGGCCGCCACTCGCCGCAACGCGCGGTCGGGGTTGACGGCGTAGGGGTGGCCCACCGCCTCGAGCATCGGGAGGTCGGTGATCGAGTCGGAGTAGGCGTAGGACCGCGACAGGTCGTAGTCCTCGCTCTCGGCCAGCGCCTCGATCGCCGCGGCCTTCTCGGTCCCGTACACGTAGGACTGGATGGTGCCGTCGTACCGGCCCTCGTCATCGACGACCATCCGGGTCGCGACCACCTTGTCCGCGCCGAGCATCTCCCCGATCGGCTCGACCACCTCGGCGCCCGACGAGGACACGATGACCACGTCGCGCCCGGTCAGGTGGTGCTCCTCGATGAGGGTCACGGCCTCGTCGTAGACGATCGGGTCGACGATCGTGTGCAGGGTCTCCGCGACGATGTCCTTGACGGTCTGCACGTCCCACCCGGAGACCATCCTGGAGAGGTACTCGCGCATCCGCTCCATCTGGTCGTGGTCCGCCCCGCCGACCAGGTAGACGAATTGGGCGTAGGCGCTGCGCAGCACGGCCCGCCGGTTGATCAGGCCGCCCTGGTAGAAGCTCCGCGAAAAGGCCAGCGTGCTCGACTTGGCGATGATCGTCTTGTCGAGGTCGAAGAACGCGGCCGTCCGGGTCACCGACCTCGCCGGGCGGTCGCCGTCGGGGACGGGCGCCGCGACGACCCCGTCGGGGACCGGGAGGGCTGCGCTGTCCACTCTCCCGAGCATAGGTGCCGGGAGAAATCTTCGGCGAGCGGCCGGAGTGACTGGTTTGGCCGGACCTGAAGGGGGCAGTATGGGGCGTGGCGGCACCCCCCTGCCGCTCGGGACCGATCCCCTCCCCCTTGGATCGGGTCCCATCTGCGGCCCCCGCCCTCCCCCCCGGCGGGGGCCGCGCCGCGTCCACAGCCGGCTCGACCGGCTGTCCGTGTCCACAGCGTGCCGCCATGACGGGAGGCTCCCCCGGGTGGGCCGACAGGGTGGCGTGATCCCGTCGCCAGGAGGTCACTCGTGCCGCGTGCACACGCCCCGTCCCGCCCCCCCGCCCCCGCCGGTCCTGTGCGCCCCCTGGTCGTCACGGCCGACGAGCGGCTCCTCGACGACCTGCTGAGGCTGGCCGCCGCCGCAGGCGTGGACGTCGATGTGGCCGACGACGCGGGCTCGGCGCTGGCCTGCTGGGCAGCTGCTCCCCTCGTGCTGGTCGGGACCGACCTCGTCGGCCCGCTGTGCGGAGCGGCCCCACCTCGGCGCAGGGCCGTCGCGCTGGTCGGGGCCGACCTGGACGACGCATCGGTGTGGCAGCGCGCCGTCGAGCTCGGGGCCGAGCACGTGCTCTTCCTGCCCGACGCCGAGCCCTGGCTGGTCGAACGGCTGGCGGACGCGGCGGAGGGGCCCGAGGGCGAGTCGGTCGTGGTCGGCGTGGTGGGCGGTCGGGGCGGTGCCGGTGCGTCGGTCCTGGCCACCGCCCTCGCGCTGACGTCGGGCAGGCGAGGATCACCGACGACGCTGGTCGACGCCGACCCCCTGGGTGGTGGGCTCGACCTGGTGCTCGGCGCCGAGGACTGCCACGGGCTGAGGTGGCAGGACCTCGCGCACACCCGCGGCAGGGTGGCGGGGACGGCCCTGCGGGAGGCTCTCCCCCACGTGTCCGGGCTCACCCTGCTCGCCTGGGACCGCGGTGAGGGACTCACCCTCCCGGCGGAGGCCGCCCGCACCGTCCTCGAGGCGGTCCGCCGGACGAGCGAGCTCGTGGTGGTCGACCTGCCCCGGCGACTCGACCCCGCGGTCGAGGAGCTGCTCTCCCTTTGCACCACGACTCTGCTGGTCGTGCCGGCCGAGATACGTGCCGTGGCGGCCGCCGGCCGGGTAGCCGCCGGTCTGGGCCTGATGACCTCCGACCTCAGGCTGGTCGTGCGCGGTCCCTCGCCCGGGGGACTGGGTCCCGACGAGGTGGCGCGGGTCCTCGGCGTGCCGCTGGCCGCTCACCTCCGTCCCGAACCGGGTCTCACCGAGGCACTCGAGCAGGGGCGGCCGCCGGGCGGATCCGGGCGGGGACCGCTGGCCGGGGTGTGCGGTGACCTGCTCGACCAGCTGGTCACGGCCCGGGGTGCCGCGTGAGCTCGGTAGACCGAGGCCTGCTCGAGCGGGTCCGGACCGTGCTCGCCGCAACGCCCGGCGAGGCGACCCCCGCCCGGGTGGCAGCGGCTCTCCGGGCCGAGGGTGCGGTGCTCGGCGACGCAGCCGTGCTCGAGGTCACCGCGATCCTGCGCGCCGAGATCGTGGGGGCCGGTCCGCTCGAGCCGTTGCTCCGTGAGCAGGGTGTCACGGACGTGCTGGTCAACCGGCCCGACGAGGTGTGGGTCGATCGGGGCGCGGGGCTCGAGCGGTCCACCGTCCGCCTCCGCGACGAGGCCGCGGTCCGCCGCCTGGCCCAGCGGCTGGCGGCCGGTGCCGGACGACGGCTCGACGATGCGATGCCCTGGGTCGACGCGAGGCTCGCCGGAGGCGTTCGCCTGCATGCGGTGCTGCCGCCGCTGTCCCCGACGGGGACGCTCGTGTCCCTGCGGGTCCCGGCTCGCCGGGCCCTCACGCTCGACGACCTGGTCGCAGCCGGCAGCGTGGCACCGGCGCTGCAGGGGTGGATCCGCGGGATCGTCGCGGCCCGGCTCGCCTTCCTCGTCACCGGGGGTACTGGTACCGGCAAGACCACCGTGCTCGCCGCGCTGCTGTCCCTGGTCGACGTGCGGGAGCGGCTCGTGCTCGTCGAGGACTCGGGCGAGCTCCGGCCCGAGCACCCGCACGTGGTGAGGCTGGAGGCCCGACCCGCCAACGTCGAGGGGGTCGGCGAGGTGGCACTCGACGACCTGGTCCGGCAGGCCCTGCGGATGCGGCCCGACCGACTGGTCGTCGGAGAGGTGCGGGGAGCCGAGGTCGTCGACCTGCTCGCCGCCCTCAACACCGGTCACGAGGGCGGGTGCGGCACGGTCCACGCCAACTCCCCTCACGCGGTGCCGGCCCGGCTCGAGGCGCTCGGTGTCGCGGCCGGGCTGGGCCGCGACGCCCTGCACAGCCAGGTTGCCGCCGCCCTCGACCTCGTCCTCCACCTCACCCGCGACCGGTCCGGTCGTCGGCGCGTTGCCGAGGTCGACCTGCTGCGTCCCGACCCGGCGGGCCGCGTCGCCGCGGTGCCCGCGCTGCACTGCGATTCCGATGGCTCCGTACGAGGAGGGCCCGCCCTCGACGGGTTGCGCGAGCTGGTCGGTGGCCGGTGCTGACCCTGCTGGCGACGGCCTGCGCCGCCGCCGCAGTGGCCATCGCGGTGCCGCCACCTGCCGGCCCTCTCGTACGGCGTCGGCTGGGCACCCGTGACCAGCGACGCTGGTGGGCGGCCCGAGACATGTCGGCGCTGAAGGCAATGGTTTCGGCGGCCGGCATCGCCGCGGACCGGGCTCGCCCGCGCACGGCGGAGCGGCTCGGGTCGGTGGAGGTGACCGAGGCGTGCCTCGCGCTGGTGGGCGAGCTCCGTACCGGGCAAGCACCTTCCGAGGCCCTGACCTCTGCGGCCCGCGCCTTCCCGACCCTGCTCGGGCCGGCGGCGGCCCGGTCCCGACTCGGGGGCGACGTCCCTGGAGCGCTCCGTGCTGCCGCCGACCGGCCCGGAGCAGGGGCGCTGGTTGCCGTGGCTGCCGGCTGGTCGGTGTGCGACCGGACCGGCGCCGGGCTCGCGGACGTCCTGGCCAGCGTGGCCGACTCACTGCGTGCGGACGAGGCCGTCCGGCGCGAGGCAGCAGGTCAGCTCTCCTCCGTGCGGGCCACCACCCGGTTGCTGGCGGTGCTCCCGGTGGTGACCCTCCTGGCCGTGTCCGGGGGAGGAGGACGACCACTGGCCTTTCTCCTCGGGCACCCGGTCGGAGTCGCCTGCCTCACCGCCGGCGGGTCGCTCACGGTGGTCGGACTCGTCTGGGTCGAGCGCATGGTGCGGTCGGTCACGAGGTCGCCGTGGTCGACGGCGTGACGGTGGCCTGCGCGCTGGCTGCGGGAGCCGCGGTCGCGGTGGTGGCCGGTCCGGCCCCCGCGCGGGCTCGGCTGGCCGCGGTGCGGCCCGCGGGTGGCCGAGCAGCGTACCCGGGCAGGGTGACGGCACCAACGCGACGCGCGACCGGGTCCGGTCGGGTCATCCACGTGCGCAGCGGGCCCGGTGCCGTGCTGTCGTCGAGCGGGGCCAGGCTCGTGGCGGGGGCCCTCGGCGGCCTGGGGTCTGCCGTCGTGCTCGGTGGCACCCCCGGCCTGGTCGCCGGATGCCTGGTCGCGGGCCTGCTGGTGCGGTGGCTCGGCCGGCTCGAGCCGGGCTCCGCCGCGCGCGAGACAGCGGAGGTCGAGGCGGCCCTGCCCCTGGTGGCCGACCTGCTGTCCGCCGTCGTGGCTGCCGGCACCCCACCGGACCGTGCGGCTCACCTGGTCGGATCGGCTGTCGGCGGCCCGCTGGGTGCACTGCTGGTCGCAGGTGCTGACCGGACGAGCCTGGGCGGAGACCCCGCCACGGCGTGGCGGGGGCTTACTGCCCGACCGGTCACCACGCGGCTCGCACGCGCGCTCGTGGCCGCGGGGGAGCGGGGGGCCGCTCCGGCCGAGGCGCTGGCGCGGGTTGCGGCCGACGCGCGCAACTCGGCTCGCTGGGCCGCAGAGACCCGGGTCCGGGCCCTGGGTGCGCGGGCGGCGGCGCCGCTCGGGCTGTGCTTCCTCCCCGCCTTCCTGCTCGTCGGAGTGGTCCCCGTCGTGGCCGGAGCCGGGTCGGTGCTGCCATGACCGGCGGAACCCGTCCACACCTGCGCTGAGGCACCGGCTCGTCCCCAGCGATCGGACAGGGGCTGGGCGGCGGCCGGGCGGGACCCGAGGCTGGTCACGCCCGGACAGCCCCGGGCGCCGCACCGGCCGGTCGCCGGTCCGCACCAGGAGGTTGCATGTCCGCCACTCCCTCCGTCCTCGTCCCACGGGTCGGGCGCCGGTTCCGCCTCAACCCAGCCCGACTCGCGAACCTCCTGCGGGGGGAGGACCGGGGCATGACCACGGCCGAGTACGCCGTGGGCACGGTCGCCGCCTGTGGCTTCGCGGGAGTCCTCTACAAGCTGCTGACCAGTGACGTGGTGGTCTCGCTCCTGACCGAGATCCTCCGGCGCGCCTTCGGGCTGCTCGGGTGAGGGCGGTCATGTCCTGCCGGCGGGGGGCCGTCCCCCGCCGGCGCCCCCGGGCCGGGCCCGCACCGGGGGATGGGTGGCCGCGGCCGGGCCGCTGGTCCGGTCGTCCGGGCCGGTCGGGACGTCGGGTGTGCCGGTGGCGGCGCGCGAGGCCTTGTCGGGAGGCGGGCATGGTGACCGCCGAGACCGCGGCTGCGTTGCCGGTCCTCGTCGTGGTGCTGGTGGCGGCGGTCTGGGCGGTGGGGGCCGCGGCGGCCCAGCTCCGCTGCACGGACGCGGCGCGCGAAGCGGCCCGGGCATTGGCCAGAGGCGACGGCATCGGCACCAGCCGGGCGCTGGCCGTGGCGGTGGCGCCCGCGGGAGCGGCGGTCGGGGTCTCCGTCGAGGGCGATCTGGTCCGGGTGCGGGTGAGTGCCCTGACGCCACTGCCGGCCCCGTTGGGCGGTCTGGTGCCCGCTCCGACGGTCAGCGGCTCCGCAGTGGCGATGCGCGAACGGCCGCTCGGCGGTGACCCGTGAGCCCCCGACGCCCCGCGAGGTCCCCGCGACCGTGGGGGCGTGGTCGGGCCGGCGCACGCGCGCGCGACCAAGGGTCGGGAACGCTCCTGGTGCTGGCCGTGGCGGCGGTCGTGCTGCTCGCCGCAGCGGCGGGAGGTGCGCTCGCCCAGGGTGTCGCCTCCCGGCACCGCGCGGCGACGGCCGCCGACCTTGCTGCCCTGGCAGCGGCGGAGCGTCTGCTGTCCGGAACCGGTGATGCCTGTGCGGCTGCGCACGCCGTGGCCACTGGCAACGGAGGCGTGCTGGTGCGCTGCGCGGTCAACGGGCGGGAGGTCGAGGTGGCCGTCCGGGTGACAACCGGACCGGCGGGACGGCTGGTCCGGCTGGCCGACCCGGTGCGCCTGGCCCGGGCCGGGCCCGGCCCGGGCCCGAGCTACGAGCGGGTGGCCTGGTCGGGTCCGGGCGTCGTCGGGTCGCCGTCGCTGCGGAGCTCGGCGTCGCCGCGGCGGCCGGCGGCGCTGTCACCGGGGGCCGGGCGGGTGGTGCCGGTGGCTTCCCGCTCGTCGAGCTCACGCCGGAGCTCGGCGCGCTCGCCCTCGAGCTGCTGGCGCTCCCGGAGCTCGCGCTCGAGGCGCTCCTTCTCCACCGCCAGCTGATCGCGCTCCTCGGAGACCGACTGGCTGGAGGCGGCGCGCTCGCGCAGCACCTTCTGCTCACGCCGCCGGTCCCGGGCCCGGCGGGTGGCGGTGAGGAGCAGGACGGTGGCGATCAGGAAGACCAGGCCGGTGATCAGGCCGGTCAGGAACACGCCGGTGACCGTGGTCTCGACCTCCGCGACGAAGACGTCGAGGGTGGCAGCGTCGCCGCTGCTGATGATGATCCCGATGGCGAACAAGGTGGCCAGGGCGATGATGACGATCGCGAGCACGACCACAGCAGTCTCCTCTGCAGTGTCAGTGACCGGCCCGGACTCCGGGAGCCCCGGCGAGGAGCTCGTCGAGGAGTCGCACGGCGCCGGACTTGTCCAGTGGATTGTTCCCGTTCCCACATTTCGGGCTCTGTACGCATGAGGGGCAGCCCTCGGCGCACGTGCAGGAGGCGATGGCGTCTCGGGCCGCGCGCAGCCATGACCCGGCCGCCTCGTAGCCCCGCTCCGCGAAGCCGGCACCACCGGGATGGCCGTCGTGCACGAAGACGGTGAGCCGGCCCGTGTCGGGGTGCAGTGCGGTCGACACCCCACCGACGTCCCACCGGTCGCAGGTGGCGACCAGCGGCAACAGGCCGATCGCCGCGTGCTCGGCAGCGTGGGCCGCCCCGGGCACGTCGGCACCGTGGACCCCAGCGTCGGCCACCCGGTCGTCCGGCAGGGTCCACCACACCGCCTTGGTGCGCAGGTGCCGCTCCGGCAGGTCCAGCGGCTCCTCGCCCAGCACCTCGCCGCTCCCGGCCCGCCGGCGCAGGAACGACACCACCCGGCTGGTCACCTCGACCGCGCCGAAGGACAGCCGGGCCGACCCCCAGTCCTGCCCCCTTTCCTCCTCGAGGACGCGGATCTCGGTCACCTCCCGGGCCGTCGTCGTGTGATCGGTGACTACGGCGTCCACCAGCGCGACCGCCTCGTCCAGGTCGAGGTCGCGCACCAGGAAGGTCTCTCCCTGGTGCACGTAGACGGCGCCGCGGTGCGCTGTCGAGTGGGCGCGCCCTGAGTCCACCGTCCCCAGCAGCCGCCCCGTCCCCGCCTCGACCAGCCGCACGGGAGGGCCTCCGGTCCCGCGCAGGTCGGCCAGGTCACATGCCCGCTCACGCCGGGTCCAGAACCACCCGCCGGCCCGGCGTCGCAGCATCCGCGACCGCTCCAGCCCCGCGACGGCAGTACGGGCGTTGGGGCCGAACAGCGCCAGGTCGGACTCGTCCAGGGGTGCCTCCGCAGCGGCGGCGCAGAGGTGCGGCGCCAGCACGTAGGGGTTGTCCGGGTCGAGCACCGTCGCCTCCACGGCCCGGCCGAACACCGCCTGGGGGTGGTGCACGAGGTAGGTGTCCAGCGGGTCGTCCCGGGCCACCAGGACCGCCAGCGCCCCTTGCCGCGCCCGGCCGGCCCGCCCCGCTTGCTGCCACAGGGACGCCCGGGTACCGGGCCAGCCGGAGAGGAGCACGGCGTCGAGACCGGCGACGTCGACCCCCAGCTCCAGGGCGTTGGTTGCCGCCACTCCCACCAGCTCGCCGGACTGGAGGGCGGCCTCCAGCCGCCGGCGCTCGTGGGACAGGTAGCCCGAGCGGT
Source organism: Jiangellales bacterium (assembly GCA_035462375.1). Classification (GTDB taxonomy): domain Bacteria; phylum Actinomycetota; class Actinomycetes; order Jiangellales; family Jiangellaceae; genus DASTQL01. The sequence goes on from DATHUJ010000057.1 coordinate 34,722, forward strand.
ACGCAGCGACGCGGTCGGCGAGCTCGGGCGCCACCGGGACCAGCTGGCCGCGCACCTGGAGGGCGACCGACTCCGCCGCGCGCCGCGACCGGACGAAGGCCACCGTCCGGACGCCCTGGACCACCAGGTCGGAGAGGAGGTCGGCCGTCTCGGCCGTCGCACTCCGCCGTACGGGAGCACCGTTCTCCCCGTGGAGCATGTCGGACAGCGGCGGTTCCCACAGCGCGAAGGCGGTCGGGCCGCGCGGCGACGCGTCGTCCTCGACGGCCACCACGTCGAGGCCGGTCAGCCGTCGGGCGGTGGCGGCCGGCTCGGAGGCGGTCGCCGAGGCGAGGATGAAGACCGGTGACGAGCCGTAGCGGGCGCAGAGCCGGCGCAGCCGGCGCAGCACCTGCGCCACGTGCGAGCCGAAGACCCCCCGGTAGCCATGGCACTCGTCGACGACGACGTACCGCACCGACTGGAGGAACGCCGCCCAGCGGTGGTGCCTCGGCAGCAGCGATCGGTGCAGCATGTCCGGGTTGGTGAGCAGGTACGAGGCGTGGTCGCGCGCCACGTCGCGCAGCTCGGCGGGCGTGTCCCCGTCGTACGTGGTGGCGAGCACGTCGGGTACGCAGAGCCGGTCCAGGGCGCGCAGCTGGTCGGCGGCCAGCGCCTTGGTCGGTGAGAGGTAGAGGACCGTCGCGCCGCGCCGCCCGCGCGCCACGCCGGCACGGACCGCCGTGAGCGCCGGCATCAGGTACGCGAGGGACTTGCCCGACGCGGTACCGGTGGCGACCACGACGGACCGTCCCGCCCAGGCGTGCTCGGCGGCCCGCACCTGGTGCCGCCAGGGCCGCTCGACCCCCGCCGCGACCAGGCGGTCCCGGACGACCGGGTCGAGCCAGGCCGGCCACGGGGCGGCGCCCTCCGTCCGCGCGGGGACGTCCTCGACGTGGGTCACCCGGTCGCTGCGCGCGTGGCCGGCGAGGTGGTCCAGCAACGCGCGCGGGTCGGCGGTCCTGGCGTCGGGCACCCCAGCAGTCTCGCACCGGGGGCCGGGGCGCGGTGCCGGGCCGCGCCGAGCAGGTGGTTGAATGCCGGGGTCCGTGCCGGGACCGCCCTGGAGGGGGTACGGCAGACCGAGCGGCCGTGGGAGGCTCCGTGGACCTGTCGTTGTCGACCCGACCCGAGGGCGAGCGCACCGTCGTCGACGTGGCCGGTGAGATCGACGTCTACACCGCCCCGCAGCTGCGCGAGCAGCTCGTCGAGCTCGTCGACTCGGGACGGTACGACCTGGTGATCGACATGGAGCGGGTCGAGTTCCTCGACTCGACCGGTCTCGGCGTGCTGGTGGGGGGCCTCAAGCGGGTCCGCGCGCACGACGGTTCGCTGCGCCTGGTCTGCACCCAGGAGCGGATCCTCAAGATCTTCCGGATCACCGGACTGACCAAGGTCTTTCCCATCCACGACTCGGTGACCGAGGCCGTCGCGGCGACGGACTGACCGGCGGGGAGGGCTCGTGGCCGAGGTCGAGCTGCGCATCGACCCGCTGACCTCGCACGTCCGGACCGCCCGACAGGTGGCGGTGGCCCTGGCCCGGCGGGCGGGAGTGGCGCCGGACGTGCTCGACGAGGTCCGGCTCGCCGTGGGGGAGGCCTGCGGCCTGGCCGTGGCACTGCAGCGGCGGGACGAGGACGCCGAGCAGGTGGTCCTCCGGTTCGAGGACGGTGACGGGCTGGCCGTGGAGCTCCGCGGCTCGACCGTACTGGCCGAGGCCGAGGGGGACGCTGCGGTCCAGGTGCTCTCCGACGCCGTGGTCGCCGACGAGGACGACGACGAGGCGCTGCCCGCGGGCGCGGTCCTAGCGGTCCTCTCCGAGCTGGTTCCCGGTCTCCAGGTGGTCACCGGGCCGGCCGGTCCCCGCCTCGGGCTGCGCTGGCCGCCGGGCTGACCGCCGCGCCCACGCCCCTCTCGTACGGGGGGCGGTGCAGGGAGCGCGCCCACGCCTGCGTAGACTCCCGCCCCACACGGGGCCGCCGGTGTCCACCCTGCTGGAGCGTGGGGCCCTTCGTACCGCACCGACACCGCACTGTCGCCACGGCCGTCGACCCAGGAGCGCTCCCCGGGTGCGCGGCCGCTGTCGTGGTCGGCCCGCCGAGGGCCACGTCAAGGAGGACGAATGACCGGGCTCATCCGCGCTGCCGACGGCGGCACGGTGGTCTCGCTCTCCGGCAGCAACCTCTCCTACGTCGTCGTGGTCGCGCTCGTCGCGGTCGCGGCGCTCGTGATGGCGGCGCTGTTCCGCCGCGAGGTGCTCGCCGCGAGCGAGGGCACCGACAGCATGAAGGACATCGCGCACGCCGTGCAGGAAGGCGCCGCGGCCTACCTCAACCGCCAGTACCGCACCCTGGGTGTCTTCATCGTCCTGGTCTTCGGGCTGCTGTTCCTGCTCCCCGGCGACGCGGGGGTTCGGATCGGCCGCTCCTTCTTCTTCGTCGTGGGTGCCCTGTTCTCGGCGGCGATCGGCTACCTCGGGATGTGGCTGGCCACGCGCGCCAACGTGCGGATGGCAGCGGCCGCCCGCGACGACGACTCCAACGGGGCGATGCGCATCGCCTTCCGTACGGGGGGGGTCGTGGGGATGGCCACGGTGGGCCTCGGCCTGCTGGGGGCCTCGATCGTCGTGCTGGTCTACCGCGGCGACGCGCCCGCCGTGCTGGAGGGATTCGGCTTCGGCGCCGCCCTGCTCGCGATGTTCATGCGGGTCGGCGGCGGAATCTTCACCAAGGCTGCCGACGTGGGCGCCGACCTGGTCGGCAAGGTCGAGCAGGGTATTCCCGAGGACGACCCCCGCAACGCCGCGACGATCGCGGACAACGTCGGCGACAACGTCGGCGACTGCGCCGGCATGGCGGCCGACCTCTTCGAGTCCTACGCCGTGATGCTGGTGGCGGCGCTCATCCTGGGCAAGGCGGCCTTCGGCGAGGAGGGCCTGGTCTTCCCGCTGGTGGTCCCGGCCATCGGTGCGGTGACCGCGGTTCTCGGCATCTACCTGACCCGGCCCCGCACCGGTGAGAACGGCCTCAAGACGATCAACCGCAGCTTCTACCTGTCGGCGCTGTTCTCTGCCCTCCTCTCCGGCCTGGCCGCCTACGCCTACCTGCCCTCGACCTTCGTCGAGCTGTCCGGCGGCATCGAGGCCGACGGCGACCCGCGCCTGCTCGCCACGGTCGCGGTGTTCATCGGCATCGTGCTCGCCGGGGTGATCCTCTGGCTCACCGGCTACTTCACCGGCACCGACAGGCGCCCGGTCAAGGACGTGGTGTCCACCTCGCTGACCGGCCCGGCCACGGTGATCCTGTCCGGGGTGTCGCTCGGCCTGGAGTCCGCCGTCTACACCGCCTTGGTCATCGGCAGCGCGGTCTACGGGGCGTTCCTCCTCGGCGGCGGCTCGGTCATCCTCTCGCTCTTCCTGATCGCCCTGGCCGGCACCGGCCTGCTCACCACCGTCGGCGTCATCGTGGCCATGGACACCTTCGGACCGGTCAGCGACAACGCCCAGGGCATCGCCGAGATGTCCGGGGACGTGCACGGCGACGGGGCGCAGATCCTCACCGACCTCGACGCCGTCGGCAACACCACCAAGGCGATCACCAAGGGCATCGCCATCTCCACCGCGGTGCTCGCAGCGACCGCCCTGTTCGGCTCGTACAACGACGCGGTCAACACCGCCCTGCGCGAGGCCGGCATCGCGGCCGGCGATGCAGGTGCTGCGTTCCTGCGCACGGTCGACTCGCCCAACGTCCTGGTCGGCGTGCTCATCGGCGCCTGCGTGGTGTTCCTCTTCTCCGGCCTGGCGATCAGCGCGGTCGGCCGGGCGGCCGGGGCCGTGGTCTTCGAGGTCCGCCGCCAGTTCCGCGACATCCCGGGGATCATGGAGGGCACGGCCAAGCCCGAGTACGGCAAGGTCGTCGACATCGTCACCCGCGACTCGCTCCGCGAGCTGGCCACGCCCGGCCTGCTGGCGGCGATGGCGCCCATCGCGGTCGGCTTCGGCCTCGGGGTGGGCCCGCTCGCCGGCTTCCTCGGCGGGGCGATCGCGTGCGGCACGCTCATGGCGGTCTTCCTGGCCAACTCCGGCGGGGCCTGGGACAACGCCAAGAAGGTCGTCGAGGACGGGGCGCTGGGCGGCAAGGGATCCAGCGCCCACGACGCCACGGTCATCGGTGACACCGTCGGCGACCCGTTCAAGGACACGGCCGGCCCGGCGATCAACCCGCTGCTCAAGGTGATGAACCTGGTCTCGGTGCTCATCGCCCCGGCGATCGTGGCCGTCTCCGTCGGCGATGGGGCCAACAACGGTCTTCGCTACGGCATAGCGCTGACCGCCGTAGCGATCGTCGTGGGTGCGGTCGTGGTCTCCAAGCGCCGTCCGATTGCGATCGAGGCGTCCAGCGAGCCGCAGCGCATCAGCGCCTCCTGACGGCCGGGGACGGGAACCCGCCGGGGAACCACCTGGGTACGGCATGCTCCCCGGGTGGAGACCGCAGCACCCCCCGCTCGCGCCCGTGGGGCGGGAACCGCCGAGATCGTGTTCCTGGGCACCGCCTTCACCGCCGACCCGGTCCGACCGTTCGCCGACGCCGTGGCCGTCGCGGGTGGTCGCGTCGTCGCGGTCGGTTCGGGGGACGCCCGGGAGCTCGCCGGCGCCGGGACCGAGGTCGTCCGGGTCGAGGGCCTGGTGCTGCCCGGCTTCCAGGATGCTCATGTCCACCCCGTCCAAGGCGGGGTCGAGCGGCTGCACTGCGACCTCTCCGGCCTCGCCGGGCCCGAGGACTACCTCGACCGCGTCGCCGACCACGCCGCGCGGCACCCCGACCGGACCTGGATCACGGGCGGCGGCTGGGCCAGCGCGCACTTCGGGGGCGGGACGCCGCGGCGCGAGGACCTCGACCGCGCCACGCGGGGCCGCCCCGCCCTCCTGGTCAGCCGCGACCACCACGGCGCCTGGGTCAGCAGCCGGGCCCTCGAGCTGGCGGGCATCACCGCCGAGACCCCGGACCCACCGGACGGCCGGATCGAGCGCGACGAGGACGGCACCCCCACCGGGACACTCCACGAGGGAGCGGTCGCACTCGTCGGGAGGCTCCTCCCGCCCACCCCCGACGGTGAGCTCGACGAGGGCCTCCTGCTCGCCCAGGACTATCTGCACTCCCTCGGGATCACGGCCTGGCAGGACGCGATCGTCGGCGACTACGCGGGCCACCGGGACCCCTCGGGCGCCTACCGCCGGCTCGACGACGACGGCCGCCTGACCGCCCGCGTGGTCGGAGCCCTCTGGTGGGACCGGGAGCGTGGCGCCGAGCAGGTCGCCGACCTGCGCGAGCGCCGGGTCCAGCTCTCCGGCCGCCGGTTCCGCGCCACGAGCGTCAAGATCATGCAGGACGGGGTCCCCGAGAACGGCAGCGCCGCCATGCTCGACCCCTACTTGGACGGCCGTGGCAGCCCAACCGGCAACCGCGGGCACTCGTACGTGGAGGCGGCGCAGCTGCGGGAGCACGTCAGCGCACTGGACGTGGCCGGCTTCCAGGTCCACGTCCACGCGATCGGGGACCGCGCCGTGCGCGAGGCGCTCGACGCCGTCGCCGAGGCCCGGCTCCGCAACGGCCCCACCGACAACCGGCACCACATCGCGCACGTCCAGGTGGTCCACCCCGACGACGTCCCGCGTTTCGCCGCGGTCGGCGCCGCGGCCACGATCCAGCCGCTGTGGGCGGCGTACGACCAGCAGATGGTCCGCCTCACCCTTCCGGTGCTCGGCGAGGAACGCTCCCGCCGGCAGTACCCCTTCGCCGACCTGCACCGCGCCGGCGCCGTCCTGGCCGGCGGCAGCGACTGGCCGGTGAGCACCCCGGACCCGCTGGCCGGCATCCACGTCGCCGTCAACCGCACGCTGCCGCCCGCGCTCGCCGACGGCGACGACCGACCCTTCCTCCCCGAGCAGGCGATCGACCTCGCCACCGCCCTCACCGCCTACACCGCCGGCTCCGCGTACGTGAACCACCTCGACGACGCCGGCACGCTCACCGTCGGCGCGCTGGCCGACGTCGTGGTGCTCGACCGCGACCCGTTCGCCCACCCACCCGGCGAGATCGCCGACTGCCGGGTCCGGCAGACCTGGGTCGGCGGCGAGCTCGTGCACGGCGGGAGGTGAGGCGGGTGGGTACGCCACCCCACCTGGACGCCGAGTCCGTGGCGCGCGTCCGCGAGTACCTCGGGCGCCGAGAACCCTGCCGTACGGCTCGAGGAGTGGCCGTACGCCGTCGAGCTGCTGCCCCTGCTGCCGACCCGAGCGCCGCGCCAACCCGATCTCTGCCGTCTCAGCGGCGCTCGTGCGGGTACTCCGCGGCGCGCCGCTGGAAGGACAGGATCCTCGGGTTCTGGACGACTCCTGCGCGGATCTCGATCGCCTGCCGGATCGTCCGGTCGGCGTCCCAGGCGTCCGGGCCGGCGAGGACCGTGCGCACGTGGGGGAGCAGGGCCTCGCTGATCTCCCAGGTGGCGGAGTTCCACAGGTAGGAGGGGCTGTGGTCCACCCCGTAGTAGCGGACCCCGTCGCCGACCGTGAAGACCGGGTCCTCGAAGGCGGTCGGCCGGGCGAAGTCGAAGCCCATCCCCTCGTCGCAGGACACGTCCACGATGAGGCTCCCCGGCGGGAACCGCTCGACCTCGTCTCCCACGACGAACATGAGCGGGGAGTCGGTGTCCTGCAGCACGCAGTTGACCACCAGGTCGTGACGGGCCAGGAACTCGTGGACGGGCACCACCCCCTCCCGGGTGACCACCTCCGTCCGGCTCGGGTCCCCCGCCGTACGTTGCTGGTGGCCGAGCACCACGGACGGGATCGGCGAGGCGACGGCGGTGACGTCGCGCATCGTGAGCGCGGTGACCTCGTGCACCCCGAGCGCGTGCAGGCCCGTGACCGCGCCGCGGGCGGTGTTGCCGAAGCCGATGACGACCGCCCTCAGGTGGTGCCCGTAGTGGCCGGTGAGTCCGTCGAGCGCCATCGCGTGCAGCACGGAGGCGTAGCCGGCCATCTCGTTGTTGATGTGGAAGACGTGGACCAGGAACCGGCCGTCCCCGGTCCAGTGGTTCATCTCCTCCCAGGCGATGAGCGTGAGGCGCTTGTCGATCGCCAGCTGGGTGAGCTCGGCGTCCTGGACGCAGTGCGGCCATCCCCACAGGACCTGGCCGTCACGCAGCTCGGTCACGTCGGGGAGCGTCGGCTTGGGCAGGAGGACGACGTCGGACTCGGCGATGATCTCCCGCCGGGTCCGCATCCCCGCGACCAGGGGGGTGAGGTGGTCGTCGGGCAGGTCGAAGTGGTCGCCGTAGCCGTGCTCGAGCAGGATCCGCTCGCGCAGGTCGGCGTCGATCCGCTCCACGTGCCGCGGGTGGATCGGCAGCCGGTGCTCGTTCTCCTTCCCGGACTCGCCGAGCACTCCGAGCGTCAGGCCGTCCATCCGTCCTCCTGGGGCGTCCCACTGGATCGGCCCCTTGCTACCACGCGAGTTGCACTGTGCCTGCGGAACGGGTTCAGATGGGTGGGTCGTGCCGCGCCACCTGGTCTCCCTCGCCGCCGCGGCGACGCTCCTCGTGGGGTGCGCCGCCGCGGACGACCCAGCGGCCGACCGGGGGTCGGCGTCGGCGGCCTCCCCGATCGCCAGCCCGTCCCCGACGACCGCGTCGCCGGGCCCGACCTCCCCCTCGCCCGAGCCGGCGACCACCGCCCCGCAGCCGCCCGCCACCTTCGACCCTGCCACGGCGTACGCGACGGTGGAGACGCTGGCCGGCGGGATCGGGCCCCGCGAGGCGGCGTCCCCGGCGTTCCTGGAGGCCGCCGACGTGCTCGAGGAGCGGCTGGCCTCGTGGGGCTACTCGGTCGTTCGGCGCCCGGTCGACCTGCCGGCGGGGGACTCCTGGGGGGTGCCGGTTCCGGCGGGCGAGTCACTCTCGCTGGTAGCGACGCCACCCGGCTTCGACCCGGCCGCCCCGCACCGGGTGGTCGGGGCACACCTGGACACCGTCGCGGTCGCACCGGGTGCCGAGGACAACGCCTCGGGCATCGGCGTGATGCTCGAGCTGGCCCGGATGGCCGTCGAGGAGCCACCGCCGGTGCCGGTCGTGATCATCGCCTTCGGCGCGGAGGAGCCCCGTGGTCGCGGCGACGACATGCACCACTTCGGCTCTCAGGCCTACGTCCGCGACCTGCCCGAGGAGCAGCTGGCCGCGATCGTCGGCATGCTGGCGCTGGACCGGGTGGGCGTGCCGACGGACGTGCTGCCGGTGTGCCACGGCGGCCGGTCGCCCGACGCCGTACGCGACCAGCTGCTCGCCGCCGCCGACCGCCAGGGGATCCCGGCGCAACCGTGCGAGAACCGCGCCAGCGACCACTGGTCCTTCGAGAAGGCGGGGGTCGCCGTCGCGCGGCTGGGCAGCGTCCCCTACCCGGGCTACCACTCGCCGCAGGACGTGCCCTCGGTCGTGGACCCCGCGCAGCTCGACCGGGCCGGCCGGACGGCCTGGGAGTGGCTGCGGACTCCCGCCTGACCCGCGCACCCGCAATGACCGCGTCAACCGGGGCCGACCGGGTCAGGGCCCACGTGCTGGAGGCTTCGCGCGGCCCGGCCGGCACCCACCGCCCGCCGGGCCGGCAGGTAGAGCGGCGCGGCCAGGGCGAGCACGACAGCCCCTACGAGCATGGCCGCGGCCGTCGAGGTCGCGCCGGCCAGGGCCGTCTGCGCGATGCCGCCGATCGCGGCGGAGGGCTGGGCGACCATCGAGTTGAGCGAGACGACGGTCGAGCGGTGGGCACCGTCGACCTGGCCGTGCAGGAGCGTCATGTGCAGCGGGTTGGACGCCCCGTGCACGACATAGCAGGCCAGGAAGCCGGCCAGCAGTCCCGGCGCCCCGGCGGCCAGGCCCATGACCACGACCGTCGCGGCTTGTACGAGGCGCAGCAGCCCGGCGGTCAGGGCGACGTCGAGCCGGGGGCCGATCGCCGAGACCACGCCCGCACCCACCGCCGACGCCACCCATGCGGCGGAGGCGGCGGGACCCATCAGGGCACCGGCCTGGGCCGTCCCGCCGACGAGCTCGGCCAGCCGGACCGGCGTGAGCGACTCGAAGGAAACCATGCCGAAGCCCCAGGACACCTCCACCAGGACGAGCGCGGTGAGGACCCGCGAACCTCGCAGCAGCCGCAGCCCCCCGACCACGACCCGGGGCACCTCCCGGACCGAGGCCGATAGCCGTCGACGACCTCCGCGGTGGGGCTCCCGCGGCAGCAGGAGCACCACGGCGAAGAGGTTGACCACGCTCAGTCCGGCGGCCACGACTACCGGCGCAGCGACCGCGGGCACGAGCCCGGGGAGTGGGTCGAGGGCCACCAGCCCTCCGGACAGCAGGGCGCCACCCGCGACGGTCAGGCCGAGCACCGTGCTGCCCGCCGAGAGCCCGCGCTCGAGCCGCGAGCCCGGCCGGTCGAGCAGGACCGCGTCGACGAACCACGCCTCCAGCGGCCCGCTGTCCAACGCCCGGTACACGCCCTGCACCGCGTAGGCCACCATGAACGCCACCAGCGACCCCGCCGTGGCCATCAGCACCAGCGAGAGCACGCCGACCACGGCCGCCGTCAGCAGCACGGGGCGCCGCCCGAGCGAGTCGGCCAGCCCGCCGGTCGGCAGCTCCAGAGCGAGGACGACGAGGCCCTGTACGGCGACGGCCAGCCCGACCTGGGGAAGGGTGAGTCCGCGTTCCAGCGGCAGCAGCACCAGGACCGGCACCAGCATGCCGGTCGGCAGCCAGCGCAGGGCAGTGAGCGCCAGGAAGCGTCGGGTGGCTTGAGCGGCGGTCAGGGCGCTCACGCCGTCGGCCCCGGTCGCGCGGTGTCCACCGGGACGGATTCACGGGGACCTGGCGGCAGCGGTGCCGGAAAGGCCTGGACGTAAACCGCGACCTGCCGTGCCCCCTCGCGCTCCCGGTCCGGCCGGCGCCCCCGGAGCCGGCGCTCGACGACCTCCCAGAGGTCGCGGGAGAGATCGGCGAGCTCGTCGGCGGTCAGCCACAGGGCGGCATCGGAGTCCTGGGCCGCCCGGACCCAGGGACGCGGCCACTCCGCACGCGCGGCGTACCACGCCTGCAGGGCCCGGGCCTGCGTTCGCAGCCGCTCCCGCTCCAGCACCGTCACCGCGTCGCGTCCGGACCGGTCGTCGAGGAAGCGCTCGACGTCCCAGGCGGTCAGCTCGTGGACCGCCTGCCAGACCCGCTCCCGCCGGGACGGCTGGTGGCGGGCCTCCTCGACGAAGCCGTACCGGGCCAGCTGGCGGAGGTGGTAGCTGGTGGAGCCACTGGACTCGCCGACCTCGCGGCCGAGGGCGCTCGCCGTCGCCGGGCCGGTGGTCCGCAGGAGGCCGAGCAGGCGCATCCGCAGCGGGTGGGCGAGGGCACGCAGGGTCGAGAGGTCGTCGACCTGCTTGCGCGACGGCGGGTGGTGGGCGCCGGTCCCGCGGTCGGCGGGGGGCCCCTCGGACGGGCTCGGGTGGCTCACACTGCCAGGGTAGGATGCAAAGGAGTATTTGCAAAGATCTCTTTGGGATCACGTCCCGGTCACGGCCGGTTGCGCGCGACGGGGTACGGTGCGGGGGTCCAGCGCCCGGGGGAGGACGACCCGGTCGAGCCCGTCGGACCGCCCCGCCACCTCGGCGGGGCCGGAGCCGGTCTCGCCGCGAGGCACCGCCGGGCGCCGGAGTTGACATCCCGGCCCGCCCGGGCCGCACACTTCCCGCGGGTCGTCCGGCCCGCCCACCCGTACCGAGGAGCAGTCGTTGGCCACCGCCCGCACGACGGACCCGCGCCGCCTGGTCATCGTCGAGTCGCCCGCCAAGGCGAGGACGATCGCCGGCTACCTCGGTCGCGGCTACGTCGTCGAGTCGTCGGTGGGCCACATCCGCGACCTGCCTAGCAAGAAGACCGAGGTCCCGGCGGCCGAGCGCGACCGCTTCGGTGCCCCGGTGGGCGTCGACGTCGACGGCGGCTTCGAGCCGCTCTACATCGTCCCGGCCGACAAGAAGGCCCAGGTCCGCAAGCTCAAGGCCCTGCTCAAGGACGCCGACGAGCTCTACCTCGCAACGGACGAGGACCGCGAGGGCGAGGCGATCGCCTGGCACCTGCGCGAGGAGCTCGAGCCCAAGGTCCCCGTCCGCCGGATGGTCTTCCACGAGATCACCCGCGAGGCGATCCGCCAGGCCGTCGAACAGCCGCGGGACATCGACGAGCACCTCGTCGACGCGCAGGAGACCCGCCGGATCGTCGACCGCCTGTTCGGCTACGAGGTGTCTCCCGTCCTCTGGCGCAAGGTGATGCAGGGGCTGTCCGCCGGGCGGGTGCAGAGCGTCGCCACTCGGCTCGTGGTCGACCGCGAGCGCGAGCGGATGGCCTTCCGCACCGCGCAGTACTGGGACCTGCTCGCGACCCTCGACACCGGCCGACCCTCGTCGCCGGCCGAGCCCTCGGCGTTCGACGCGCGCCTGGCGGGTGTGGACGGCCGCCGGGTGGCCACCGGGCGGGACTTCGACTCCCAGGGTCGTCTCACGGGCCGCGACGTCGCCGTCCTCGACGAGACCCGCGCCCGCGACCTGGCCCAGGGGCTCACGGGGGCCGCCTTCGCGGTCCGCTCCGTGGAGAGCAGGCCGTACCGGCGGAGCCCGTACGCGCCGTTCCGCACCACGACCCTCCAGCAGGAGGCCAGCCGCAAGCTGGGCTTCGGAGCGGCCCGGACGATGCAGGTGGCGCAGCGGCTGTACGAGAACGGCTACATCACCTACATGCGGACCGACTCCACGACCCTCTCCGACGCTGCCGTGGCGGCGGCCCGCGCCCAGGTCCGCGAGCTGTACGGCGCCGACTACCTGCCGGACGTGCCCCGTACGTACGCGAGCAAGGTCAAGAACGCTCAGGAGGCGCACGAGGCGATCCGCCCGGCCGGGGACAGCTTCCGTACGCCGGCGGAGACGGGTTTGACCGGCGAGCAGTTCCGCCTCTACGAGCTGATCTGGATGCGCACGGTGGCCTCGCAGATGCGCGACGCGGTCGGACAGACGCTCACCGTCCGGGTCGGCGCGCGCGCCGGGTCCGGGGAGGACTGCGAGTTCACCGCCTCCGGCCGCACGATCACCTTCTTCGGCTTCCTCAAGGCGTACGTGGAGGGGGCCGACGACCCGGAGGCCGAGCTCGACGACCGGGAGCGGCGGCTGCCGCCGCTGACCGAGGGCCAGGCGCTCACCGCAGTGGCTGTCGAGCCGGACGGGCACACCACCAAGCCGCCCGCCCGCTACACCGAGGCGACCCTGGTCAGGGAGCTCGAGGAGCGCGAGATCGGCCGCCCCTCGACCTACGCGTCGATCATCCGGACGATCCTCGACCGGGGCTACGTCTCCAAGCGCGGCAGCGCGCTCGTCCCGTCCTGGCTGGCGTTCGCGGTGGTGCGGCTGCTGGAGCAGCACTTCACCTGGCTGGTCGACTACGAGTTCACCGCGCGGATGGAGGACGGCCTCGACGACATCGCGGGCGGCCGGACCGACCGCGTCGTGGCGCTGGACCGCTTCTGGAACGGCGGCGGCGGCATCGAGGGGCTGCGCCCGCTCGTCGAGAACCTCGGCGAGATCGACGCTCGCGGTATCTCGTCGTTCTCGATCGGCGGCCCGGACTCCGGCCTCACCTTGCGGGTGGGGCGTTACGGCCCGTACGTGGAGAACGGTGAAGGCGCCCGGGGGTCGGTTCCCGAGGACCTGCCGCCGGACGAGCTCACCGTCGAGCGGGCTCGGGAGCTGCTGGCGGCGGGCAACGGTGACCGCGAGCTCGGAACCCACCCCGAGACCGGTCGCCCGATCGTCGCGAAGTCGGGCCGCTTCGGCCCGTACGTGACCGAGGTCCTGCCCGACGATGCACCGAAGGGTGCGAAGGCGCGGACGGCGTCGCTGTTCTCGACCATGTCGCTGGACGACGTCTCCCTCGACGACGCGGTCCGACTTCTCACGCTGCCGCGAGTCGTCGGCACCGACCCGGAGACAGGAGCGGAGATCACCGCGCAGAACGGCCGCTACGGCCCGTACCTGCGCAAGGGCTCGGACTCGCGCTCGCTGGAGAGCGAGGAGCAGCTCTTCACGGTGACGCTCGAGGAGGCGCTGGCCCTCTACGCGCAGCCCAAGCAGCGCGGCCGGCGGGGGGCGGCCGCCGCTGCTCCGCTGAGGGAGCTCGGCCCCGATCCCGCCTCGGGCCAGCCGATGGTGGTCAAGGAGGGCCGCTTCGGCGCCTACATCACCGACGGCGAGACCAACGTCACCGTCCCTCGGGGCACCCAGCTCGAGGAGCTCACCGGCGAGCGGGCTGCCGAGCTGCTCGCCGAGAAGCGGGCCAAGGGCCCGGCGCCGAAGCGGTCGCGCAGCCGGGCCAAGGCCGGGCAGCGCTCGCGCCGCTGAGCACGGGGCAGTCGGCTTGGGGGCGGCCGGAGCGGGGTGTCCGGACCGCTCACTAGTCTGGCGGGCGTGGCTGACCAGGCGGCGCTCGGTGCGGTGACGCCCCGGCACGACCTGCGAGGAGTGCTGGCGATCCGGCGCTTCCGCCGACTGTGGTTCGCCATGTCCGTCTCCAGCATCGGCGACTGGCTCGGGCTGCTGGCGCTGACCGCTCTGGCCAGCCAGCTCGCGGCCGGCTCGTACGCGGCGCAGAACTACGCGATCGCCGGCGTGCTCCTGCTCCGGCTGGTTCCGGCGATCGTGCTCGCGCCCTTCGCCGGCCTGGTGGCGGACCGGCTGGACCGGCGGACGACGATGATCGTCGGCGACGTCCTGCGGGCGCTCATCGTGCTCTCGATCCCGCTGGTCGGGACGCTGTGGTGGGTCTTCGTCGCCACCCTGCTGATGGAGACGGTGAGCCTGTTCTGGCTGCCGGCCAAGGAGGCCAGCATCCCCAACCTGGTACCCCGCGAGCGCCTGGAGGCCGCCAACCAACTGTCCCTGCTGGCGTCGTACGGGAGTGCACCGGTCGCGGCCGCGATCTTCACCAGCCTCGCGGTGGTCAGCCGGGTGATCGGCCAGGTCGTCGAGTACCTCGGCACCAACCCGGTCACGCTCGCGCTGGTCATCGACGGCATCACGTTCCTGGTGTCGGCCGTGATCATCGTCGGGATCCGCGACTTCCCCAAGGCGACCGTCTCCGGCGCCGGTCGGGGCACCGTCCTCGGCGCCCTCCTCGACGGCTGGCGGTTCATCGGTACCACGCCGCTGGTCCGGGCGCTGGTGATCGGCATCGTCGGCGCCTTCGCGGCGGGGGGCACGGTGGTCGGGCTGGGCCGCACCTTCGCCGGTGACCTCGGAGCGGCCGAGGCGGGCTACGGGTTGCTCTTCGGGGCCGTCTTCCTCGGCTTGGCCGGCGGGATGGTGGTCGGGCCTCGGGTCCTGCGCGACCTCTCCCGGCACCGCCTCTTCGGCCTCGCGCTCACCAGTGCCGGCGTCCTGCTCGTGGCCGTCGCCCTGGTGCAGGACTTCGTGATCGTGATCGCGCTGGTCCTGGCGCTCGGCGTCTGCGCAGGCACTGCGTGGGTCACCGCCCTCACGCTGCTCGGCCTCGAGGTCGAGGACTCCATCCGCGGGCGCACGTTCGCCTTCGTCCAGGCTGCCGTCCGGGTGGCCCTCGCCGCCGTGCTGGCGCTGGCGCCCCTCGTCGCCGGCTTCATCGGCACCAACCGGGTGACGATCGGCACGCTCGAGCTCGACTACAACGGTGCCGCGGTCACGATGCTGATCGGCGGCCTGGTGGCCGTGGCCGTCGGCGCGATCTCGTTCCACCAGATGGACGACCGGGCGGGTGTACCGCTGTGGGCCGACGTCATGGGCGCGCTCCGCGCCCGGGTCGGGCACCGGGTGTCCGGTCGCAGCCTCGGCGGGCTCTTCGTGGCTTTCGAGGGCGGTGACGGGGCCGGCAAGTCGACCCAGGCCCGCCTGCTGGCCAGGTGGTTGGAGACCACGGGACGAGAGGTCGTGCTCACCCACGAGCCCGGCGACAGCCGGATCGGTCCCCAGGTGCGACGCCTCCTGCTCGACAACGGCAGTGCGGGCCTCTCGCCGCGGGCCGAGGCACTCCTCTATGCCGCGGACCGGGCGGAGCACGTCGCCTCGGTCGTGCGGCCCGCCCTCGTCCGTGGCGCCTGCGTCGTGACCGACCGCTACGTGGACTCCTCGGTCGCCTACCAGGGCGTCGGTCGCGGGCTGTCCGCTCATGACGTGGCCCGGGTCTCGCGCTTCGCCACCGAGGGCCTGGTGCCCGACCTCACGGTGGTGCTCGACGTCCCCGCCCGGGTCGGCCGCGACCGCCTGACCGGACCGGCTGACCGCCTGGAGAGCGAGCCCGAGGCCTTCCACGAGGCGGTGCGCGACGCCTTCCGCGAGCTCGCACAGCGCTCCCCGCACCGGTATGTCGTCGTCGACGCCACGGGCGATGCAGACGGGGTCGCGACCGCCGTCCGCGCCGCCGTCCGTCCGCTCATGGTCAGCCCGCCGAGCGAACCGGGCGACGTCGCTGCGGCACCGTCTCCCGACCCCGACCGGACCCGGACGCTCCCGGCGGTGGACCGGTGACCGTCTGGGACGCGGTGGTCGGCCAGCCGGTGGTCACCGACCTGCGGCGCAGCATCGAGGATGCCGCCGAGATCCTCGCCGGAGCGCCGGGCGCCGGCTCGATGACCCACGCGTGGCTGTTCACCGGCCCGCCGGGCTCCGGACGCTCGGTCGTGGCGCGGGCCTTCGCCGCAGCCCTGGAGTGCCCGGCCGGTGGGTGCGGCGAGTGCTCCGAGTGCCGGACCACGCTGGCCGGCAGCCACCCCGACGTCCACCACGTCGTCACACAGGCGCTGTCCATCAAGGTCAAGGAGGTCCGCGCGCTGGTGCCACGTGCCGCGCTGCGACCGTCCCGTGGCAGGTGGCAGATCGTCCTCGTCGAGGACGCCGACCGGCTCGGTGAGGACGCGGCCGACGCGCTGCTCCTCTCCGTGGAGGAGCCGCCCGAGCGCACTGTCTGGATGCTCTGCGCGCCCACGCCCGAGGACATCGTCCCCACGATCCGGTCCCGGTGCCGCATCGTCCACCTCCGCACCCCGCCCACCTCCGCCGTCGCCCGGCACCTCGTCACCAGCTCCGGGGTCGACCCGGCCATGGCCGAGTTCGCGGCGCGGGCGTCGCAGGGCCACATCGGACGTGCGCGCGCGCTCGCGACGCTCGAGGACGTCCGACTACGCCGGGCCGAGGTGCTCCGGCTCCCCTTCTCGTTGGCCGACCTCCGCACCTGTCTGGACGCCGCCGCCGCCCTCGTCGAAGCGGCCAAGGCCGACGCCGAGCACCGCTGCGACGAGCTCGACGAGCGCGAGGTCGAGGACCTCAAGCGGGCCCTCGGCGTCGGCAGCACGGGTCGGCGCCCGCGCAACGTCGATGCCGCGATCAAGGAGCTCGAGCGCGAGCAGAAGCTGCGCCGTACACGCGTCCAGCGGGACTCCATCGACCGGGCGCTCGTGGACGTCCTCGCGCTCTACCGTGACGTCCTCGTCGTTCAGCTCGGGAGCACCGTGGAGCTGGTCAACGACGAGCTCCGGCCCTCGGTGGAGCGCCTCGCCCGCACGTCGTCCGCGGAGTCGACGCTTCGCCGGATGGAGGCAGTCGTCGCCGCCCGCGAGGCCCTCGAGGCCAACGCGCTGCCGCTGCTCGCCCTCGAGTCCATGGCGCTGTCGGTGCGCGAGGGCTGACCAGGCGGTCGCCCGCCCCCGTGCGTACCGCCCGAGCCGTCGTAGGGTGACGGGCGTGGGCATGGTGATGGCGGTGGCGTTCACGCGCTACGGCCGGCTGTACTACCTCGACCCCGGTCCCCACGCGCCCCGGGTGGGCGACAAGGTGCTCGTGGCCACGCACGACGGCCCGGAGGTGGCCGAGTGCGTCTGGGCACCGCAATGGGTGAGCGAGGACATCGGCCGCCTGCCGGTGTGTGCCGGCCCGGCCACCGAGCAGCACCTCGAGCGCGACGAGCGTAACCGGCGCCGACGGGCGGAGGCCAAGGTCGTGGCTCGACGGCTCGTGCGCGAGCACGGCCTGCCGATGAAGGTGGTGGCCGTCGACTACGTCGACACCCGCGACGACGTCGACGAGCTCGTCACCATCTACTTCAGCGCACCGCACCGGGTCGACTTCCGCGAGCTGGTCCGCGACCTGGCCCGGACCCTGCGAGCCCGCATCGACCTGCGCCAGCTCGGAGCGCGTGACGAGGCCCGCGTCCAGGGCGGGATCGGTCCGTGCGGGCGGGACACCTGTTGCTCGACGTTCCTCACCGACTTCGAGCCGGTGAGCGTACGGATGGCCAAGGACCAGGACCTGCCGCTCAACCCGCTGAAGATCTCCGGCGCCTGCGGGCGGCTGATGTGCTGCCTCAAGTACGAGCACCCGCTCTACCAGGACTTCAAGGTCAGCGTGCCCGCGCTCGGCTGCGGTGTGACCACCGACGAGGGCGTCGAGGGCAAGGTGGTCGGCTACAACGTGCCCGCCGGCACCGTCTACGTCCGGGACCGCGAGACCGGTCGCAAGGTCGCCTGCCCCAAGGCCAGCGTCTGCGGTTCCCGCCAGGCGTACGAGGGCGCTGTCGCCGACGGGGCCCGCCCGACGCCCGACGTAGGGGGGGAGGACCCAGCGTGAGGGTCCGTACGGGCTCCGCCCTGGTGGCCGCCGCGCTCCTCGCGGCGGCCTGTTCGTCGGTTGGGGGTCCCCCCGCTGCGGAGCGGGAGGACACGTCGACGCCGGCGCCCGACGCGACAGTGGGTGTCGAGCCCGGGCTCGAACAGTTCTACGAGCAGCGGGTGGTTTGGGAGCCGTGCGACGGTGACTTCCATTGCACGGTGCTGCGCGTGCCGCTCGACTACGACGAACCCGAGGGCGAGGTCATCGACGTCGCGGTGCTGCGGTCTCCGGCGACGGGTGGCGAGCGACTCGGGTCGCTGGTGGTCAATCCTGGTGGACCGGGCGCATCGGGCGTGGACTACGCGCGGGCTGCCCGTGCCGTGGTCGGCGGAGCGGTCCAGGATCGTTACGACATCGTGGGATTCGACCCGCGAGGGGTCGGCGAGTCCACTCCGGTCGACTGCCTGGACGACGATGCGCTCGATGACTTCGTCGCAGCCGACGCCTCGCCGGTCGACGATGCCGAGATCGCGGAGATCCAGGCCCAGTCGGCGGCCCTGGCGGCGGGATGCGCCGAGCTCTCCGGCGAGCTGCTGCCGCACATGTCCACCGAGGATGTCGCGCGTGACCTGGACGTGTTACGCGCCGTCCTGGGTGACGAGCAGCTGGTGTACCTGGGCAAGTCGTACGGAACCTTCATCGGCGCCACGTACGCCGATCTCTTTCCCGAGCGGGTCGGCCGGATGGTCCTCGACGGTGCGCTCGACCCGGCGTTGGGCGGCGAGGAGATGGCCCTCGGCCAGGCCGAGGGCTTCGAGCGGGCACTCCGCGCCTACCTGGAGGAGTGTCTCGCCGGCGACTGCCCGCTCGGGCGCACACTCGGGGAGGCCCAGGTCACGCTCGACAACCTGCTGGCGGTCATCGACGCCCAGCCGCTGCCGACCGGCGACGGGGACCGGCCGCTGACACAGTCGCTGGCGCTGCTGGGGATCGCCATGCCGTTGTACCTCAACCCCGAGCAGGGCTACGCGGCACTGACGGACGCGCTGTCCCAGGCCCTCGCCGGCGACGGCTCGGGGCTGCTGACGCTGGCGGACCTCTACCTCGACCGTGGCTCCGACGGCTACAACAGCAACCAGAACGAAGCCATCTACGCCGTGAACTGCCTGGATCGCCCGGGCACCTCGACGGTCGACGAGATCCGAGAGGCCGAGGAGCGCTTCGCTGATGTGTCCCCGATCTTCGGGCCCTACCTCGCCTGGAGCGGACTCCCCTGTGTCACCTGGCCGGCCGAGTCCACCGCCACACGCGGACCGCTGACCGCCGAGGGTGCGGCACCGATCCTGGTCGTCGGGACCACCGGCGATCCCGCGACGCCGTACGAGTGGGCGGTGTCCCTCGCCGAGCAGCTGTCGTCGGGCGTTCTCCTCACTCACGAGGGCTTCGTCCACACCGCGTACCGGAAGGATGTCGACTGCGTCGACGAGGTGGTGGACCGGTACCTGATCGACGGTGAGCCGCCCGAGGACGGGCTCGTCTGCGAGTGACGGCGCTCCCGCGCTGCTTTCCGGTACGGGCGCTCCAGGGCCCCCGGCCTCGGTCTGGGCACCCGGCGGCCGCCCGTATACTCGGACGCCGCACCGCGTCGCGGTGCTCGCCGCCTTAGCTCAGTTGGCCAGAGCGACGCACTCGTAATGCGTAGGTCGTCGGTTCGATTCCGACAGGCGGCTCTCGTTGACCTGTGACGATGCGTTCTCCGGAGTCAAGAGGTCCCCGTCGACAGACCCAACCCTTACGTGAGGATCGGATGTAGGTGGATTCGGTGTGACTCCGTACGGCCGCGTTACGTGTCGACACTGACGTCAGGGTAGAGTCATCGACGGCGTGTCATCAGTCGATTGAGGTGTGGGGCGTGTCGTTGCAGCGGATGCAGATCGGCGAGGTCGCCGAGCGCACCGGCCTGTCGCTGCGCACCATCCGCTACTACGAGGAGGTCGGTCTGGTCCGGCCGTCGGCGCGGACACCGGGTGGCTTCCGCCTCTACACCGAGCCGGACGTGGCCCGGCTGAACTTGGTGAAGCGGATGAAGCCGCTGGAGTTCGCCCTCGACGAGGTGCGCGACCTGCTGGCGTCGCTGGACGCCCTGGACGCCGACGAGCCGGGGCTGGACCGGGATGCCCAGCTGGACCGGCTGGCGATGTTCCGCGCCGCGGCGGAAGAACGATGCAAGGACCTGCGGGAGCGGCTGGAGACGGCGGAAGAGTTCGCCACGAGCCTGCGCCGGGAGATCAGCCGGCAGCGCCGGCTGGTCGGGCGGCCGAGGTGACCACCGGCACCCTGCCCACTGCGGCCGACGTGGTCGCGGAGTCGTACCGCCGCCGGACCTTCGCGGTGATCAGCCACCCCGACGCCGGCAAGTCGACGCTCACCGAGGCGTTGGCATTGCACGCCCGGGCGATCGGTTCGGCCGGCGCGGTGCACGGCAAGGCCGGCCGCAAGGGCGTCGTGTCGGACTGGATGAGCATGGAGCGCGAGCGCGGCATCTCGATCACCTCGGCGGCTCTGCAGTTCGAGTACCAGGGCGTGGTCGTCAACCTGCTCGACACCCCGGGGCATGCCGACTTCTCCGAGGACACCTACCGGGTGCTGACCGCGGTGGACTGCGCGGTGATGCTGCTGGACGCGGCGAAGGGGCTGGAGCCGCAGACGCTGAAGCTGTTCGACGTGTGTCGGCACCGCGGGATCCCGGTGATCACGGTGGTGAACAAGTGGGACCGACCTGGCAAACACGCCCTGGAGCTCTGCGACGAGCTGGAGTCCCATATCGGCTTGCACGCCACGCCGCTGACCTGGCCGGTGGGTGAGGCCGGCTACCTGGAGGGGCTGTTGGACCGCCGCACGGCCCGCATGCTCCGCTTCGCTCGCACGGCCGGTGGTGCGACCGCCGCCGGGCAGGAGGAGCTCTCACCGGAGCGCGCCCAGGCTGAGCACGGCGACGTGTGGCGGGCCGCGGTGGAAGAGGCCGCGTTGCTGGACCCGGTGGACACCGAGTCCTTCCTGACCGGGGAGACGACCCCGATGCTCTTCGGTGCCGCCGTGCTCAACATCGGGATCCGCCAGCTCCTGGACACCCTCGTACAGCTGGCTCCGAAGCCCACGGCGCGGCCGGACGCCGACGGCACCCCCAGGCCCGTCGACGCGCCGTTCTCCGGTGTGGTGTTCAAGGTGCAGGCGGGCATGGATGCCGCGCACCGCGACCGGGTGGCCTTTGTGCGGGTCTGCTCGGGCCGGTTCGAGCGCGGCATGGTGGTCACCCACGCGGCCACGGGACGGCCGTTCACCACGAAGTACGCCCAGGCCATGTTCGGGCGCGACCGGGACACCGTCGACCTCGCCTACCCCGGGGACATCGTCGGCCTGGTCAACGCGTCCACACTGACCGCGGGCGACACCCTGCACGCGGAGGAGTCGCCGGTGCGCTTCCCCGGGATGCCCGCCTTCGCGCCGGAGCACTTCGCGGTCGCGCGGGCGGCCGACTCCGGGCGGTCCAAGCAGTTCCGCCGCGGCATCACCCAGCTCGAGCAGGAGGGCGTGGTCCAGGTGCTCCGCTCGGACCTCCGCGGGGACGCCGCACCGGTGCTGGCCGCGGTCGGCCCGCTGCAGTTCGAGGTCGCGACCCATCGGCTGGAGCACGAGTTCCGCGCCCCCGTGCAGCTCGAGCGGCTCCCGTACTCACTCGCCATGCTCACGCGCCCCCAGGACGTCCCGGTCCTCGACGCCGAGCGCGGCGTCGAGGTCGCGCACCGGTCCGACGGTGCGCCGCTGGTGCTGTTCCCGGACCGGTGGCGGCTGGACACCGTGCGCCGCCAGCACCCCGCATCGCTGCTCGAGCCGCTGGTCGCCGGCGTTACCTGAGCGGCGGCCCGCCGCCGCGCAAACATGTCGTCGACCGTACGGCACAGTTCTCCTCGTCACCGAACCCCCGGAGGTCCCCGTGAGTCACCCGCACCCCGAGCTCGGGTCGCCTCCCCCGCTGCCGGCCGGGGGGCTTCGGGTCGTGGCGCTCGGTGGCCTCGGTGAGATCGGCCGGAACATGACGGTGTTCGAGCATGAGGGCCAGCTCCTGGTGGTCGACTGCGGGGTGCTGTTCCCGGAGGAGCACCAGCCGGGCGTCGACGTGATCCTGGCGGACTTCAGCTGGATCCGCGACCGCCTGGACAAGGTTGTTGCGGTCGTCCTCACGCACGGCCACGAGGACCACATCGGCGGCGTGCCCTACCTGCTCCGCGAGCGGCGCGACATCCCGCTGGTCGGCTCCCAGCTCACCCTTGCCTTCGTTAAGGCGAAGCTGAAAGAGCACCGGATCAAGCCGGTCGCCGTCGAGGTCGCCGAGGGGGACCGCCGGTCGTTCGGCGTGTTCGACTGCGAATTCGCCGCCGTGAACCATTCCATCCCCGACGGCCTGGCGGTCGCTGTGCGAACTCGGGCCGGGATGGTGCTGCACACCGGGGACTTCAAGATGGACCAGTTCCCGCTGGACGGCCGGATCACCGACCTGCGGGCGTTCGCACGGTTCGGCGAGGAGGGTGTGGCACTGTTCCTGGTCGACTCGACCAACGCGGAGGTGCCGGGGTTCACCACCGCCGAGCGCGACCTCGCGCCGGCGATCGAGGAGGTCTTCCGTACGGCGCCTCGGCGAGTGATCGTCTCGAGCTTCGCCAGCCACGTTCACCGCATCCAGCAGGTGCTCGATGCGGCTCACGCGAGTGGGCGCAAGGCGGCCTTCGTCGGGCGCTCCATGGTCCGCAACATGGGCATCGCCCGCGACCTGGGCTACCTCGATGTCCCGAAGGGCCTCGTCGTCGACCTCAAGGTGCTCGAACGCCTGCCTGAGGACCAGATCACCCTCGTGTGCACGGGCTCCCAGGGTGAGCCGATGGCCGCTCTCGCCCGGATGGCGAATCGCGACCACCCGATCCGGATCGGGCCCGGCGACACGGTGCTGCTCGCAAGCTCGCTGATCCCCGGTAACGAGAACGCGATCTACCGGGTGATCAACGCCCTCGCCCGGTGGGGTGCCAACGTGGTCCACAAGGGAAACGCGAAGGTGCACGTCTCCGGCCACGCGAGCGCGGGCGAGCTCGCCTACTGCTACAACGTAGTACGGCCGGCCAACGTGATGCCGGTGCACGGGGAGTGGCGGCACCTACAGGCCAACGCCGCGATCGCGATCCGGACCGGAGTCCCCGCGGAGCGGGTCGTCATCGCGGAGGACGGCGTCGTCGTCGACCTCGTCGAGGGCAGGGCGGCGATCACCGGCAAGGTGCCCGCCGGCTACGTGTACGTCGAGGGGACGACCGTCGGAGATGTCACCGAGACCTCGCTGAAGGACCGGCGCACGCTGGCGTCGGAGGGCGTGGTGACAGTGGTGGCCATCGTGGACGCCGACACCGGCACGCTCGCCGAGGCACCGGATTTCCTGGCCCGCGGCTTCACCCACGACCAGCACACCTTCGACCCCGTCGTCCCCCTGATCGAGAAGGCCTTGACAACCGCCGCCGAGGAGGGCATCGGCGACGCCCACCAGCTCGAGCAGCTCATCCACCGCGCGGTCAGCCGCTGGGTCTTCAAGACCTACCGACGGACGCCGATCGTCATCCCCGTCGTCATCGACGCCTGACCCAGCCGAGGTGAGGACCGCCACGCCCTAGGCTGACCTCGGTTGCCCGACAGGTTGCGAGGGAGTGCCCCGGATGCCGCTCACGACCACGCCGCAATGGCGATCCCTGCTCGATCACCACCGTTCCGTGGAGGGGGTGCACCTGCGGGAGCTGTTCTCGCGAGATCCGGACCGGGCGATGTCGATGACGCTGGTGGCGGACGGTCTGCTGCTGGACTTCTCCAAGAACAGGGTGACCGCCGAGACCGTCCGACGACTGGTGGCGTTGGCCGAGGCTGCCGGGCTGCGCGGTCGGATCGAGTCGATGTTCGCCGGTCAGCACATCAACTCCACGGAGGACCGAGCGGTCATGCACGTCGCGCTCCGCGCGCCGCGGGAGCGGACCCTGACCGTGGACGGCGTCGACGTGGTCCCGCAGGTGCAGGCCGTGCTGGACCGGATGGCCGACTTCGCCGAGCGGGTGCGCTCCGGGAGGTGGACCGGCCACACCGGGCGCCGCGTCCGTACCGTGGTCAACATCGGCATCGGCGGGTCCGACCTGGGCCCGGCCATGGCCTACGACGCCCTCGCCCACTACACGGCGCCGGACCTGGAGTGCCGGTTCGTCTCCAACGTCGACGGGTGCGACTTCCTGGAGGCGACGCGAGGTCTCGACCCGGCGGAGACACTGTTCGTGGTGTGCTCCAAGACCTTCACGACGGTGGAGACCCTCACCAACGCCACCACCGCCCGGCAGTGGCTGCTCGACGCGCTCGGCGACGAGATCGCGACGCGGTCGCACTTCGTTGCGGTGTCGACCAATGCCGACAAGGTCGCCGAGTTCGGCATCGACCCGGAGCTGATGTTCGGCTTCTGGGACTGGGTCGGCGGCCGGTACTCCTACACCTCGGCGATCGGGCTGTCGCTGATGATCGCCGTCGGACCCGAACGCTTCCGCGAGATGCTCGCGGGCTTCCACGCGATGGACGAGCACTTCCGGACCGCTCCGCTGGAGCGGAACCTGCCTGTGCTGCTCGGGCTGCTCGGTGTGTGGTACCGCGACTTCTTCGACGCCCAGACCCATGCGGTGCTCCCGTACAGCCACTACCTGGGGCGCTTCCCCGCCTACCTGCAGCAGCTGGACATGGAGAGCAACGGCAAGTCGGTGACACTGGACGGGTCTCCCGTCGACGTGCCGACCGGTCCGGTCGTATGGGGGACCCCGGGCACCAACGGCCAGCACGCCTACTTCCAGCTGATCCACCAGGGGACGACGCTGGTGCCGGCTGACTTCATCGGCTTCGTCCACCCTGCGACGGAGGTCGGTCGGCACCACGACCTGCTGATGGCCAACTTCTTCGCCCAGACGGAGGCGCTCGCCTTCGGCAAGACTGCCGAGGAGCTCCTCGCCGAGGGGATCGCGCCGGACCTCGTACCGCACCGGACGTTCCCGGGGAACCGGCCGACCACCACCATCCTCGCCGAGCGGCTCACCCCGTACGTGCTGGGACAGCTGGTCGCCCTCTACGAACACAAGGTCTTCACCATGGGGGCGATCTGGGGCATCAACTCCTTCGACCAGTGGGGCGTGGAACTGGGCAAGGTGCTGGCAACCCGCATCGTCGGCGAGCTGGAGTCGACGCAGGCGCCCGACCTCGGGCACGACGCCTCGACGACCTCGCTGATCCGGCACTACCGCGACCGCCGGCGTGGGCCGGCCTGACCGATCCTCTGCTCGGACCAGTCCCCCGCGTCCACGAGGGATGGTCAGCCGGCGACGACCGCCTGGCCCTTGCCGATCACGACGACACCGGCGTCGGAGACGGTGTATCGCTCGCGGTCCTGGTCGAGGTCGACACCGATCCGCGCGCCTTCCGGTATCTGGACGTTCTTGTCGACTATTGCGTTGCGCACGACTGCGTGGCGTCCGACGTTCACCCCGTGCATCAGGACGCAACCGTCCACCTCGGCGTAGGAGTGGACACGGACCCCGGGTGAGAGCACCGACCGGTTCACCGTGGTCCCCGAGACGATCACCCCGGGGGAGACCATCGAGTCCACCGCTGACCCGGCGCGTCCCTTGGACCCGAAGACGAACTTGGCCGGCGGCCAGGTCTGGTGGTCGGTGAAGATCGGCCAGTCCTGGTTGTACATGTTGAAGACCGGGTGGACCGAGATCAGGTCCATGTGGGCGTCGTAGAAGGAGTCCAGGGTCCCCACGTCGCGCCAGTAGCCGCGATCCCGGTCGGACGCGCCGGGAACGTCGTTGTCCCGGAAGTCGTAGACGTTGGCCTCGCCGCGCTCCACCAGCATCGGGATGATGCTGCCGCCCATGTCGTGCTTGCTCGACTCGTCGGCGGCGTCCACCCGGACGGCGTCCACGAGGGCGTCGGTGGTGAAGACGTAGTTGCCCATCGACGCGAAGACCTCGTCGGGCGCGTCGGGCAGGCCCTTGGCGTCGGTCGGCTTCTCGCGGAACGCCTCGATGCGGTGCCCGTCCTCACCCACCTCGATCACGCCGAACTGGTCGGCCAGGGACAGCGGCTGCCGGATGCCCGCGACGGTGACCGCGGCTCCCGAGGAGATGTGTGCGGCCACCATCTGCTGGGGGTCCATCCGGTAGATGTGGTCGGCGCCGAACACGATCACGTACTTGGGTTGTTCATCGACGATGAGGTTGAGGCTCTGGTGGATCGCGTCGGCCGAACCGGCGAACCAGCGTGGCCCCAACCGTTGCTGGGCCGGGACCGGCGTCACGTAGTTGCCCAGCAGCGTCGACATCCGCCAGGTCTTGGTGATGTGCCGGTCCAGAGAATGGCTCTTGTACTGGGTCAGCACCACGATCTTGAGGAAACCGCTGTTCGCCAGGTTCGACAGGGCGAAGTCGATCATCCGGTAGATGCCGGCGAACGGGACCGCGGGCTTGGCCCGGTCCGCGGTCAACGGCATCAGCCGCTTGCCTTCGCCACCGGCCAGGACCATCGCGAGCACCTGTGTCGTCATGCCGACGACCGTAGTGACGTCTGGGCCGACGTGACCACCCCCGGCGAAGGGCCGACTCCCGCTACGTGGCGGCGGAGGTGTTCGTGGTCAGCGCGATACGTTGACGCAGTGGCGACGAAGCCGTACGTGGCACTGCTCCGCGGGATCAACGTCGGCGGCCGCAACAAGGTCGCGATGCGGGACCTACGAGCGGTGTTCGAGGGGGCCGGCTACGAGTCGGTCGCGACGTACATCCAGTCGGGCAACGTCCTCTTCTCCACCGATGCGAAGCCCGACGGTATGGAGGCCGACCTCGAGACGATGCTCGAGAGTCACCTGGGGGTGCCGCTCGTCGTCGTTGTACGGGCGCACGAACAGCTCCGCCGGCTCGTCGAGCGTGCGCCGGAAGGCTTCGGCGCGGCACCGGACACCTACTACTCCGACGTGGTGTTCCTGAAGGCGCCGCTCACCGGCGAAGACGCGATGCGCATCGTCGAGCTCCGGGAGGGCGTGGACGCGGCCTGGCCGGGGGACGGGGTGCTGTACTTCCAGCGGCTCGGTGCCCGCCGGACCCAGAGCCGGATGAGCAAGATCGTGGGTAAGCCGGAGTACCAGCAGATGACGATTCGCAGCTGGGCCACGACGACGAAGCTCCTTCATCTCCTCGACCGGCGTGAGGAGCACGTCGACAACTGACGAGGCACATGTCGGCCTCTACCAGCCGTAGCGGTCGAGCACCTGCTCGACGTGGGGCACCAGGCGGGCGCCGAAGTGGCGGACGTTGTTGAGGAGCTTGTGGAGCAGCAGAGCCGGGAGCCGCTCCTCGTACCCGCGCTCGAGGGGCCAGGCCTCGAGGTAGGCCGCCAGCGTGCGCGCGGGCAGGTTCCCCGGCCGGCGCATGAAGGCCACCTCGAGCTCGCGGTCCGTGTACGACACGGCCGGGTCCACCAGCCACGCCCGCCCGACGACGTTGCCCGACCACAGGTCGCCGTGGGTGAGCGAGGCCGGCGGGTGGCGCGGCAGCAACGCGGGGAGCGGCCCGGCGCACGCCCGCTCGACCCGTCGCGCGATCGTCCGTGGGACGCGGGGGTCTGGCAGGTGCGGTAGCACCCGCCGCTCGACGAAGAACGTGGGCCAGTCGTCGCACCACGCGTTGTGCTGCCTCGTCAGGCCGCCGACGTTGTCCTGGTGCCACCCGTACCGAGGCCCGGTGGACCGGTGTATCCGGGCGATGACCCGCCCCAGCTCCGCCGCGTCGCCGACGCCCGACACGTGCTCGAGCACGAGCACCCGACGAGCCACCCCGAGGACGGCGGGGGTGGGTGCCCCGGCGCCGGCGAGGGCGAGCAGCCCGTCCGCCTCGAGCTCGGCCGGATAGGGGCATCGCTTCACCACGACGTCACGCCCGTCGACGAGCGTCGCCCTCTGCACCGTGCAGATGAAGCCGCCGGGCAGTGGCGTCGCGGCGCGGACGTGCGGGAGTCCCGGTGGCCAGTCCGGACCCGTCGGGCGCTGCCTATCCCCGTCAGTCCGGCTCACTCGTCGACTGTCCACACCAGGACGCGGGCCGGTCAACCGGGCGTGGCCGGATCAGGGCATCCAGACGGCGGCGTCGTGGGCGAAGACCACGCGCCTGGGGTCGAACTGCAGGATCCGACCGATCCACGGGCTGGGGGCGGGGAGGGGGTGCTGGTGTCCCAGATCGGTGGCCCGGGCCGCCAGGACGTCGGATGACCACGCGGACGTCGTGTCGTGGGCCTGGCCGGCCAGGCAGATCGACCCGTCGTCGCACTCGACGACGAGCGACTGGTGTCCGGCGACGTGCCCCGGCGTCGGGACGACATGAACGCCCGGCAGGATCTCGGCCTCACCGTCGAGCAGGTCGTAACAGGCGCCCCCGAAGTCCACGAGCGCGTCGACCGTGTACCCCCCGGCGCGGGCAGTCTCGAGCTCCTGCCGCTGGCACACCAGGGGCCGGTTCGCGAACTCTGGGTTGCCTCCGATGTGGTCGAAGTGCAGGTGGCAGTTGGCCACGACTGTGACGTCCTCGACCCGAAGGCCGGCGGTCGACAACGCCGCGTGGACATCGACCCGGCGCGGCCGGTACCAGGCCTCGGTCTCCTCGTCGGTGAGGCCGAGACCCGTGTCGAAGAGAACCAGGGCGCTCGGAGTCCGCACCAGGTAGCCGTAGACGGCCTCGACGCGTGGTCGCCCCGTCCCGGTCTCCTCCGCCGGACGAACGAAGGTTCCGAGGGCGAGGCGACGGACGTCCTCGATTCTCACGCTCTCAAACGTACGAAACGGAACGCGTGTCTGGGTGTGCCGGGGACGTGTGGATCGGAGGCGTCGAACACGATCTGCAGTTGTCTGTCATGGGTTCTTCAAAGCGGCTGGTTGCACGGTTCACCGCATCATGTCGGCGATGGCGATGCGAGCCGACGAGGGACAGCCCTTGGTGAACCCGTAGAAGGGGCCGAAGTCGCGCGTGGACGCGTATCCGGTCACGTAGAGCCCGGCCAACGATGTCTCGAACCCCTCGGTCAGGTCGGGGAAGCCGTCGGTCACCGACACCTGGTCCAGGACGCCGGCCAGGTAGGGAACCCGAGCGAGATCTGCTCTGTAGCCGGAGGCGAAGACCACGCTGTCGACGGTCAGCACCCCGCCGTTCGACATGGTGAGTGTCACGTCCCCGTCGTCCGCCGACGCGTGGACCACCTCGCACCCAGGGTGGCTGCTGACGACGTCGGGAGTGAGGCGCGGAACCAGCCAGGCCTCCAAGGTGAGACGTCCGACCTCCCAGAACCGGCCGGCGATGCCGGCTTGCTCCTCCGCCGGGAGCCGGCGCCACCAACCCGGCTGGGCCACCGTCTGGTCGACATAGCGGTCGACGAAAGCCCAGCTGACCTTCGCGAATCGCGGAGTGCTGTGCCGGTGCACGACGTCGACACGCTCGGCGCCGTGGTCGCACAGCAGCGCAGCCCATTCGTAGGCGCTCTGGCGTCCACCGATGATCGCGATCCGGGCACCGGCGAAGTGGTCGAACGCGACGAGTTCACTGGTGTGCGCCCGCCGGCCGGTCGGGACGTCGGCATGCCACGCGGGCAGGCTGACGAAGTGACGGATACCCGGTGCGGCGAGCACCCTGTCAGCGATGATCGTCGAGCCGTCGTCCATCGTCGCCACGAAGACCCTGCCCGGCGCGGCGAGGGCGGTCACCAGGCGTTCGTCGACGTCCAGCGACTTGCGCTCGCGGAACCACTCCGCGTGGTCGAGGAAGACTCCGATCGGGATCGGGTCGAAGTCCTCCGGTCGCATCCCCCGCTCCTCGAAGTACGCCGCGAAGGTGTACTCACCGCTCCCGTCGAGGTGCCAGTCCGGGCCCGACCGCAGGTACATCTCGGCCGGCATCTGGTCCCGCCAGAAGGCCATCGGGCGGCCGACGACGTGCGCGTCGATGCCGTTGTCCCGGGCGAAGGCGGCGGCGGAGTAGCCATAGGGCCCTGCACCGATGACCAGGAGATCCGTCCGTGCCGGCATGGCGCCTCCCGAAGGCGAGGGAGCGGATCGGTGACGGCCAACGGCGTCGTGCCCGTCGCTACCCGCCCGTCCAGCGTGGCAGGTGCGCTGCAAAGATCGCCAGCGTTCAAGGTGCCCGAGACGTGGAGCGCCCCGCACGTCGTGAGCGGCATGGACGACAGGGCGACCACACCGACCGCACCGACCGCGACCGATCCGCTGATGAGGAAGCTGTTCCACAGCGGCCCACGTATGCGCTGGGGCCGGCAGTCCGATGAACCCGAACGCATCGACGCCACGGTCCAGCGTCGCGGGTCGGCGGCATCAGGCAACGACTCCGTCAGGCCACCGGATCCGACGGACCACGGCCCGGGAGGACTTCGTGGTCGTCGCGCTCTCATCAGCTACGACGGTGAGCCCTGGCAGTACGGTGTAGAGCTGGTCGAGCTTCGGGACCGCAAGATGGCACGCGATCGGATCTACGTCACCGAGGGTTGGGAGGCGCCCGAGTGGCGGGCTCCGTGGCGGTCCGACACACCCGCAGACCCGCCGGAGTCGGTGTCCCGAGAGCCGGTCTCGCTCGTGGCGCGAGTCTGCTGTAGTGCGTCTTGTGGACGGTACAGAGATCGCCCGGCGGTTCGGGCTCGGCGCCCGGGCAAGGCTGTCCGACGGACCTGTTGCGCGAGGCAAGCAGGGTCTGGTCTGGCGGCTGGACACGGCGGACGGGCGCTGGGCGGTGAAGGTGCCGCTGTCCTGGTCCAGCGAGGACGCCGTGCGTCCGACGACCGAGTTCCAGGAAGCAGCGAGGGCTTCCGGCGTCCCCGCGCCGGAGGTAAGGCGTACCACGACAGGTCGGGTGCTCGCCGATGTGGGCGGGATGCGGCTGCGCGTCTACGAGTGGGTGGACCTGCTCCCGCCAGACCCCGGTCTGGACCCGGATGTCGTCGGTGCCGTGGTGGCTGCCGTGCACCAGGTGCCGGTGGCGGATGTCGGCCCGGTGGACCCGTGGTTCCAGGAGCCGGTGGGGGCCGGCCGCTGGGACGAGCTCGTGTCCCTCCTGACGCGGGCCGGTGCACCCTTTGCGGATCGGCTGGCCGCGCTACGCGACGAGCTCGTCGCCCTCGAGTCTTGGATCGAGCCGCCGGAGGTCCTGTGCGCTTGTCACCGCGACCTCTGGGCCGACAACCTACTGCCGACTGCTGCGGGCGGTGTCTGCGTCGTCGACTGGGACAACAGCGGACTGGCCGACCCGAGCCAGGAGCTGGGATACGTCCTGTTCGAGTTCGCGCGTTCCGACGTCGGTCGGGCCCGGACGCTGTGCGATGCCTACCGCGACGGCGGCGGCCCGGGATACGTGCAACGCCGTGGGCACTTCTCCATGCTCATTGCCCAGCTCGGACACATCACCGAGATCGCGGCCATGGACTGGCTGGTACCCAATCGTCGGTCGCCGGATCGAGCGGAGTCTTCGGCGTGGATCAGCGAGGTCTTCGATGACCCGCATACCCGTGCACGCCTCGACGACCTCCTGGCAGCGGTAGTTGCCCCGTCTCCTCCCGGGCGGTGACCACCACGCCCTGCCTCGGCTGCGACGACGATGACGACATCGTCGCCGGCACGGGCGACCATGCGGACCACCGAAGTCAGGCCTGCCCAACGCGCCGTGGACGGGTGCAAGCGGGCGCATCGCTTACTGGTCGTGCACAGGGGCCTGTTGCCTTCGTTCGAACGTGTGTACGATGGTGGGATGGATGTGGTTGCCGCCCCCTCGGGCCCGGATGTCGCCGGCGTCGGGGATCCGGTGGCGGGTGCGGTGGCCGCGGCGGCCGGCGGGCTGGGTGCGGCCCGCCCCGAGTCGGTGGACGCGGATGCCGCGATGGGGGTGGTGTTGGCGGCGCGGTGGGCGCAGGCGGCGGCGGTGGCGGTGGAGGCCGACGCGTTGGCCCGGTTGGAGGCGTGCTACCCGGAGGGTGGGCTGCGTGGGCGGGATCCCGAGCAGGCCGCGGTGGTGTTCGAGGTGATGGCCGCGCTGGGCTGTTCGCAGCGGTCGGCGGCCAACCGGTTGGCCTTCGCCGCCCGGTTGGGCGGGCTGCCGGCCCTGGGGGAGGCGGCCCGGGCCGGGGAGGTGGATCTGCCGCTGCTGCACCTGGTGCTGGACAAGGTGAGCGGGCTCGACCCGGCCGACCGGGTGGAGGCGGTGGACCGGCTGCTGGAGGCGCAGCGGCGCCGCCGAGCCGGCCGGCCGCACACCACCGGACCACCCGGCCGCGCCCACCCCGACCACGACACCCACCCGCAATCCCGCCGGCTGACACGGTCGGACGACCGACACCTGTGAGCGACCTCGTCTCCGGCTGGCGGGCCGGAGGCGAGGCGTCGCCCCGCCGCGGGTCAGGAGGCCGTCCTCGCCGACTCTGTCGGCATCGCCCTTGTTCGCACTTCACGGTCGAGCAAGGCAGGGTCGTCAAGATTGAGCTGAGCGCTGGCCCCGAGCAGCTGGCCGCCTCGACCTGGCCGTTCCCGACCGCTCACCCGGGTACCGCCCCCCTCACAGCGGGCCGCGACCGAGCCCCGCGTCACGTGCCCGGGCGACCGCGGCGCTGCGGTCGGCGACGTGCAGCTTGGTGAAGACGTTGGAGACGTGGTTGCGCACGGTCTTCTCGGAGAGCACCAGGCGCGCTGCGATGGCAGGGTTGGTCAGGCCGCGGGCCACCAGGTCGAGGATCTCGCGCTCGCGTTCCGTCAGCTCGGGGAAGGGCGCCGGCACCCGGTCCCGCCCCGCGGCAAACCAGGCCAGCACCCGGGAGGCGATCTCGGAGCTGAAGACGATCTCACCGCTGGCGACGGTCTCGAGCGCCCGGGCGATCTCCTTCCGGTCCGCGCCCTTGAGCAGGTAGCCCCGGGCTCCCGCCCGCATGGCCGCGAACACGGAGTCGTCGCCCTCGAGCATCGTGAGGACCAGAACCGCCGTGGCGGGACGCCGGGCCACGATCTCCCGGGTCGCGTCGATGCCGTTGACCTCCGGCAGCTTGAGGTCCATGACCACGACGTCGGGCGCCAGCGTGGCGGCCAGCTCGACGGCCTCGC
The DNA here is from genome assembly GCA_035462375.1 of Jiangellales bacterium. Taxonomy (GTDB): domain Bacteria; phylum Actinomycetota; class Actinomycetes; order Jiangellales; family Jiangellaceae; genus DASTQL01. The sequence goes on from DATHUJ010000057.1 coordinate 67,719, forward strand.
GGCCGTCACCGGCCTCCCCGACCACCTCGACGTCCGGGATGGTCGCGAGCGCCGTGACGAGCCCCTCGCGGTAGAGCGGGTGGTCGTCGACCGCGAGGACTCTCACGTCGCCACCCCGCCCGTGGGCAGGCACACCGCCACGACGGTCCCCCGTCGTGCGGGCCCCGACGTGATCGTGCAGGTGCCGCCGAGCTCACTCGCCCGGGCGCGCATGGACTCCAGCCCGACGCCGCGGCGCTCCGGCTGTTCGAAGCCGTGCCCGTCGTCCTCGACCCGGAGCAGCAGGGCGTCGGGCCGCCGCTCGAGTCGGACGAGCACACGCGAAGCCCCGGAGTGGCGGGCCGCGTTGGTCAGGGCCTCGGCCGTGATCCGGTACGCGGCCACCTCGACGGCCGCCGGCAGGTCGCCCAGCGGGTCCGTGCCCAGGTCGACCGTCGTGGTCCCGGACGCGAACCTGGCGACCAGCTCGCGCAGCGCCCCCTCCAGGCCCAGGTCGTCGAGCGCCGGCGGCCGCAGTCCCGTCACGACCTCCCGCACGTCACCCACGACGTCCTTGAGCCGGGGGAGGGCCCGGTCGAGGACCCCGGCCGCCCGCCCGGGGTCGTCGCCGACCAGGTCGCGGGCCGTCTCGACCTGGAGGGCAAGGGCGGCCAGCGAGGGGCCGAGGCCGTCGTGCAGGTCGCGGTAGAGCCGGCGCCGCTCCTCCTCACGCGCGCTCACCAAGGCCTCGCGGGACCGGTGCAGGTCGCGGGTGAGCAGCACGGTGTGGGCCGCGACGGCGGCCTGGCCGGCCAGGTCGCCCAGGGCCCTGCTCTCTCGACGGCCGAGCCCGCGGACGCCGATTCCTACCACCAGGCGCCCCACGTCGTGATCCCCGTACGTGAGGGGCATGGCCTCCAGCCGGGACGTCGCCGTCCCGTGCTCCACCAGGCTGCCGTCGGCGAGCTCCAGCGCCGCGTACGGGAGTCGGAGCGACCCCGCGACGGCGGCGGCGACGTCGGGGAGCAGCCGCTCGGTGACCGCGGACTCGTCCTGGGTCGCCTCGAGCCGCGCACCCAGACGGGACAGGACGGCGTACGGGTCCTCGCGCTCCCCGTAGACGAGGCGGTTGACCAGGGTGCGCAACCGCCGCAGCAGGGGCTCGACCAGGACCGCCACCAGTGCGGTCCCCACGATCGGCGCTCCGGTCGTCCGGCCGAGCAGCCCGCCCATGACGGTCACGGTGGCCACGAAGACGGCGAGCACCGCCACCGTGAGCAGGCCGTAGACCAGCGACCTGCTGATGACCCGGTCGACGTCCCACATGCCGTGCCGCTCGGCGGCCACCAGGCAGGCCAGGGGCAGCGGGACCATGGCCAGGGCCGTGACGTACGGACCGAGGGCGAAGCCGGCCGCGAAGAGCAGGAGGGCCAGGGCCAGTCCGTACAGGATCCACTTGAGCTGGTCGCGCAGGACGCCCCGGGAAGCCCGCCACCGCGTGATCAGGGCGGCCACGCCGGCCAGCACCGCGCCGACCGCCAAGAGGTTGACGGGCACCTGGACAGCAGGCTGCGCGACCGCGGGGACCGCCACCGGGTTCGTGGCCCCCGCGGCGGCGAGGTCGGGCGCCCAGGCCTCGTACGGGGCGAGTGACCACCACAGCGACTGCGTGACCACCGCGGTCGAGGCCAGGAGCAGGGCCGGTCGCCAGGCGGGCGAGGGCAGCCTCCCGTCCGGGAGGAGCATCGGGAGCACCGCGGCGACGACGACGAGTGAGGCCGACCAGCCCCACGTCGACGCCCACAGCGCCAGGCCCCCGGTACCGCCCACCTCTCCGGCAACCAGGGTGCGCACCCCGTACTCGATCGCGACGAAGGTGAGGGCCTGGACGACACCGACGCCGAGCAGGATCCACCCGACCACCAGCCGGGGCCGCTGGGCCGCCAGCCATGCACCCGTTCCGCCGAAGGAGACGGCAGCCGTCGCCTGCATCAGCCACCAGGTGGTGACGCCGCGGGTGAGGGGCTGGTCGCCGGTCGCGGCGTGCAGGAAGACCCCGGCGACGACGCCCCCCGGCACGAGCAGCGCCAGGGCCCCGGCCGCCGCCCGCGCGGCGCCCGGGTGTGCGCCCGCGACACGGGCCTCTGCCGAGGCGGTGCTCACGACTCTCATGGTCGCGGAGCGAGGCGCCCACGTCACGGGACACCGTGTCCCGACCTGCCGGGACCGCCGGTCACGTCCCGGGTCGGGACGCCGGGCTCGCGCGGGCGGGACGCCGGCGGCCGATCCTTGCCTTCGTCGACCCACCCATCCCCGAAGGAGCATCCGATGTCGGTGCCCACCCGCTCGCCCTTCCTCCGGCGCACGGTCCGCCGCGGCGTCGTCGCCGCCTCGGTGTCAGCCGCGGGCTTCCTGGCCCTCTCGGCCGAGACCCTCGCCGTCGGCGGCGTCCACGAGTACCGCGACTTCTTCTGGAACCTGCCAGGCGCGGCGACCCTGGTCGCCTTCTCGGCCGTCCACGCCGTCCAGCGTGACCGCAGCGGTCGCTTCGAGAAGGCCGCCTACTGGACCGTCCAGGTCGGCCTCGCGGCCGCCCTCGTCGGCAACAACGCCCGCGCCCTCGACGTCGACGCCCTGGCGTGGCTGGGCTTTCCGGTCGGTGCGCTGCTGTGGATGGGGGGACTGATCGCCTTCGGCGTCGCGACCATGCGGGCGCGCGTGCTCCCGTCGTCCGCCGGTCTCGGTCTGGTTCTGCTTGAGCCCGCCTCGATCCTCACCGGCCTCGCCTTCGCCCCCCTCGTCGGACTGTCGGACCACGGTGCCTACTCCGGTGCCCTCCCCAAGGCGGTCGCACTGTTCCTCGTCGCCCGGGGACTCCGGTCGCTCGTGTCCTCCACCCGGCCCGGGGGCCGGGCCGCCGCGCCGGCCGGCTCGCCGACGGTCATGTCCGCGGCCAGGTGACGACGAGCCGCCCGGCCTCGATCCCGACCTCGGTCCCGAGCTCTGCGCAGGCGCTGCGGAAGCGCCGGCGTGCCCACGCCGCGTCCGCAGCGTCCGCGAGCCGGGTCCGGCAGAAGTCGAGGGTCAGTGGCAGGGCCTCCAGCCGGACGGGTCCGTCCCGGTCGACGTCCAGTAGGAAGAACAGCCCGATGTCGTTGCGCAGCACCGCGTCCACGGCGTAGTCGTCGACGAAATCGCCCAGGTCGAAGAGCACTCCCTGCGCGACTCCGTGGAAGACGTGGGCCGAGTGGCCCGCGACGACCCCCGCACCGGCGTCGCGCAGCGCGTCGGCCGCGCGGCGTACGTAGGGCAGGGGTGCGCGGTTCATGTTCGGTCCCCAGTGCGGGGTGACCAGCACGAGGTCGACGTCGACGCGCAGGTCGCGCACGGTCCCGGCCAGCCAGTCCGGCACCCCGTCGCGGCGGAGGTCGGCGTGGGCCACGCCCGGGTGGTCGTCCGCGGCGGCGAAGTCCTCCGGGTGGTCGGTCACCCCCACGACCCCGATCCGGAGGCCACCGACCTCCAGCACCGCCGGGTGCCTCGCCGACCGCAGGTCCGGGCCCGCTCCCACGACGGCGATCCCCGCCGACCCGAGGTGATCGACCGTGTCCAGGAGGGCGACCGGCCCGTAGTCCAGCGCGTGGTTGTTGGCGAGCGTCACGCAGCGCACGCCGAGCTCGACGAGCGGGTCGACGGCGCGCGGTGGCGCGCGAAAGAAGAACGGCTTCCTCGGGTCGGCCCACCTCTCCCCGCGTGAGGAGACGGCGCACTCCAGGTTGAGGAGGACGGCATCGGCCTCGAGGGCTGCCTCGCGCAGGTCGGAGGAGAACAGCTCCCAGTCAGGGTCGCGCTCGAGCTGCCCCGCGACGCCCCGGCCGAGCATCGTGTCGCCCGCCAGCCCCAGTCGCACCACCACGAGCCCTCTCGCTCCCGGCCGGTCCGGGTCAGACCAGTACGTCGAGCACGTCCCGGACCGAGATCATGCCGATGGCCCGGTCCCCCTCCCGTACGGGCGCGTGCCGGACGCCACCCAGCTCCATGAGCTCCGCCACGGAGCTGATGCTGTCGTCGGGCGCGACCCACAGGATCGGTGCGGTCATGACGTCCGCCGCCCAGACCTCGTCGGGGTCGGCCCCGTCGGCCAGGGCGCGCACCACGTCACGCTCGGACAGGATCCCGGCCGCGGCACCGGCTCGCACGACGAGGACGGCCCCGACCCCGGCGTCGGACATCCGCTCGGCGACGTGGCGGAGCGAACTCTGCCCGTCGACCTCGATGACGGGGCGGACCATGATCGACCTGGCGGGGTCGTCGGGCGCGGGCGTCACCTCGCGGCCGCTGCTGCTGTCGGAGTTCTCGGTCATACCGCCACTCTCCGTCGGAGGCCGCGGCGATGCCAGGTGGCGAAGGTCCCGTTCACCGCGCCCCCTACCGCCTACGACGGCGGGCCGTGAACCTCCCGCGCTCGGCCGGAGCCGGGAAGAGGGGACACGGTCACGGCGGCGCCGACGCGCCGGACGGTGAGGGCCGCCAGCGGCGCGACGAGCGCGATCGAGGCGCCCACCATCTCGAGCAGCTCCTCGAGGTGGTAGACCCGCACGAAGAGCCGACCGGCCCCTTCCGGATGGGTACGGATGATCTCGCCGCCCACGTACTCCAGCCCTACCGCGGCTGCCAGCATCGTCCCCAGGCCGCCCACCACGAGGAGCGCCGAGCGGCGTGGGAGGCGGCGAGCGCTGAGCACGACGACGACCAGTACGACGATCACCAGCGGGATGCCGATGACGAGCCAGACGTAGGTGAACCGGTTGACCTCGACGAACTGCACCCCCCACCGGTCCAGCCGCTCGTGCAGCTCGGTCGCCTCGTCGAGCGAGAAGAGCAGGAGCAGGGCCGACAGCACCGCCCAGGCGGTCGTCCCGCCCGTACGGGTCCGGCGGGTCAGCCAGGCCAGGACGGCGTAGAGCACCGAGGCGGCCATGAGGAGCGCGGAGTTCCACCACGTCGGGAGGTTGGCCTCCAGAGCCACGTCGACGTAGCGGCGGATCTCCCCGCCACCGGTGGTCAGCGGATGGTCGGTGAGTGCGGGCAGCCCGTAGCTGACTCCCACGATCGCCGAGCTGACCAGGCAGAGCCCGGCCAGCACCCGGCCCCACCGGACCGGGAGCAGCTCGGTCTGCTCGTCCGCTGGAGCGCTGACGGCCGCCGGGGTCTGGGTGTCCACCCGGAGAACCCTAGGTGACCGGGATGAGGACGGTTCTCATCCCGGTCGCGTCTCTCCTCGGGTCGTCCGACCCTGGATGTCCCGGGCGGCCAGACCGGACCATGTCCTCATGGCACGTGCACTCCTCCTCTACGGTACCGGCGAGGGTCACACCACCGACATCGCGACCGAGATCGCGGCCACCCTGACCGAACACGGTCACCAGGTCGAGACGGTGCGGGCCGGCAGCCATCCCGGACCCTCGCCCGCGGACTACGACGGCGTGGTCGTCGGCTCC
>DATHUJ010000058.1:0-12197 GCA_035462375.1 Jiangellales bacterium
GTGGCACTGCTGCTCGGCGTCTTCCTGGTGCCGGTGGCCCTGCTCGCGGCAGTCGTGCTGATCTCCTTCGCGGGCGGCATCTGGGTCAACGTCCGCCGCGGGCGGACCATCGGGTGCGGGTGCGGGCTGGCCCGCCGGCAGCAGGTCAGCAACCGTCTGGTCGTGCGCAACGCGCTCCTGGCGGCGGGCGCCCTGGTCGTGGCCCTGGCACCCTCCGCCGCCCTGGCCGTCTGGCCGGGAGCCGGGGCGGCGGGCAGCGAGGTGAGCCACCTGGACGCCCTCGGGGTGCTCGTCGCCGCGATGTCCGTGGCCGGGCTGGCCGCGCTCCTCGCCGAGGTGCGGCGGTTCCTGATCGCGCACCGAGGCTCCCTCACGAGTGTGGCCGGCTCGCGGTGAGCCCGGTCTGGGGGCTCGCCCTCGCCCTCCTCGCGCTCCTCGTGCTGGCCCTCGCGGCCGTCGTCACCCGGCTCCTCGGGGTCGTCGCCGCGACCGACCGTACTGTCGCGGGGCTGCGGCACGAGGTGAACCGGCTCCAGCGATCGCTGCCGGGACCAGCCGCGGGAGCCGCCTCGTCGCACACCCGGGCCGCGTCCGCCCTGGTCCAGCTCGACCCCGCCTGCCCCCGATGTCACCAGCTGGCCACCGACCTGAGGGCTTCCGGCACCCCGTCCGCCCCGGGTGTCGCCGTGCGCCTGCTCGTCGAGGACACCGCGTCAGGGCACCGGCTGGCCGACGGCCTCGGCGCCCAGCCGATCCCCTCCGCGGGTGCGCCGATGGGCACGCCCCACGTGCTGGTCGTCGGTCCCGACGGTCAGATGCTCGCCAAGGGTGACCCGGCCACCGCCGGCGAGCTCGCCCGGATGCTGGACGGGATTGCATAGCCATGTCCTGGTGGGCATACTCATGCTGGTCGGTGACCGGGGAGGGTGGCCATGGGTGTGCGGGTGGCGGTGGCCGGCGCGAGCGGCTACGCGGGGGGTGAGCTGCTCCGGCTCGTCCTCGGGCACCCCGTGCTGGAGCTCGGCCCGCTCACGGCGGCGGCGCAGGCCGGCCGGGCCGTCACCGACGTGCACCCTTCGCTGACGCCCCTGACGGGTGTCGTGCTGGCGGAGACGACGACCGAGGTCCTGTCCCAGGCGGACGTGGTGTTCCTGGCTCTCCCGCACGGGGAGTCCGCCGCCCTGGCGACCCGGCTACCGGAGGACCGGCTCGTCGTCGATCTCGGGGCCGACTTCCGCCTCCGCGACGGTCAGGCCTGGGAGCGCTTCTACGGCACGCCGTACGCGGGGTCGTGGGTCTACGGCCTGCCCGAGATACCCGGTGCGCGCACGCGGGTCACCGGCTCGCGGCGGGTGGCAAACCCCGGCTGCTACGTCACCGCGGTGACCCTGGCCCTCGCGCCCCTGCTCGCGAGCGGAGTCGTCCTGGGCGACGACCTCGTCGTCGTGGCGGCCAGCGGGACGTCGGGCGCCGGGCGGTCGGCCCGGACCTCGTTGCTGGCGTCGGAGGTGATGGGCAGCGCCGGCGCCTACAAGGTCGGCGGCGTGCACCAGCACACGCCCGAGATCCGCCAGAACCTCGCCGCGGCCGCAGGCGGGGAGGTGTCCGTCTCGTTCACTCCCGTCCTCGTGCCCATGCCGCGGGGCATCCTCGCCACGTGCACGGCCAGGGCGGCCCCGGGTGCGACCGAGACCGAGCTCCGGGCCGTCCTGCAGGCCGCCTACGACCCCGAGCCCTTCGTCCACGTCCTGCCCCCGGGCGCCTGGCCCGCGACGGGCGCCACGGTCGGGTCCAACAGCGTGCACCTCCAGGTGGCCGTCGACACCGACGCAGGGCGCGCGGTGGTCGTGGCCGCGCTCGACAACCTCGTGAAGGGTGCCGCCGGCCAGGCCGTGCAGAACGCCAACCTGGCCCTCGGGCTGGACGAGACGGCCGGTCTGCCGGTGACCGGGGTGGCCCCGTGAGCGTCACCGCGGCGAGCGGGTTCCGGGCTGCCGGCGTGCCTGCCGGCCTCAAGTCCTCCGGCGCGCCCGACGTGGCCCTCGTCGTGAACGACGGCCCGGGTACGGCCGCCGCGGGCGTGGTCACCGCCAACCGGGTGAAGGCGGCCCCCGTCCTCTGGACCGAGCAGGTCCTGCGGTCGGGGTCGCTCCGGGCCGTGGTGCTCAACTCCGGCGGCGCCAACGCCTGCACCGGTCCAGAAGGGTTCCTCGACACGCACCGTACGGCCGAGCGTGTGGCCGACCGCCTGGGCACCGGGGCCGCCGAGGTGGCGGTCTGCTCCACCGGGCTCATCGGGGAGCGGCTGCCGGTGGACCGGCTGCTGCGCGGCGTCGACGCCGCCTGCGCCGCTCTCGGCGAGGACGGTGCGTCGGCCGCCGCCGCGATCATGACCACCGACACCCGCCCCAAGGAGGCGGCGGCCCGGACGGCGCGCTGGCGGGTCGGCGGCATGGCCAAGGGTGCCGGCATGCTCGCCCCCGGACTCGCGACGATGCTCGCCGTGCTGACGACCGACGCCGACGTGGACGCGGCGACGCTGGACGGGGTGCTCCGCGCGGCCGCGCGAGGCACCTTCGACCGGGTGGACTCCGACGGGTGCATGTCCACCAACGACACCGTCCTCCTGCTGGCGTCGGGTGCGTCCGGGGAGCGTCCGTCCCCCGTCGCGCTCGGCGACGCCGTGCACGAGGTGTGCGCCGAGCTGGTGGCCGCGCTCGTCGCCGACGCCGAGGGTGCCTCCCACGAGATCGCCGTCGAGGTGGTCGGCGCCGCCGGGGAGGAGGACGCCGTGGAGGTCGCCCGGGCCGTCGCACGCTCCAACCTGGTCAAGTGCGCCGCCTTCGGTCAGGACCCGAACTGGGGGCGGATCCTCGCGGCGGTCGGCACGACCCGGGCCGCGTTCGACCCGCTCCACCTCGACGTCGCGATCAACGGGGTGGAGGTGTGCCGCGACAGCAGGGCAGGGGAGGCACGCACCCTGGTCGACATGTCCGGGCGCCAGGTCCACATCGTCGTGGACCTCCGGTCGGGCGACGCCGCCGCGACCGTCTGGACCAACGACCTCACGCACGACTACGTGCACGAGAACTCGGCGTACTCGACGTGAACCGGGACCTCGCCGCCGCCCACGCCAAGGCCGCCACGCTGGTCGAGGCGCTGCCCTGGCTGGAGCGCTTCCACGGGAGGGTGGTGGTCATCAAGTACGGCGGCAACGCGATGACCGACGACGGGCTGCGGCGCGCCTTCGCCGAGGACGTGGTGTTCCTGCGGTACGCGGGTCTGCGACCCGTCGTGGTCCACGGGGGCGGACCGCAGATCAGCTCCATGCTCGACCGGCTGGGCATCGTCAGCGAGTTCCGCGGTGGTCTGCGCGTCACCAGCACGGAGGCGATGGACGTCGTCCGGATGGTGCTCGTCGGCCAGGTCGGGCGGGAGCTGGTGGGGCTGGTCAACAAGCACGGTCCCTTCGCCGTCGGCCTGTCCGGCGAGGACGCCGGTCTGTTCACGGCGGAGCGTCGCGGGTCCGTCGTCGACGGCGAGACCGTCGACCTCGGGCTGGTCGGCGACGTCGTGAACGTCCGCCCCGAGGCGGTCCTCGACCTCGTGGCGGCGGGCCGGATCCCTGTCGTCGCCTCCGTGGCCCCCGACCGGGCCGGGCAGGTGCACAACGTGAACGCCGACACGGCGGCCTCGGCGCTCGCGGTCGCGCTGGGCGCCGAGAAGCTCGTCGTGGTCACGGACGTGGCCGGCCTGCACCGGACGTGGCCCTCTCACGACGGCGAGGTGGTCAGCGAGATCGGTGCGGAGGAGCTGGCGTCGCTGCTGCCCGGCCTGGCGGCGGGCATGGTGCCCAAGATGGAGGCCTGCCTGCGAGCCGTGCGCGAGGGGGTGCCGCGGGCCCACGTGGTGGATGGTCGGGTCGCGCACTGCCTGCTGCTGGAGCTCTTCACCGACTCCGGGGTCGGCACCATGGTGGTCCCGTCGTGACGACCTGGGCCGATCGGCACGCGGCCGCCCTGATGGACACGTACGGGCCGCCGAGACGGGTGCTCGTCCGCGGTGAGGGCAGCTGGGTGTGGGACGACCAAGGTCGCCGGTACCTCGACCTGCTGGCCGGGATCGCCGTCAACTCGCTCGGCCACGCCCACCCCGTACTCGTCGATGCGGTAGCCCGCCAGCTCGCCACGCTCGGCCACGTCTCCAACTTCTTCGCTACACCACCGCAGGTCGAGCTCGCCGAGCGCCTGCTCGCCCTTCTCGGCTTCGACGGGGACGGCCGGGTTTTCCTCTGCAACTCCGGGACCGAGGCGTTGGAGGCCGCCTTCAAGCTGGCGAGGCGCACCGGTCGGCCACGGGTGGTCGCGGCGGCCGGCGGCTTCCACGGGCGGAGCATGGGGGCGTTGGCCCTGACCGGCAAGCCCGCGCTGCGGGAGCCCTTCGAGCCGTTGCCCGGCGGGGTGGAGCACGTACCCTACGGCGACGTCGCAGCGCTCGAGGCAGCGGTCGACGGCACGTGTGCCGCGGTCGTGCTCGAGCCCGTGCAGGGCGAGGGCGGTGTCCACCCGGCTCCTCCCGGCTACCTGGAGGCCGCCCGGTCCCTCACGTCCCGGCACGGGTCGCTGCTCGTCCTGGACGAGGTGCAGACCGGCATCGCCCGTACGGGGGAGTGGTTCGCCTTCCAGCGGCACGGGGTCCGGCCCGACGTGGTGACGCTGGCCAAGGGCCTCGGCGGTGGCTTCCCCGTCGGCGCCTGCGCAGCCCGGGGTCACGCCGCCCGCCTGCTCGGCCCGGGCACCCACGGCAGCACGTTCGGGGGCAACCCGGTCGCCGCGGCGGCAGCCCTGGCCGTGCTGGACGTCGTCGAGCGCGACGGGTTGACCGAGCGCGCCCGGCGGCTCGGCCGCCGCCTCGCGGACGGGGTCACCGGGCTCGGGCACCCGCTCGTGTCGGAGGTGCGCGGGGAAGGCCTCCTCATCGGCATCGCACTGCGGCTACCGGTCGCAGGGCAGCTGGCCGCCGCGGCCCTGGACGCCGGCTTCATCGTCAACGACGTCACCCCCGACGTCGTCCGTCTCGCCCCCCCACTCGTGCTCACCGAGGAGCAGGCGGACTCCTTCCTGGTGGCCGTGCCCCGGGTGCTGGACGCCTCGGCGGCCCGTTCCGGGGGGGCCGCGCCGTGAGCCACGGGGCGGTCCCCGCCACCAAGGCGGCCAGGCGGCAGAAGATCGTGGAGATCCTCGGTCGCCGGGCCGTCCACTCCCAGGTGCAGCTGGCGGACCTGCTGGCCGAGCACGGGGTGGGGGTCACCCAGGGCACGCTCTCCCGCGACCTCGACGAGCTCGGCGCGGTCAAGGTGCGTGCGCCCAGCGGCACCGGGCTGGTCTATGCCGTACCCGGCGAGGGCGGCGACCGCACGCCGAGGGCGGCCCCGGGCGAGGCCGTGCTCGACGCCCGGCTCGCACGGGTCACCGAGGAGCTGCTCGTGGCTGCCGAGGCATCGGCGAACCTCGTCGTGCTCCGGACCCCCCCAGGTGCCGCCCAGTACTTCGCGTCGGCCATCGACCACGCCGACCTGCCCGAGCTGTTGGGCACCATCGCCGGCGACGACACCGTGCTCGTGATCAGCCGGGACCCGACGGGAGGGGAGGCGGTCGCCGTGCGGTTCCTCGCCCTGGCGGAGGGTCGCGAGGCGGCCTCGCCCACCCCGACCGTGTCACCATCAGAACCAAGGAGCGAACCGTGACCCAGCGAGTCGTGCTCGCCTACTCCGGAGGTCTCGACACCTCCGTCGCCATCGGCTGGATCGCCGAGCGGACCGGTGCCGAGGTGGTGGCCGTGGCCGTGGACCTCGGCCAGGGCGGCGAAGACCTGGAGACCATCCGCAAGCGGGCCCTGGACTGCGGCGCCGTCGAGGCGTACGTCGCCGACGCGCGGGAGGAGTTCGCCACCGAGTACTGCTTCCCCGCGCTCAAGGCCAACGGTCTCTACATGGACCGGTACCCGCTGGTGTCCGCGCTGTCCCGACCGGTCATCGTCAAGCACCTCGTGACGGCGGCTCGCCAGCACGGCGCGACGACGGTTGCCCACGGCTGTACCGGCAAGGGCAACGACCAGGTCCGCTTCGAGGCGGGCATCGGAGCGCTCGCACCCGACCTCACCTGCCTGGCGCCGGTGCGGGACCTGGCCCTGACCCGGGACAAGGCCATCGACTACGCCGAGGCACACGGGCTGCCGATCGAGACCACGAAGGACAACCCGTTCTCGATCGACCAGAACGTCTGGGGCCGCGCGGTGGAGACCGGCTACCTCGAGGACATCTGGAACGGGCCCACCGAGGAGGTCTACGCCTACACCGCCGACCCGGCGGCACAGCGGGACGCCGACGAGGTCGTCATCAGCTTCGGGGGCGGGGTTCCTGTTGCGCTCGACGGAGCCCCCGTGACCCCCCTGCAGGCGGTCCAGCAGCTCAACGAGCGCGCTGGCGCTCAGGGGGTCGGACGGCTGGACATGGTCGAGGACCGGTTGGTCGGCATCAAGAGCCGCGAGGTCTACGAGGCCCCGGGGGCCATCGCCCTGATCACCGCCCACCAGGAGATCGAGACGATTACGCTCGAGCGCGATGTGGCGCGCTTCAAGCGCCAGGTCGAACAGCGCTGGAGCGAGCTGGTCTACGACGGCCTCTGGTTCAGCCCGCTCAAGCGCGCCCTGGACGTCTTCGTGGACGAGACGCAGCGGCACGTGACCGGTGACGTCCGGATGACCTTGCACGGCGGCCGCGCGACCCCCACCGGCCGGCGCAGCGAGCACTCGCTGTACGACTACGGGATGGCCACCTACGACACGGGCGACACCTTCGACCAGTCCCTCGCCAAGGGGTTCGTCGACCTGTGGGGACTGCCGTCCAAGCTCGCCGCAGCCCGCGACCAGCGCGTGGGCCGTGACTGACCGGTTGAGCCTCTGGGGCGGGCGGTTCGACGGCGGCCCGGCCGCCGCGATGGCCGCCCTGAGCAAGGGGACCGACGTCGACTGGCGGCTGGCACGCTACGACCTCGCCGGGTCCCGCGCCCATGCCCGGGCGCTGCACCGAGCCGGCCTGCTCGACGGCCGCGAGCTCGACGCCATGCTGGGTGGCCTGGACGCCCTCGACGCCGACGTCGCGTCCGGTGCCTTCGGGCCGGACGAGGCCGACGAGGATGTCCACACCGCGCTGGAACGTGGCCTCCTGGAGCGGGTCGGCCCCGATCTGGGGGGCAGGCTGCGGGCCGGGCGCTCGCGGAACGACCAGATCGCCACGCTGCCCAGGATGTACCTCCGCGACCACGTGCGGCTGTTGGTGCGGTTGCTAGCGGACGTCGTGGACGCCCTGGTGGGGCAGGCCGGCGACCACCTGGGCGTCGCGATGCCGGGGCGCACCCACCTCCAGCACGCGCAGCCGGTGCTGCTGTCGCACCACCTGCTGGCCCACGCGTGGGCGCTGCTCCGCGACGCCGACCGGCTGTGCGACTGGGACCGCCGCGCAGCGGTGTCCCCGTACGGTGCCGGCGCGCTCGCCGGATCCTCCCTCGGTCTCGACCCGGTGGCCGTGGCCCTCGAGCTGGGCTTCGAGGACTCGGTCGAGAACTCCGTCGACGGCACCGCCTCCCGGGACGTCCTGGCGGAGTTCGTCTTCGTGGCGGCCATGACGGGGGTCGACCTGTCGCGGCTGGCCGAGGAGGTCGTCGTCTGGGCGACCAAGGAGTTCTCGTTCGTGACGCTGGACGACGCGTTCTCCACGGGGTCGTCGATCATGCCGCAGAAGAAGAACCCGGACGTCGCCGAGCTGGCTCGTGGCAAGGCGGGCCGGATCGTCGGCGACCTCGCCGGCCTGCTCACGACCCTCAAGGGACTGCCGCTCGCGTACAACCGCGACCTGCAGGAGGACAAGCCCCCGGTGTTCGACGCGGTGGACAACCTCGAGGTGCTGCTGCCCGCGTTCGCGGGGATGGTCGCCACGCTCCGCTTCCATCCCGAGCGCCTGGAAGAGCTCGCGCCGCAGGGCTTCTCCCTGGCGACCGACGTGGCCGAGTGGCTGGTGCGCTCAGGGGTCTCCTTCCGAGCGGCCCACGAGATCGCCGGCGCGTGCGTGCGTACCTGCGAGCAGCGGGGGATCGAGCTCTGGGACCTCGGTGACGCCGACCTCGCCGAGATCTCGGTGCACCTGACGCCCGCCGTACGGGAGGTGCTGACGGTCCAGGGGTCGCTCGGCTCCCGCGCCGGCCGGGGCGGCACGGCCCCGGCCCGGGTCCGCGAGCAGCTGTCGCGGGCGCGTGCGGCGGCCCGGCTCGCCCGTGACTGGGCCGGCACCGCCGAGCCTCTCGCCTGACCGTCTCGTGGAGACCACGCCGCTCGCACCGGGCTTCTACGACCGTCCGGTCCTCGAGGTCGCACGCGGCCTGCTCGGCTGCGTGGTGACGAGCCGGGCGGAGGGCGGCACCGTCGGGGTTCGGCTCACCGAGGTGGAGGCCTACGCAGGGGAGGCGGATCCCGGCTCCCACGCCTGGAGGGGACGCACCCGGAGGAACTCGGTGATGTTCGGGCCGCCGGGGCGGGCGTACGTCTACTTCACCTATGGCATGCACTGGTGCGTGAACCTGGTCTGCGGGCCGGAGGGTACGGCGTCCGCCGTCCTGCTGCGGGCCGGGGAGGTGGTGTCCGGGCTCGAGCTGGCGCGGTGGCGGCGGCCCGGGGCCAGGTCGGGGCGAGACCTGGCGCGCGGCCCGGCACGGCTGGCCCGGAGCCTCGGGGTCACCGGCGCGATGGACGGCGCGGACACGACGACCACCTCGTCCCCCCTGTGGGTCGGGGCACCCGGCGGCCGACGCGCCGGGCGGGTCGAGGCCGGCCCGCGCGTCGGGTTGTCCCGGGCAGCGGACCGGCCCTGGCGGTTCTGGCTCGCGGGTGAGCCGAGCGTCTCCCCGTACCGGGCACACACCCCTCGACGCCCGCGGACCGAACGGTCGGGCACCCTGGACCGCGACCGACCCGGCCCGTGAGGAGACCCGCCACCGTGACCCACATCCTCGACGAGCTCCACTGGCGAACCCTGGTGGCGCAGCACACCGACGAGGACGCGCTCCGCGCGGCGCTTTCGGCGGGCCCGGTCACGTTCTACTGCGGCTTCGACCCGACCGCCCCGAGCCTGCACGTCGGGAGCCTGGTCCAGATCCTCACCATGCGCAGGCTCCAGCACGCCGGTCACCACCCGCTCGCGCTCGTCGGCGGGGCCACCGGCCTGATCGGGGACCCCAAACCGACGGCCGAGCGCACCCTGCACGACCGGGAGGTGGTGGCGGAATGGGTGGACCGGATCCAGGCCCAGATCGAGCCCTTCCTCGACTTCGCCGGTCCGAACGCCGCGCGCATGGTCAACAACCTGGACTGGACGGCACCGCTCTCGGCCATCGACTTCCTCCGCGACGTGGGCCAGCACTTCCGGGTGAACCGGATGCTCGCCAAGGAGGCGGTCAGTGCACGCCTCGAGTCCCAGGAGGGGATCTCGTTCACCGAGTTCAGCTACCAGATCCTGCAGGGGATGGACTACCTGGAGCTGTACCGACGGTTCGGCTGCACCCTGCAGACCGGTGGCAGCGACCAGTGGGGCAACCTCACGAGCGGGGTCGACCTCGTGCACCGGGTCGAGGCCAGGTCGGTCCACGCGTTCACCACGCCGCTCGTGACGAAGGCCGACGGCACGAAGTTCGGCAAGTCCGAGTCCGGGACGGTCTGGCTGGACCCGGCGATGACCCCGCCCTACGCCATGTACCAGTTCTGGCTCAACGCCGACGACCGCGACGTACCGGCGTGGTTGCGCTACTTCACCTTCAGGAGCCGCGACGAGACCGATGAGCTGATCCGGGCCACCCGCGAGCGCCCGGCCGCGCGAGCGGCGCAACGGGCGCTGGCCGAGGACGTCACCTCCCTCGTCCACGGGGCGGACGAGTGCCGTCGGGTGGTGGCGGCGTCGCGGGCGCTCTTCGGCGACGGCGCGCTGGAGGAGCTGGACGAGCTGACCCTGGCGGCGGCCGTGACCGAGGCGGGGCTCGTGCGGGTCAGGGCCGGGGACGTGCTCCCGTCCTACGTCGAGCTCCTCGCCGCCAGCGGCCTGGCGGCGTCGAGGTCGGCCGCCAGGCGCACGCTCGCGGAAGGTGGCGTCTACGTGAACAACCGCAGGCTCGACCCCGCCACGGAACCGGAGGCCGGTCCGTCCCGGGCCGACCTGCTCCACGGGAGGTGGCTGGTCCTGCGCCGGGGGAAGCGGACGGTCGCGGGTGTCGAGGTCGCTGCGTGACCTCCGAACGACACCGGTGTGATCCGCTGTGTCCCGGCACACAGGACGGCGATTTGACCCGGCTCTCCCGGAGGTCGTACGTTAGGCCACGCCTCGCCGGGGTGCGGGACGCCGGGAAACGGCGGCCGGACCGCGAGGAAGCCACGCGCCGAGCACGGCAGCCAGACGGTTGCCGCGGCGGTCGCGCGGGACCGAGCAGGACGAGGCGCCGCGGTTTGACCCGCAGAGCCTCGACGGGTACATTAAGAGAGTTGCCCTGAGGGCGGCCCTGGCGGGCTGTCTCTCGGTGTGCGTCCGATCCTTGAGAACTCAACAGCGTGCCTATATGTCGATGCCAAAATTGTTTGATCCCCGTCCGCGGGGTGGCTGCGCCGTGTGGTGTGGTTGTCTCGTGGTGGGATTCCTTTGGTGAAGACGACGGACTGTTTTTTTGTCTGTCTTTTGCCGGGGTTCGAGTGATTCTCAGTGTCGATGGTCCTGCTCGCCTCTCGAGGTGGGCGGGGTTCGTCATATGTCATTGATGGAGAGTTTGATCCTGGCTCAGGACGAACGCTGGCGGCGTGCCTAACACATGCAAGTCGAGCGGAAAGGCCCCTTCGGGGGTACTCGAGCGGCGAACGGGTGAGTAACACGTGGGCAACCTGCCCCTGACTCTGGGATAACCCCGGGACACCGGGGCTAATACCGGATGCGACACGGGAGGGCATCCTCTCCGTGTGGAAAGGGTTTACTGGTCAGGGATGGGCCCGCGGCCTATCAGCTAGTTGGTGGGGTAGTGGCCTACCAAGGCGACGACGGGTAGCCGGCCTGAGAGGGCGACCGGCCACACTGGGACTGAGACACGGCCCAGACTCCTACGGGAGGCAGCAGTGGGGAATATTGCGCAATGGGCGGAAGCCTGACGCAGCAACGCCGCGTGAGGGATGACGGCCTTCGGGTTGTAAACCTCTTTCGGCCCCGACGAAGCGAAAGTGACTGTAGGGGCTAAAGAAGCACCGGCTAACTACGTGCCAGCAGCCGCGGTAATACGTAGGGTGCGAGCGTTGTCCGGAATTATTGGGCGTAAAGAGCTCGTAGGCGGCCTGTCGCGTCTGCTGTGAAATCCCGGGGCTCAACTCCGGGACTGCAGTGGATACGGGCAGGCTAGAGTCCGGCAGGGGAGACTGGAATTCCTGGTGTAGCGGTGAAATGCGCAGATATCAGGAGGAACACCGGTGGCGAAGGCGGGTCTCTGGGCCGATACTGACGCTGAGGAGCGAAAGCGTGGGGAGCGAACAGGATTAGATACCCTGGTAGTCCACGCCGTAAACGGTGGGCGCTAGGTGTGGGATCCCTTCCACGGGTTCCGTGCCGTAGCTAACGCATTAAGCGCCCCGCCTGGGGAGTACGGCCGCAAGGCTAAAACTCAAAGGAATTGACGGGGGCCCGCACAAGCGGCGGAGCATGCGGATTAATTCGATGCAACGCGAAGAACCTTACCTGGGCTTGACATACACGCTAAAGCCGCAGAGATGCGGTGTCCGCAAGGGGCGTGTACAGGTGGTGCATGGCTGTCGTCAGCTCGTGTCGTGAGATGTTGGGTTAAGTCCCGCAACGAGCGCAACCCTCGTCCCATGTTGCCAGCATTCAGTTGGGGACTCATGGGAGACTGCCGGGGTCAACTCGGAGGAAGGTGGGGATGACGTCAAGTCATCATGCCCCTTATGTCCAGGGCTTCACGCATGCTACAATGGCCGGTACAAAGGGCTGCGATACCGCGAGGTGGAGCGAATCCCAAAAAGCCGGTCTCAGTTCGGATCGGGGTCTGCAACTCGACCCCGTGAAGTCGGAGTCGCTAGTAATCGCAGATCAGCAACGCTGCGGTGAA
>DATHUJ010000059.1:0-17127 GCA_035462375.1 Jiangellales bacterium
CACGAACAACAGTGACGTTAGCGTCGGCGCGCTGGTAGAACGGAGCCAGGCACCCGAGACGAGGAACCGTGACATGCCAGGTCGAGTCAGGATCGGTAGCGTGGCGGACTTCGCCGACGGGAAGCTCCACGCCGTGGATGCTGTGGGCACGTCCGTCGTGGTCGGTTTCGCTGGGGACTCATTGTGCGCGGCGCGCAATCGCTGTCCCCACCTGGGCCTCTCCCTCACCAAGGGGCCAGCTGGTCTGAGGTACACCGACGGTCAGGTTGTCTGCCCGTGGCACAACTCCCGCTTCGACCTCGCGTCGGGCGACAACCTCGACTGGGCGCCCGGCTTCGCCGGTAGGGACATGCCCCGCTGGTCGCGCAAGATGATCGCACTCGGCAGGAAGCCGTCGCCGCTGACGACGTACGAGGTCACGGTCGAGGGCGACGACGTCTACGTCGAGCTGTGAAGCGTCGCCGCCACGCCCGGCGAGCATCGTTGGAGCGCGGGCAGGCGGGCGGATCCTCCGTGCCTCCGAGGCCGCCGCGGTCCGGATCGAGGACTACCAAGAGACGCTGCGCGGGCACCGTGCTGCACCTGGTCGGAAAGGGCAACAAGCCAGCTACCATGCCACCGCTCACCGTCCCGGTCCCGAGAGTCCTCGAAGCCTGCCGCGGCAACCGGACAGAGGGGCCGCTGGTGCTGCGGCCGCTCTCGGGGAAGCCGATCGACCGTCGCGATGTCTACCGCATGGTGCAGCGGATCGCCAAAGCCGCGGGGATCCCCCGCCGATCGGATCACCACCAGCCCCGGAGCAACCCAGGCGCCTCGTGACGACCCCCAGACTGGTCGCCGTGGTCGACCGAGGCCCGGTATCAGTAGCCGGTCGCGCCGTCGATCCGTTCGCGCAGCAGGTCTGCGTGTCCGTTGTGCCGGGCGTACTCGGCGATCATGTGGACGAGGATCCGGCGCAAAGCGATCGGACGGCCGCTGGCCCAGTGGACGCCCGTCACGTCGAGCGAGGTCGCGGCGGCGACGATCTCGCGCGAGCGTCGGCACTCGTCCCGCCAGGCCTCGAGCGCGTCGGTGAAGGACCCCGAGAGGTCGTCGAAGTCGGCATCCGGATCCTCCGCCGTGAAGTAGAGATCGGACACGTCCTCGCCGGCGAGCTGTTGACGGAACCACCACCGCTCGACGGCCGCCAGGTGCCGCACGAGTCCGTGCAGGGTGAGCCCGGATGGCGGCACCTGACACACCGACAACTGCTCCTCGGAAACGCCTGCGCACTTGAGCTCGAGGGTCTGCCGGTGCCAGTCGAGGAAGGCCGTGAGCATGGTCCGCTCGTCGCCGACCAGTGGCAGGGGCTCCCGCCCGTCCTCGGACCACGCCTGGGCGTACTGCTGGGGAGGACTCTGTGCCACCTTGCCAGCATGCCTCGCGTCCCGCCCGAGCGGGAACCGGGTGAGGAGGACGCATGACACACGACGTCGACGAGCGACGGGACCGCTTCCGGCAGCTCCACGAGAGCGGCACCTTCGTGATGCCCGACCCGTGGGACATCGGCTCGGCTCGGCTCCTCGCGAGTCTCGGCTTCGCCGCGCTCGCCACCACCGGCTCTGGCCACTCCGCCAGCCTCGGCCGCTCGACCAGCAGGTCACCCTCGACGAGCTCGTCGACCACGCAACCGCGCTGGCCGCCGCCGTGCACGGGCACATGCACGTATGTACGGGCTGGGCTCGCCGCCGTCGATCGTGAGGCGGCGTTCGCGGACACCGCCGAGGCCAGACCCGCGCGGAGGGTTGGTCCCTAGGGGAGATGGGCCAGCATCTCCGGGTCCCGCCGGTGCGGTTCCCGATGGGCGGTCGCAGGTGGAGTGCTCAGGGTGGGAGAGACCGCTGATCTCGACCGGAAAGACCTGGACATGCCTGCCGTCACCCTCCCAATCCATGACACACCCTCGCGGCCTCGCCGTCGACGCGGCCGGTACGCATTGCTCGCCGCGTCCCTTCTCCTCCTCCCGGTCGTGGTCCTGGGGGGAGCGGCAGCTGCGGTCTGGGTCAGCGCCGTCACCGACACGGGTGGGGAGGTGGCCTTCTCCAACCATCTCGCGATTCCGCCCCTGGCCGAGTCACGGGTCGATCCCGACGGCCGGCGGGTCTTCGACCTCACCTTGCAGCGGGGTCGGACCGACTTCGGCCTCGGTGGGAGCAGCGAGACCTGGGGTGTCGACGCCGACCACCTCGGCCCCACGCTGCGTGCCAGGCGTGGCGAGGAGGTCCTGGTCCATGTCACGAACGATGTCGGCGAGCCCACCACGCTGCACTGGCACGGGATGGAACTCCCGGCGGCGATGGACGGCGGCCCGCACCAGGTGATCGCCTCGGGCCGGACCTGGTCCCCGACGTGGACGGTCGACCAGCCTGCAGCGACGCTCTGGTACCACCCCCACCTGCACGGCCGGACGGCCGAGCACGTCCACCGTGGGCTCGTCGGACTCTTCCTGGTGGACGACGACCAGACTCGGGACCTGAGCCTGCCCTCCACGTACGGGGTGGACGACGTGCCGGTCATGGTCACGGACCGTCGCTTCACAGCGGGCGGCGAGATCGACCAGTCCGGCGAGCCGTTCCGCTCCACGGGGCTGCTCGGGGACACGGTCCTGGTCAACGGGACGGTGGGTCCCTACCTCGACGTCACGACCGAGCGGATCCGGCTGCGGATCCTCAACGCCTCACCTGCCCGGGTGTACGAGTTCGGCCTCGACGACGGCTCCGAGCTCGCCGTGGTGGCGAGCGACGGCGGTCTCCTGCCGGCGCCCTTCCGGACCGACCGCATCCGCCTCTCGCCCGGCGAGCGCGCCGAGGTCGTCGTGACGATGACGCCGGGCGAGGAGCGTGTGCTGCGCAGCCACCCGACCCGGGTGGCGAGCGACCCCTGGAGCCAGCGGATGGCCGGGGGCGACGACACCCTCGACGTCCTGCAGCTCCGAGCAGCAGGGCCGCTCGACCCGTCGCCGCCGCTGCCCGACCGGCTCGCGGCCGCTCCGGACCTGGACCGCGACCTCACCAATCCCGATGCGGCCCCGGCACGGATCTTCCGCATGAGCGGCACGAACATCAACGGACGAGACATGGACCCGAGCCGCATCGACGAGGTCGTGACCGTCGACGAGACGGAGATCTGGGAGATCCGGCAGGCCGACGGACAGCCGCACAACGTCCACCTGCACGGCACGCAGTTCCAGGTGCTCGACGTGGACGGACGTCCGCCGGTCGGCCACGAGGCCGGGTGGAAGGACACCCTCTTCCTCAGCGGTGGTGACACCGTGCGGCTCGCGGTGCGCTTCACCGGACACACGGACCCTGTCCACCCGTACCTGATCCACTGCCACCTGCTCCAGCATGAGGACCGCGGCATGATGGCGCAGTTCGTCGTCGTCGAGCCGGGCCAGCACGCCGGGACGCCATCGGCCGGGGGAGCAACCTCGCCCCACCGCGGTCACTGACCGTCGTCCGGCGACCTCCAGTGCGGATGGGCGGGTCACCCGAGGAGGTCGACGAAGGAGAACCGGCCCACGTCGGCCATGCTCCGGGACAGCGGTCCGACCGGGCGGTCGAGCCAGTCGTTGGCGACCGCCCAGGACCGGATGCGGTCGCGCTGCACCCGGGCCACGCCCGACCCCCGGGTCGCGTCGAGCACCTCGCCGAGCGACCCGTGCCGGCCCGACCGCAGCGCCGGGACGAAGACCAGGGCGTACTCCTCGCAGCCCACGAGGACGGCCAGCAGGAACGCGGCCCGGCGGTACTCCGAGTCGGGCCCCATCTCGGCTGCGAAGACTCGTGGGAGCGGGCTGCGCGCCTTGAGCACGCGGTATGCGTTGACGAACCTCTTGACGGTCCGGGGGGTCGACCCGACGAGGGGGGCGAGCCCCGCGAGCCACCGTGCCTCCTCGGCCGTGACGTGCAACCCCTCCGGCTGCAGGTCGACCCTGGGCGGCTTCCGCGCCGCGCCGACGTCCTCGACGCCCCCGCGAACGCTCTCCGCGTCGCCACCGGCGGCCCTCGCCGCGCCCTCCTGGCGGCGGGTCCCCTCCGGAGGCGGCTGTGCCTCGGCGGTCACCTCCGCCCCGACCAGGTCGCTGATCATCGCCGTGACCTGTCCGCGGTTCATCCGCGGCAGCTGGTACGGCAGCTGGACGATCTTCTCCAGGTAGTCGAGCGGTGTGGCCGCGCGGCCCCGCTCCCCCGCCAGCAGGTCGCGGTAGTGCGCCCGCAGCGACTGCTGCAGCCAGCGCGAGTCAACGGCGATGACGACCACGAAGAGCCGGTACGCGAGGAGGAGATGCACCGCCTCCAGCACCTCGACCACCCGGGCGGGGGCGCAGCGGTCGAGGTCGTCGATGAAGACGACGATGCGATTGAGCCGGTCCTCGCCCTCGAGCTCCGGCTCAGGTTCGCCCCGCTCGGGTGCCACGGCTTCGTTCGCCGCGTCCACAGCCTCGTCGATCCGCTTCAGGTCCTGGCGCACCATCCCCACCAGCCCGAGGTGCTGCCGGTAGTCCCCCGACCCGCGCCTGCCGGCGATGTACTCGGCCACCATCCGGGCCGGGTTCGCCTCGATCCGGTCCAGCCGCGCGACCTCCTCGGCAGCCTGGTCCCGCGCAGCCTGCCTGGACCGGAGCCGCCCCTCGTCCTGCCGCCACCGGGTGAGGGGACGGACGACCGCCCCCGTGGCCTGGGCGGCGTCCCCGGCTGCGGTCGTCGCCTTCCGGGCCAGGGCTGCAGCGGCTGCGGCGTAGCCGGCCAGGACGGCGGCCACCGCACCGAGGCCGCCGATCCACACCTCGAGCTGGTTCGTGGCCAGGCCCACGGCGAGCAGCACGAGCGCGACCAGGCCGACGACGGCGGCGCCGCCGGCGAGCAAACGCGACCGCATCACCGTCCGCTGCGCCTCGGCGAGCTCCCGCTCACGGGCACTCAGCTCGGAGTCGGCGGCCGCACGCCGGTCGCCCAGGATCGTCGTCCGGACGAGAGACGCGTCGACCGGCGCGGCGTCGGTCCGGCTCACCGGCTTCGCGTCCAGCTCGGCCAGCACCTCCTCCATGAGGCTTGCCCAGAGGTTCGCCTCGGCGAAGGTCCAGGCGTTGAACTCGACGCAGCGGACGTGCTTCCAGTAGTCGACCTGGTGCTGGGCCAGCCCGCTGCCCGAGGCCTCCCGGCTGAGCACCAGGACCCGTCGTTGCAGCCGGTTGAGGAAGAAGGACTTGCCCGTTCCCCAGTCCCCGAAGAGCCCGATCGAGAGCGGGGGCTCCAGCTGGCGCGAGGCCACGAGCATGGCGAGCGCCTCGACGTCGTTGTCCAGCCCGGCGTAGTCCCGCCCCCGACTGGCCAGATCGTTGAGGTACCCGCTGCGGAGCCGGTCCGCACCGAGCCGGAGGTCGTAGCGGTAGGTGCCAGGTGGCCTCCTGACGAGCAGGTTCGACCCGTCCGGGCTGAGGGCCAGCGTGTCGGCCGGGGAGCTGTCCGCGCCGGCGGGGGCGAGGTCGGCCGTGAGCGAAAGTGGACCGTTCCCCGACCGGTGGACCAGCAGCACGTGCCCGTCTGCCGTCCCCCAGGCGACCAGGCGCCCCGCCGCGTCCACGTCCAGGCCACCGCCCGGTCGGGTCGGCTCGTCCCGCCACGGGTGGTCCCAGGTGACCGGCTCAGTCTTGTCGTCCGCTTCCCACAGGACGAGCCGGCCGGCCTCGTCCACCGCCGCGACCAGGTCGCCGCCGTCGGTCACGGCCATGGCGGCGAGCCTGCCGATCCCCACCGGGACAGTGCGGGTGGCGGATGACCCGTCAGCCGCGGAGCCGGTCGGCCGGGTCACGTCGACCCTCCCGGTCGAGGCGTCGTACGAGGCCGACGCCTGGCCGGACCGCGACACGACGCGCAGGTCCGGGCCGCCGGTGGAGCCGGATTCGACCGCGGGCAGACTCTCTCCCCAGGGGACCGTCGCGTCACCCACCCCATGTCGCTGGTGGACCAGGACACGAACGTCGTCGGCGCCGACGCTGACCGGACCGGACAGGCCCGAGGAGGCGCCGAGGCCCGTCTCGACTTGCTCGACCCGGCCGTCCGTGAAGGCGATGACCGGTCCACCGGACCAGGGCCAGCACAGGCCGCCGACCTCCGCGCCACTGCTCGAGGTGGTCGGCAGCCGGGTGGGCTCCGCCAGACCGTACATGGCCGCCAGCAGGGGCGAGGCGCGCAGGCCGGTTGCTGCGGCCTCGCGGTCCACGATGCTGCCGACGGGTCGACCGGGGTCGTCCTCGACCGCCACGTACTCCGCCAGCAGAGCAGCGACGAGCCCGCTCTCGGTGATCGCGCGACCCGTCGGCGGGTCGACTAGTGCCAGGAGCAGGATGAGCAGCTGCCCGTTCAGGCCTCCCGAGCCGTCCACGATCAGCCGCTCGGACGCGGTGATCCACGACGCCGCGGTGCGGCGCCTGGCCGGTTCCGGCCAGAACGGCAGGACCTCGGCGGCCCGGCGTCCTGCGTAGTTGCGGTGATGCGCGACCAGGTCGTTCACCAGCTGTCCGGCGGTCACCGGCTCGTCGCCGAACTGCGTTGCCAGTCCGGCGACACTCGGGCTGCGGTCCGCGGGTGCAGCGACCATGATCCCTCCTCCGGCCGGACGCTACTCCGCCTCCGCCGCACGGAGCAGGTGTAGTCCGCCGAGGCCGGGGTAGCCGTCGTCGTCCGCACGACCCGACGAACTCGCAGGAGGACCCATGGCAACCGGTGAGACCGGCTTCGACGACGTCACCTACGACCTGGTGTCCGTCCAGTACCACTCCCTCAAGGCGGGCCACGACTACGGCCAGTACGTGCGGGACGCCCGCAACGCGGGGCGCGACGACATCGCCAGCTTCTTCGAGCAGGTGATGAAGGAGGACGCCGAGCGGGCGCGCCAGTGCCACGAGTTCCTCAAGGACCTCTCCGGCAGTGACCGGTCCGGGCCCGCGGTCACCTGACCCCGGCCACCCGCCGTACGGCCGTCGTCTCCTCGCCCGGGGGCAGTCGGCCGTGCGGGCGGTAGGCGATGAGTCCCGGCGGGCTCCGGCGTCTACGGGGGTGAGCGACGGGTACCGGGCCCGGCGCCGGCCGAGCCCCAGGGAGAAGCACGCATGTCCCGCATGATCTTCGTCAACCTGCCCGTCGCCGACCTGGCCGCAGCGACCGCCTTCTACCGGGCGCTCGGCTTCGAGCAGAACCTCGAGTACAGCGACGACACGGCCTCGTGCATCGTCGTCGACGACCGCATCTACGTGATGCTGCTGACCGACGCGAAGTTCCGGGAGTTCATCACCGGGGAGATCAGCGACCCGGCGACGACCGAGGTGCTCACCTGTCTGACCGTGCACACCCGCGAGGAGGCCGACGACCTCGTGCGGCGCGCGATCGACGCCGGCGGGAAGCCGTGGAAGGAGCCCCTGCGCGACGGCCCGATGTACGCCACCACCTGCCAGGACCTCGACGGGCACGTGTGGGAGTTCCTGGCCATGGACCACGCCGGGGCCTGAGGGTCCGCGGGCGCGGGAGCCCGTGGCGGTCGGAGACGGACGGGTCCTCGACCGCCTCAGCTCTGGATCAGTGCGAAGACCACGGTGCCCGCGACGAGCAGGGTTGCGGTGACGAGCACGAATCGCGTCGTGATCGTGTGGCGCACGAGAACCTCCTTCCCGGTTCGACGGTCAGGCGAGCGCGAAGCGCTCCATGGCCACGCGCTCCCGGGGGATGCCCAGCTCGACCAGGGCCTGCTCGGTCGCGTCCATCATCGGGTCGGGGCCACAGACGAAGTAGCTGCGACGGTGCGCGTTCTCGGGCAGGTGCGTGCGCAGCACGTCGGCGTCGACGAAGCCGGACTCGCCCTCCCACCCCTCCGGCGGGTCCTCGAGCACGTCGACCACGTCCAGGTCGAGATGCTCGGCCAGCTGCTCCAGCTCGTCCCGGAAGAGGGCGGATCCCAGATCCGGGTTTGCGTAGAAGAGCAGGACAGGGCGGCGGTCGGCCCGGTCGGCCAGGGTCCGGAGGATGCTCATCACCGGCGTGATGCCCACGCCGCCGGCCACTGCCACGAAGCCGGGCCCCTCGTTGAGCTCGGTCGAGAAGGCGCCGTACGGGCCGTCCAGGTAGGCGCGGCTGCCAGGCTCGATCTCCCCGACACGGGAGGTGAAGTCGCCCTGCTCCTTGATGGTGAGCTCCAGCCGCTCCGGCCGCTCGGCGCTCGAGGAGAACGAGAACGGGTGCTCCTCCAGCTGGAATGGCGTGCCACCGATCGTGAGCCAGGCGAACTGGCCGGCGCGGAAGCGCAGCCCGTCGTGCCCGTCCGGGCTGAGCTCCACCGACCAGGAGTCCCCCGGCTGCCGGCGCACGTGCTCGACGACGTACGGGCGGCGCAGGATGCTCAGCGGCGCCACCACGCGCGTCCAGGCCAGCAGCAGGACGACGCTCACCGAGATGGTCACCCACAGGGCGGTCTTCCACGGCGTCGCCACGTAGTGCCCGACGGCCACGACGTGGGCCAGCGCGAGCGCCACCGCGACGACGGCGAGCAGGCCGTGGACCAGCCGCCACACCTCGTACGAGAGCCTCAGCCGCACCCGCCAGACGGAGGTGACGACCAGCGCGACCAGGGCGGCGACACCGAGGACGCCGAAGCGGGCCTGCCAGTCGGCCTGCCGCAGGTCGAGTACGGACAGCAGCCCCGGGTCCTGGACCATGAGGATCGCGGGGTGCACCAGGATGAAGCCGAAGGCGACCAACGAGATCTGCCGGTGGAACTGCAGCAGCACGTCGAGGCCGAAGGGGGCGGCCACCCGCTGGAAGCGGGCGGTGAGGGCGAACTGCAGGCCGATCATGGACAGCCCGACGAAGCCGAGTGCCACGGAGAGCTCGGTCCAGAAGCCGCGTCCCTCCTGGGTCGGCGGTACCAGGGCCACGACCAACGGGGCCGACGCCACCACCAGGTAGACGACGGCCCAGAGCACCCCGAGGACGACGCGGTTCACCCCTGTCCTATGCCCGCTGGCGGCCGGGCCTACCTGGCTGGGCCGAGCGGGCTGGACCGGCTGGGCGGAGTTCGCCGCGCTGGGGGGCGGGGCCGAGTTCGCCGGGCCGGCGCCGCGTCCGGGTCGCCGGTGCCGGGTAGCGTCCGGGACGTGCGGATCGTGTCGCTGCTGCCCTCGGCCACCGAGATGCTCTTCGCACTCGGTGCGGGGGACGACGTGGTCGGCGTGACCTTCGAGTGCGACTCGCCGCCGGAGGCGCGGACCCGTCGCGTCGTGTCGACCAGTGCCCTGCCGGAGGGGCTTGCGCCGGCCGAGATCGACGCGGTCGTGGCGGCCCGGATGGCTGCCGGCGAGGACCTCTACCGCCTGGACGCGGGCGCGCTCGCCGGCCTCGACGCCGACCTCGTCGTCACGCAGGACCTCTGCGCCGTCTGCGCGGTGGACGTGTCGGTGGTCGACGACGCGCTGGCGCACCTGGGCTGTGGAGCCGAGGTGCTCACGCTGGACCCGCAGGACCTCGAGCAGGTGCTGGCCTCGGTCGGGACGCTGGGTGCCGCGGTGGGGCGCGCCGAGGAGGCTGCGGACCTCCACCAGCGTCTGCGTGCGCGACTCGATGTGGTCGAGCGGGCCGTCGACGGCCTCCCCCGGGTGGGCACCGCGGTCCTGGAGTGGACCGACCCGCCCTTCGCCCCCGGCCACTGGGTGCCCGACATGGTGGAGGCCGCTGGCGGACGCTGCGTGCTCGGCGAAGGTGGTGCCCGCTCCGCCCGTACGACGTGGGAGGCGGTGGCCGCTGCGGAGCCGGAGGTGATCGTCTCGGCGCCGTGCGGCTTCGGGCTGGCGGACTCCGTCCGCCTGGCGGAGCAGGTCGTCGCGGCCGGGCCGCTGCCCGGCGGCGTGCCGGTGTGGGCGGTCGACGCCAACGCCTCGTTCGCACGGCCGGGGCCGCGGCTGGTCGACGGGATCGAGGCGCTGGCGGCCGTCCTGCACCCTGGCGCCGGGCTGCCGCTCGACGCCCGGCTGGCCCATCGGGTCGCCTGACGCCGCGGCCGGGAGCCGTCTCCCGCCGCGGCGCCCGGCCCGCCCGCCGGCCGGGTCCGGGTCCCCGATGACCACGTTCACCACCCTGATGGGCGCGAGGGTCCAGGTGCTCGGCCCCCGTCAGCCTCGTGATGGGTCCACCACCAGGCGGATGGTGCCACCACCAGGCGCCGACGCCTGGTGGTGGCCCGAGCAGCCTCGTGGTGGCCCGGAGGCCCCCCACCAGGGTGGTGAACGTGGTCATTCGCGGCCGGGGTCATGGACGGCGACCTCGATCTCGGGGCTGAGCGTCCACCCCCGCTCGAGCCGCAGTCCGTCGCCGCTCCAGAAGCTGCCCGGGTCGTACCAGTTGACGGGGAGCCGCTCCTCGACGAGGCCCATGGCGGTGTAGGTCTGCGCGACGACCTCGGCGCAGTAGGCGGTCTCGAGCCCGGCGTCCCGCCGGGCCCGGCCGCGCAGCCACCGCGAGGCGAGGCCGACGGTCGACGGGAAGGGTGTGCCGTCGAGACGCGCGATCGTCCGCAGCACCGCGGCCTCCATCTCCGCCGTCGCCGCCGGGTGGATCTGCCGCAGCCAGGTCCGCTGCCCGTAGCGCGTCGCCCAGACGGCCACGGCGTCGTGCAGGTCGTGCAGCTGGACCCCGCGTCGGCGCTCGCCGCTCCACACGTCGGGCAGCGAGCGGCTCAGCTCCGCGTGCCACATCAGGGGCGGCAGGTCGTCGACGACCACCGCCATGCCGACGTGGTTGACCGGGCTGTTGGTCGTGACCCGGATGGCCTGGTCGGCGAGCTTCCGCCCGCGGAAAAGCCAGAGATCCCCCGTACGGGTGTGCTCGACCGCCTCCACGAACGGGAGCGGCGCGCGGGTCACGGGCGGACAGCGTAGGCCCTCGGCCGGGCGGTCCCGGTACCGTACGGGCGTGCGGGTGTGGAAGTGGCTGGGCCTGGCGGGCCTCGCGGGGGTGGCGGCGACGGGCGTGCTCGTCGCCCGCGACGAGCGCAAGCGCCGTGCGTACACCGCCGAGGACGTCCGGGTCCGACTGCACGAGCGGGTCGAGGAGGCCTCGCGCGACGGTGGGTAGCGACCGCTCCGCCGGTCGTCGGGTCCTGACCGTCGTCGTGGTCCTGGTGGTGGGGGTGCTCGTGGTCGGCAGCCTGCTCTGGGGTCTTCAGCGGCGGCTCGTCTTCCTCCCGCAGGGGGCGCCCCCGGGCCCGGCCGCCGAGGCACTCGCCGGGGGTCGTGACGTGGTGCTGCGCACGGGCGACGGCCTGGAGCTGGTGGCGTGGTACGTCCCGGCGGATCCCGGCCGGGCCACGGTCCTCGTCGCCCCGGGGAACGCCGGCCACCGCGGCCTGCGGGTCCCGCTGGCCGCCGAGCTGGCCGGGCACGGCCTGGGGGTTCTGCTGCTGGAGTACCGGGGCTTCGGCGGGAACCCCGGTAGCCCCACAGAAGAGGGCCTTTCCCTGGACGTCCGCGCGGCGTACGAACATCTCGTCCACGAGGCGGGGGTGGAGCAGGGGTCGCTGGTCTACTTCGGCGAGAGCCTCGGGGCGGCGGTGGTCACCGGGCTCGCCGTCGAGCGCGCACCGGCCGGACTCGTGCTGCGCTCGCCGTTCACCAGCTTGGCCGACGTGGGGCGGGTCCACTACCCGTTCCTGCCGCTCGGCCGCTTGCTTCGGGACCGGTTCGACGTGGTGGGGGCCGTCGCCCGGGTCGACGTCCCGACGGCGGTCGTCCTCGGGACGCGTGACCGGATCGTGCCCCCCGACCAGAGCCGCGCGGTGGCCGAGGCAGCTGCCGGCCCGGCGACCCTCGTCGAGGTCGACGGGGCCGACCACAACGACGAGGTGCTGCTGACCGGGGACGAGGTGGTCGGGGCGGTCCTGGAGATCGAGGCCGCGTCGACGGGCCCCAGGTGACCGTCACCGAACTGTGACGCACAGGACCGCCAGGCGTCGTACCCTCGGACGAGGGAGCCCGTGGGAGCGGCCATGTTCACCTACGTCGTGCTGTGCACGCTGCCGGCCATGCTGTTCGGCATCTTCTTCGCCGCCTTGAGCCCGTACGACAACCGGGTCAAGCGGGTGGGCGGCTGGGTGGCCGACCGGGTCCGGACGGTGAGCAGGCGGCGGCGGCCGCAGCCTCCGCCGGATCCCTTCGAGGTGCTTTCGGTCCAGCTTCGCCTGGAGCGCCTGGCCAACGAGATCGCCGAGCTGGAGGCCAACCCCGGGCGCTGGGCGCGGGCACACCACCTCCGAGCGGCGCTCACCGCTTATGACGACCTGCTCGAGGAGGCCTGCCGGATGGCGGGCGCGCCCATCGCCGAGGTAGATGCCCGCCCGGTGCGCCGGGTGCTGGAGGAGGCCGAGCTGCGCTCGCGCGGCTGGACCTGGTGAGACGGGAGGGTCGCACGGTCCCGCGGCCGGCCCGCTCTCAGGGGATGGGTACCGCCCGTCCGCCGACCCGCACGCGCTCGGAGCCGACCTCGACCTCGAGCCGGCTGGGGCGGCCCATGTCCTCGCCCTGCAGCAGCAGGAGCCGGTCACCCGCGCGGGCCCGCCCGAGCTGGCGCAGGTAGGCGCCGAAGGCCGCGGCCGCGGCTCCCGTGGCCGGGTCCTCGACCACGCCGCCCACCGGGAACGGGTCCCGGACGTGCCAGGTGCCGGAGTCCCGCGGGTCCCCGTGGGCGAGCTGGACCGTCGTCCAAGCCTCGCGGTCCATCAGCGCCTGGAGGCCCTCGAAGTCGTAGTCGAGCGTAGCCAGGCGCTCCCGGCTCACGGCGACGAGCACGGGGTGCGCGGCCCCGGCGAAGGCCACGTGCGGCGGCCACGCCGGGTCGAGGTCGCCTGCCTCCCAGTGCAGAGCGTCCAGGAGGGCGGTGACCTCGTCCTCGGTGGCCGGCCGCGACCGGGCGGGAACGCTCTCGAGCGTGGCCACGACGCCGCCGGCAGCCTCGGCCGTGTCGACGGTGACGGTCCCGGCCTGCGTGTCCAGGACGAAGCGACCCGGCCCCAGCCGTTCGGCCAGTGCCACGCCCGCGGCGACGGTGGCGTGCCCGCAGAAGGGGACCTCGGCCCGGGGGCTGAAATATCGGACGGCGTACGTGCGGGGCTGCGGGCCAGGGGTCAGGAACGCCGTCTCGGAGTAGCCGACCTCGGCGGCGACCGCCAGCATGGCCGCGTCGTCCGCCCCGTCCACCTCGAGGACGACGCCGGCGGGGTTGCCCCCTGAGGGGTCGGTCGTGAAGGCGGCGAAGCGGAGGACCTCAGGGCCGGGCATCAGGCCCGCTCGATCATCGTGTAGGTGGGGAACTCCCGGTCGGCGTAACGCCCCACGGTGTAGGTGGAGTAGGCGTCGACGCCGGCGCTGACCGCCCCTCCGAGCACCGGCACGCGCCGGGCCATCATCAGGGTCGCCTGCTTGCCGCCCACCCGGGTGACCAGGGCCTGGCCGACCAGCGCGGTGACCTGGTCGAGCGCGGCGGTGTCGGGGGTGTTGGCACCCAGCGCCACCTCGCGCGGCGACCCCGGAAGGAGCCCGGCCCGGATGCCGTCCTCGACCTCGTGGGGGCCGAGCAGGGCCATCAGTGCGGCGGCCCGGACCCGGGTGTCGAGCACGTCGTAGCCGCGCAGGTAGGCGATCGCTGCGGACATCCGGACCTGGAGCACGGCCAGCCCGGCGATGTTGGCGGGCAGCGTCACGGGGAGCAGCGGCCAGCCGCCGACGTTGGTGAGGAAGCCCTGGCCGCCAGCGAGCCGGACGTGCTGCTCGATGACGCCGTTGACTGCGGCGTCGACATCCTTGGTCCGCTCCAGGTGCTTGCGCGCCACCTCGCGCGCGGACGGGAAGCCCGGGAAGCCCTCGACCGAGCGGGACAGGAACTGCCGCACCCCGTGCGCCGCGGCCACCGGCGCGGCCCGCCGGGCCGCCGCAGTCGCCGCCATCGTCGTCACCGTGCGCCGGATGCCCATACGGGGCACCCTACGTCCAGCCACCCGCGCGGGGCCTGCACGGCAACGATCACGGCCGCCGCGTATCTGGTGGGTGAGCCAGGTGCATGCACCGCGGCGCGCCCCCATCGACCTGGACGCCGTGATCCTTGGGGTCCCACCGGCGGTCGGGTGCTGAGAGAGCCGGGCCGGACCGAGGCAGGGCGGGTGGGGACGGGGGGCGGGCGATCGCGGACAGGGACCCGGGGCGGACCTGCCACCGGCTCGTACCCTGCCGGGGTGCCCGTCGAGCCGCCGCCCACCCGCTGGGCCTTGCCCGACCCGGCGCTCGGGGCCGAGCAGGACGATCTCCTGGGGGTGGGCGCCGACCTGGAGCCGGGCACGCTGCTCGCGGCCTACCGCTCGGGGCTGTTCCCGATGCCTGCCGGCCGCCGGGCGCTCGGCTGGTGGTCGCCGGACCCGCGGGGGATCCTGCCGCTGGACGGTCTGCGCGTGACGCGGTCGCTGCGCAGGTCGGTGCAGCGCTTCGAGGTCCGGGTCGACACCGCCTTCGACCGAGTCGTCACCGGCTGCGCCGACCCCCGCCGTCACGGCGGCTGGATCACCGGTGACATCGCCGCGGCGTACGGGCGGTTGCATCGGCTCGGCTGGGCGCACTCGGTCGAGGCCTGGACCCCCGACGGCCGGCTCGCGGGGGGCCTCTACGGGGTGGCTGTGGGCGGGCTGTTCGCGGGCGAGTCGATGTTCCACATGCGCGAGCCGTGGGCGCGGGACGCGTCCAAGGTCGCGCTGGTCCGCCTCGTCGACCTGCTCCGTGTGCCCGGGGACGCCGGCGCTCGGCTGCTGGACGTGCAGTGGCGGACCGAGCACCTGGCCCGGCTGGGTGTGGTCGCGCTCCCCCGGCAGGAGTACCTGCGCCGGCTGCGGTTTGCGCTGGCCCTGCCGTTGCCCCCGGTCTTCGCCGCGCCGCCTGGTCGACCGGGCGGGGGCTGAGCCGGCAGCTCCGGCTCCGCTCGGTGCCGTCGTCCTTCCGCCCGGCTATAGGGGGACGTCGTGCGGCAGGATGTGGCCGTGCCGGAGCTGCCCGAGGTGGAGGCGCTCGTGGGCTTCCTCCGCGAGCGTGCGGTCGGCCGGGTCGTGGCCCGCGTGGACGTGGCCTCGATCCCGGTCCTCAAGACGTACGACCCGCCGGTGACGGCGCTGGCCGGGCTGGCCGTCACGGGCGCCGAGCGGCACGGGAAGTTCGTCGACCTTGACTGCGACGGCCTCCACCTCGTCGTCCACCTGGCGCGCGCCGGCTGGCTGCGGTGGAGGGACTCCCTGCCGCCCGCTCCGCTGCGGCCGGGCAAGGGGCCGATCGCGCTGCGCGTGCACCTCGACGACGGTTCGGGCTTCGACCTGACCGAGGCGGGGACCCGCAAGGGCCTCGCCGTCCACGTGGTGCGCGACGTGTCGGAGGTGCCGGGGATCGCCCGGCTCGGCGTCGACCCGCTGGCGGCGGAGTTCACGACCGCGCGGCTGCGCGAGGTCCTCGACGCCGCCGGACGCTCGCAGGTCAAGGGTGTGCTACGCGACCAGTCGGTCATCGCGGGGATCGGCAACGCCTACTCCGACGAGGCGCTGCACGCGGCACGGCTGTCGCCCTTCCATCCCGCGTCGACGCTCACGGACGACGAGGTGGCGACGCTGTTCTCGGCCATCCAGGAGGTCCTGCGCGACGCGGTCGAGCGTTCCCGGGGCCTGCCCGCCGGCGACCTCAAGGACTCCAAGCGTGCCGGCATGCGGGTGCACGGGCGGGCCGGTCAGCCGTGCCCGGTCTGCGCTGACACGGTGCGGGAGGTCTCGTTCGCCGACCGGAGCCTGCAGTACTGCCCGACCTGCCAGACCGGCGGCAAGCCGCTGGCCGACCGGCGGCTCTCGCGCCTGCTCAAGTAACGCGGCCGGCGTCATGGGGTGCAGGCCTGCGGCGGACCATCAGCCCTCCACGCCGCCGCCCTCGACGAGCACCGGCTGCCACCGGTCCCACCGGTCGATCTCGCACCCGTTGACCCGCGACAGGGACACGACCACGCGCTCGCCCTCCCACAGCCCCTCGACCCGGGCGGTCTCCGGACCCCCGTAGATCTCGGTGCAGATCACGTCGGCGGCCAGCGGCTCGAACACGTCCAGGTTGGCCTCGATCGCCGCGCAGGCCGCCTGGGGGTCCGGGTGCGTGCCACCGGGCGGGCCGCACTCCAGCGACCACTGGACCGGGTCCCCGTCCCCGCGGTCGACGGTCACCATGACCCCCGACCGGGGCCCCGCGTCGCCCGTCCCGGCCACCACGTCATCGCTCCCGTCGTCGTCGCTGCATCCCGCGAGAGCCAGTGTGCCCCCGAGCGCCAGGGAGGCGAGCGCCAGGGAGGCGAGCGCCAGGCTGTGGCCGTTCCTCATGTGTCCTCCGACGCCGCGATCCCACTGCCGGTTCCGTCGTCCGCGCCGAGCTGTGCCGTCGATGCCCACGGCACGGCCTCGCTCCTCGGGTTGTCACGGACGCCGGCTGGCGACAAGGTGGGGCTCGTCGGTCCCGAGGAGGCCTCCGATGCCAGCCAACCATCCCGTGTCGCCGGACCTGGTCCTCCTCTCGCTGTGAAGATCGTCGTCACCGGCGGAGCCGGCTTCATCGGCTCGCACTACGTGCGGACGCTCCTCGGCGGTGGCTTCCCGTCTTGCGACCAGGCGGACGTCGTCGTCCTGGACAAGCTCACGTACGCGGGGAACCTGGCCAATCTCGCACCGGTCGCCGACGATCCCCGGCTCACCGTGGTCAAGGGAGACATCCTTGAGGTCTCGCTGGTGGACGAGGTGGTCGCCCACGCCGACCTGCTCGTGCACTTCGCGGCGGAGTCGCACGTCGACCGGTCGATCCTCGGGGCGGCGGACTTCGTGCTCACCAACGTGGCCGGCACCCAGGTGCTTCTGGATGCGGCCGTCCGGCGTCGCGTGGAGCGGACGGTGCACGTGTCGACCGACGAGGTCTACGGCTCCATCGAGCACGGGCGCTCGACCGAGAGCGACCCCCTCGCCCCGCGCTCCCCGTACAGCGCGTCCAAGGCGGGC
>DATHUJ010000060.1:0-9709 GCA_035462375.1 Jiangellales bacterium
ACCGGCGAGGGTCACACCACCGACATCGCGACCGAGATCGCGGCCACCCTGACCGAACACGGTCACCAGGTCGAGACGGTGCGGGCCGGCAGCCATCCCGGACCCTCGCCCGCGGACTACGACGGCGTGGTCGTCGGCTCCTCGATCCACCTGGGAACGCACGACCGGCACCTGGTCGAGTGGGTCCGCCACCGCCGCGGCGACCTCACCGGCCGCCCGGCCGCCTTCTTCACGGTCTGCCTCTCAGCGGTGGCCGAGCACGGCGAGGCCGCTCTCGCGCGCTCCTACGTCGACGGGTTCGTCGAGGAGACCGGGTGGCACCCCGACATCGTCGGCCTCTTCGGCGGGGCCCTGCTCTACACCCGGTACGGCTTCGCCAAGCGGGCCGTGATCAAGGACATCGCCGCGCGGCAGGGCCTGCCCACCGACACCACCCGGGACTGGGACCTCACCGACCACGAAGCGGTCCGGCACTTCGCCGAGGACACGGCCCGCCTGCTGGCCGTCGGGCGACCCACGGCCGGTCCGAGCTGATCGACGTGGCCGGACCAGGCGGAGCGGCGGCCCAGGTACCCGCATGGCTCGCCTGCGGCGAGCCGGACCTGCCCACGTCGGAGCAGTGGCTGACGCCCCGCGAGGCCGCCCGCGCGGCAGGCATGCGCTTCACGAAACGCCGTACGGAGTACCTGGTGCGGCGTCTCGCCGGCAAGCGGGCGGTGGCCGGTGTGTCGGGTCTCGGCGACGACCCGACCGGCCTGGCCCGCATCGAGCTGGCCAACCACCCCGGCGGCGCGCCGTACGTCCTCGTCGACCGGAGGCCGGCCGGGTTCGACGTCTCGCTCACCGACCGTGCCGGGTGGGCGGTCTGCCTGGTCGGGCCGGACCTCGGCCGGGTCGGGTGCGACCTCGAGCTGGTCGAGGGCCGCTCGGAAGGCTTCATCGC
This sequence comes from Jiangellales bacterium, assembly GCA_035462375.1. Lineage (GTDB taxonomy): Bacteria > Actinomycetota > Actinomycetes > Jiangellales > Jiangellaceae > DASTQL01. The sequence continues at coordinate 944 of DATHUJ010000060.1, forward strand.
CGACTACCTGACGCCGGCCGAGCAGGCCTACGTGCTGGAGCGCTCCGGGGTTGACCGGGAGGTCGCCGCCAACCTGCTCTGGTCCGCCAAGGAGAGCGCCCTGAAGGTGTTGCGCACCGGGCTGCGCCGGGACACCCGGACGGTCGAAGTGACGGTCGAGCCGCCCGAGAGCGCCCAGCCGGGGCGCCGCGACGGCTGGGGCCGGCTCGAGCTGCGCCCGGTCGGAGGTGTCCCCATGGCCGGGTGGTGGCGGCGCGACGGCCGTTTCCTGCTGACCGTCGCCGCCGCGAGCGCCCGACCGGCGCCCGCGCTGTTGCCCGGCTCCGCCGATCTGGCCACCGCCCCACCGCTCCACACCTGGCTGGACCGGCCACTGGCCGCTGACGGGGGAGAGTGATCAGCCGGTACTACCCGTCTCCCGCGCCATGCCCCGTTCGAGGGCGTCCACGACGTACGGCCGCAGCTCCGCGGCCGGGATGATCCGGTCGACCGATCCCACGCTCTGCGCCCGTTGAATGGTGTGGATCGCGTCGAACTCGTCGGCCACCTCCCCCAGCTTCTCCGACCGGACCTCATCGGTCATCCGGGCCAGCTGCGCGCGCAGGGCGGCGGCCTCCGGGCCGGATGCCGCGGCGATGGCCTCCCGCAGCTCCACGACCCGTGGGTCGCTCTCGGTGCGGGCTCGCACGTCGCGGGCAAAGACCGTGGCGGCTGCCGGGGCACCGCCGATGACCGACGCATACGAGCCCTCGACTGCGGCGATCTCCATCGCGGGGTTCAGCCGCTTGGAGAAGACCACGAAGGCGCCGCCGTGGTAGCGGGAGACGACGACGAAGACGATCGGACCGACGAAGTTCGTGACCGCCCGGCCGATCTCGGCGCCGTACTCGAGCTGCCAGTGCCGCATCGACTCCGGGGAGCCGTCGAAGCCGGACAGGTTGGCGAGGACGACCAGCGGCCGGTTCCCGCTCGCTGCGTTCACCGCCCGCGCGGTCTTGCGCGCCGACTGCGGAAAGAGCGTGCCCGACGTCCACGACGGGGGACCGTCTGCAGGCACGTACCCGCGGCGCGCGAGAGTCCGCGACTCCAGACCGAGCAGGCAGACTGGGATACCGCCGACGTGGGCGTCCCAGACCACCGACGTCTCCGCGCCGCGCCAGGCGGCCCACCGCTCCAGCGGCTCGGAGTCCGTGTCGGCGACGGCGCGGAGGACGGACCGGATGTCGAAGGGCTTCTTGCGCTCCGAGTTGTGCTCCGACGAGAACACGTCGCCGACCACGCGCAGATCGCTGCCCGCGACTGCCGCATGTGCGGCTGTGCGGACGTCCCGGTCCACCGGGTCCGCGGTCTGCCGACGGCGCGGGAAGCGTTCGCCCGGCACGACGTACGTGTGCTCGTAGTGCCGCATGAGCACCCGGCAGGCGTCCTCGAACGTGGGCGCCCAGTACTGGGCCTGGCCGTTCGGCCCCATCACCCGGTCGAAGCCGCCGATGCCGAAGTTGTCCTCGGCCGAGACGCCGCCGGAGAAGTCGAGGGCCTGCTTGCCGGTGAGCACCATGGCGCTGGTCGGGACCATGACGAGGATCCCCCTGGTGTGCATCAGCATCGTGGCCTCGGCGTTCCAGTAGGGCTGGCCGCCTACGTTGATGCCGGTGACCACGATGTTGATCTCACCGCCGCGCTGGGTGAACTCGATGAGCCCCCGCAGCACGTCCGCGATCCAGTCCATGTTCTCGGTGCCGCTGTCCATCGCGATGAGCGCGCCCGACGACACGGCGAACCACTCGACCGGGACCCGCATGCGCTCCGCGAGGTCGAGTGCGGCGAGGATCCGGCGGCACTCCGGCTCGGCCAGGTTGCCCAGCCCCCGCGTCGGGTCGCTGAGCAGCGCGACGCGGGTGATGCCCTCGGGGACCTTCGCCGTCCGGCTGGTGAGCAGCCCGACGACGACGTTGGCGCCGTTGAGCCCCGGTTCCCGGTCGACCGGCTGCAGGGTCCCGTCGGGACCGAGGTCGTGCTCGACGAAGTCGCCGGGCGGGAAGTTCGCCGACGTCCCGGGCTGGGGTGCCAGCATCCGCACGACCTCGTACGGGTAGGGGACGCCGAACCGCTGGGCGACGAGGACTTTCTGCCGGTACGGGGTGAGCGGGCGCACCGGCTCGTTGCCCAGCGGCCGTTCCTGCACCGTGACGCCGTGGCCGCCGACCCCGTGGACGTGCAGGACGGCGTCGCGCACCGATCCGTCCGGCTCGGGGATGCTCACCCGGAGCAGCACCCGCTCCAGGTCGGCGCCCTCGGCGAGCGGCGCGAACGACTCGGCCAGCCTGGGCCAGGACTCGCGCGGCACGTCCCAGGGGGGTCGCACGTACAGGACGATCCGGTTGGCCTTCGGGCGCTGCCGCGGGGGGTACGCGGCCAGGGCTGCGCGCATCGCGGCGAGCGCCTGCAGTCCCATCCGGCCCAGCCACGGGTACGACACCTCCCCGCTGGCGTCGCGGAACGGCGTGAGGTCGCGGACCTCGGCGAGCGCGAAGAGTCGGTGGTCCTTGGGGTTTTCGTGGGCCACCCCGTGGAAGAGGTAGACGTCCTCCGCCGACGCGAGCCGCTCGAGCCGGAAGTTGGAGAGTCGCCACAGGTAGAGGCGCTTGGCCAGCATGGGGTGCAGGTTGCGGTAGAGGAGGTCCTCCTGCAGCCCGCCCCCCGCGCGGGGCCGGTAGGTCAGGTGCTGGGTGCGGAAGTGCTCGGCCTCCTCTCCTCCCGTGCTCGTCACCGTGACGTCCAGACGCCACGGCTGGCAACCGAAGTCGGACCGGGTGAGCAGCTCCTCCACCTGGGCCGCGGTCTCCTCGATGGTTGTCCGCCCGCCCGCCCGCCAGCTGCCGAGGTCGACGACCAGCTTGCGGTCGGCCGGGACGTCCGCCAGGTGCGCGGCCACCGCCCGGGCCAGTTGTGGCAGCCGGTCCAGCTCGTCGTGGACCACGACCAGGTGGACGTGCTTGTTCCCCCAGTCGTAGTCGGCGGCGCAGAGGAGGATGTCCTCGCGCTCGTCGAAGCGGAGGTCGTGCAGCTCGCGGATCCGGTAGAACCTGCGCGCGTACACCTCCAGCAGGGTCCGCCGGAACGCCGCGTCTTCCCTACCCAGCCACCGACGGAGCAGCGCGCCGCGTTGCGGGTGCGGGGAGAGCACCAGCCGCTCGATCGAGGCCTCCCGGTCGGGCCCGTCCGGGGCCGCCTCGAGGGAGTCGAGGACGCGCTCCGTCTCCGCGTACTCCTGGTCGACGAGGGACTCGAGGACCGGCTCGTCGAAGTAGTGGAACTGCACGTCGCGGGCCAGCTCCGCGATGCCCTGGTGCCGTCCCTGCGTGGACGTGGCCAGCCGGTCGAGCCGGGTGCGCATCTCATGGTCCGCTAGGGGCGCGAGGACGGACCTGGCCCCGAGGCGGCGCTCCAGCACCGACATGACCACGGGCACGAGCTCCCCGACCCGGGCGAAGGAGCGGAACATCCACACCACTGCTGCGTCGAGCTCGGGCGTGCGGTCCAGGCCGGTGATGCCGTAGCGGGACAGCGCCACCTCCAGGTGCGCGCGGTAGGCCTCGGGCAGGCCGGCCCGGTCGGGATCCAGCCACTGCAGGAAGGCCAGCAGGTACTCCTGGGTGCTGCTGGCGGTGAGGGCGTCGTCGGGCTGGGTCTCCGTACGGGGCCGGTAGAGCGCGCCGACCTCGGCGAAGAGATCGAGCAGCCCGTCCTCGCAGCTGATCAGTCCGGGGTCGTCGGCGGGGGACACCTCACCGAGCCGCCGCTGCTCCACGAGCAGACGCCTGAGCGAGGCTGGGTCGAGGTCATAGCCGAGGAGGTAGTTGCGCAGGGAGCCGTAGACCCGCTCGCACAACGGCGTTCCGGCAGCGGGGCGGGCCTCCAGGCCGGTCAGGTCCACCGTCCCGGCAACGGCGGCCGTGCCGCCGTCGCGCGCGGACGTCCTGATCCGCAGGACCGGGGCACCGGCACCGACCTGGGCGTTGGGCACGACGTCGACCGACGCGACCTCGCCGCCGTACGGGGCCGTGATGGTCGACTCCATCTTCATGCTCTCCAGCACCGCCAGGGGCTGGCCCTCCGTGACGACGTCCCCGGGTTGGACGAGGACAGCGACGACGAAGGCCGGCCACCCGGCGCGGACGACACCTCCGTCGTCTCGCACGACTGTGTGCGTGGTGTCGTCCACGACGACCCGGAACACGGCACCTTGCGTGGCAGCCACGACGCGGTACGACCTGTCCCCGCACCGCACCCGTCGCTCGTAGGCGTTGACGGCGTCGACGGACAGGTCGGCTGCGTGCTGACCCCACCGGACCCGGTACGAGCCGGGGGATGTCCGATAGACGGCGAGGTCGTACGTGCCCCCGGCGTAACGGAGCTGAACCCGGGTACCGATCGCGTCGGGCATCTCCGGCCGGCCCCGACGTGCGCCGACGTGGAAGGCGGCCTCGACGCCGGCGTGATCGGAGTTGTAGGCCTCGACGGCCGCGACGAGCAGAGCCACGGGCTCGGCGGGCGGTACGTGGTCGCCCGCGGCGGTGACCCTGTCCAGCCAGCGGTTGTCGAGGTCGCCCGACCGGACTTCGGGCCGGTCGAGGAGCGCGAGCAGAAACGATCGGTTGGTCGTCCCGCCCTCGACGACGACCGTGCTCTGGGCCAGCGCCCGCCGCAGCCGGGCCAGTGACTCGTCCCGCGTCCGGCCCCAGGCCACGATCTTGGCGATCATGGAGTCGAAGTCCGCCGCGATCGTGTCTCCCTCGCGCACACCGGAGTCGACACGCACACCGCTGCCCGTCGGGAGCCTGAGCATCGCCAGCCGACCGGGGGAGGGGACGAAGCCCTGCTCGGGGTCCTCGGCGCACAGCCGCGCCTCCACCGCGTGGCCCCGTGGAGCTGGGGGCTCCCCCTCCAAACGGCCCCCGGCAGCGACGTGCAGCTGCAGCTTCACCAGGTCGAGGCCGGTTGTCGCCTCGGTCACCGGGTGCTCGACCTGGAGCCGGGTGTTGACCTCCATGAAGAGGAACCGGCGGGTCGTCGGGTCGACGAGGAACTCCACCGTGCCGGCGTTGCGGTACCCCGCGGTCGCGGCGAGCCGGACAGCCGCGGCCTTGATCTCCCGCTCGGCGTCGGCATCGAGTGCCGTGGAGGCCGATTCCTCGATCACCTTCTGGTTCCGCCGCTGGACGCTGCAGTCCCGTAGCCCGACCGCCCAGGTGGTGCCGTTGGCGTCGGCGATCACCTGGACCTCGACGTGCCGGGCCGCCGGGACGAGCTGCTCCATGAACACGGCGGGGTCGCCGAAGGCCAGCTCGGCCTCGCCCCGCGCCGAGGCGAGCGCCGGAGCGAGCTCGTCCGGGGCGCGAACCACGCGGATGCCGCGCCCCCCACCCCCGGCCGAGGCCTTGAGCACGACGGGGTAGCCGAGCTGCGCGGCCTGTGCGGCCGCGTCCTCCGGATCGTCGACCGGTCCGCCGCCCCACGGCACGACCGGCACGTCGGCCTTCTCGGCCAGGCGCTTGGCGGTGACCTTGTCCCCGAGCTGCCGGATGGTGGCGCTGTCCGGGCCCACGAAGACGATGCCTGCTTCCTCGCACCGGTGCGCGAAGGACGCCCGCTCGGCGACGAACCCCCATCCGACCCATGCGGCGTCGCACCGGGCGTCGACCAGCGCCTGGACGACGGCGCCCTCGTCGAGATAGCGGGACTTGCGGTGCCCGTCGGCGGGGTCGAGGTAGGTGGCCGGCCCGAGGTGTACCGCCTCGTCCGCCGCCTGCACGAACCACGCTTCCGCGTCAGGGTCTGTATAGAGTACGACGGTCGTGATGCGGTGCCTGTCCGCGTCGGCCACTTCCGTGCGGTTCAGCTCCGCAACCGCCGTGAGCACACGCATGGCGGCTTCGCCCCTATTGACAATCCCCAAGCGGTGGATCCTCGTCACGGTCGTCGTCCCCTCACCCGGTCATCACGGCGTGCAGCGGCGCGCGCACCTCGTCAGGCAGGGCCCCGGGCATCGGTACGGTGCGGTAGCCCCGCAGTCGCAGGACGCTCCGTCCGGCCGCATCCACCACGTCGCAGTCGAAGCGGCCGGTCCCGGAACCGGCGGGATGCGCGATGGCGACGACGGGCCCCTCGGCCGTCGCCGGATCGGCCAGCACGCGCAGGTAGTCCACGTGGGCCGGCAGGGCCAGGCGGCCCTCGTGCCCGGCCTCCCAGAGACCGGCCACCTGGAAGCACAGCTCCACGGCCCTCGGTCCCATGACGGTGGGACCCGAGACAGGGTCGTGACCAGCGGGCAGGTCAGCGGCCATGGCCCCGGCGGCGGCGTCGTCCTGACGCCATGCCTCGCCGACGACCTGGTAGGCGGGGCCGTGGAAATAGAGCCGGTAGACGTCGTCGGGGCCCAGCAGCGGGGCGTCCACGGCGTGGGTGACCCGGTCAGCGCCCTCGTCGTCCGGTCGCTGCGTCGCCAGCCGTACCGACCCCGTGAAGTGGAGCGTCTGCTGCGGGGTCTCGCTGCCAGGCAGCAGCCGTTCGGCCAGGAGCCGGCAGTCGGCGACGAGGTCCGCGCCGGCGGGCCGGACCCGGGCCGTCACCGTCAGCGTCCTCGGTTCATCGCGGTAGAACTTCACCGGGGCGCGGAAGTCGACGTCCTCCACGGCCACGACGTGCCACTCCGGCACGAGCAGACGGGCCACCTCGGCGAAGGCCTCCATGCCCATGACCCCGGGGAGCACCGGTGTGCCTTCGATCCGGTGGTGGTCGAGGAAGGGCTGCGCCGTCGGGTCCAGGGTGGTCCGCACCACGAGCCCGTCGTGCACGTCCGCCGCGACCACCCCACCGACCATCGGCCCGGCGCCGCTCGTGTCCACGGAGCCGGGGTCGAGCCCGCCGGCAGGGTGCGGTCCCTCGGCCATCCTCCCGAGGGCCCCCGCGACCACGACCTCGCCCTGGAAGTCGTGCGCGGTCAGCTCGCGTCGGATCCAGGCCACCCCGGCCTCGGGCGGGAGCATCTCCACACCGGCCATCTCCATGATCTTGGGGATGGAGCCTCGGGTCGCCATCCCGATGCCGCCCCAGGCGGTCCAGTCGAGTGCGAGGCCCCGCGTGCTCTTTCGGGTCCTGCGGAAACTGCTGGTGATCTTGCACAGCAGGTCGTTGGCGGCGCTGTAGTCGGTCTGCCCCGCGTTGCCGAACCGCCCGGCCACCGAGGAGAAGACCGCGGTCGCACCGATCGGTAGGTCGCCGGCGGCGGCCAGCAGGGCGAACCAGCCGTCACTCTTGACGTCGAGGACGAGGTCGAACTCGTCCGGTTGCTTGTCCGGCAGCGCGCGGCTGACCTCCACCCCGGCCGCGTGCAGCAGCACGTCGATGCGGTCGGCACCCTCCCGGATCCGTTCCATGACCTGGCGCACGGCGTCCGTGTCGGTGAGGTCGACGGAGTGGTAGTGCGCCGTGCCCCCGGCCGCACGGACCGCGTCGATCGCGGCGACGGCGGCCGCGAGCCGCTCGAACCGGGCCAGCTCCCGGTCGATCGCCACCGGGGTGGGGCGTTCACCGCGCTCCTTCATCCGCGCGGCGAGGACACCCTTGAAGGCGTCGCGGTCCTCGACGTACTGCCGGAGGTCGGGGTCCGCGGGGTCTGGCGCGGGAGTCAGGTCGAGGAGGTGGAAGGTTCCGCCCGACGCCCTCGCCAGGTCGGCGGTGATCGCGGACACAATGCTCCCGGCGGCACCGGTCACGAGGACGGTGCTGTCGTGGCCCAGAGTCGTGGCCCCGACACTCGGGGCGTCCTGGGACGGGAAGGGTCGCTCTGCCAGGCCGACGCCCCAGCGGCGCCCGTCGACGCGCCCGACCTCGACGCAGCCGGGGTCGCGCAGCGTCTCCTCGACGAGAGCGTCAGCCAGCGCCGCGGTCTTGCGACCGACGGGGAAGTCGACTGCCTTGACCAGGGTGTCCGTGCGCTCTCTCTTGTACGCCTTGGTGAAGCCGGTCACCGCGCCGCCCATCGGAGCGGTGGCGCCGGCCTCGTCATAGCCGTGGAAGCCGCCGAGCCGGGTGCCCGTGACCAGGAAGGGGCCGTCGTCGTAGAGGAGACGCATCGTCGCGTAGAGCGCCTTGACCCGGCGGCGCAGGGCTTCGCGCCACCCGGCCACGTCGAGGGCGGCGTGCGGTCCCTCGTCGTCGAGCGCCGCCAACCAGTAGACCCCGGCGATCGGGCCGTCGGCCCGCCAGCCCCGGACCGACTCCAGCAGCCGGTCGGTGGGCGTCCCGGGGTCGAGGGTGAGCACGGTCGCGCCGGTCTTGCCGAGCCGTTTCACCAGCGCGTCCGCGACGCCGCCCTCGTCCCGCATGACCACGACGCGAGCTCCCGCGAGCGTCACGCCTGTGGGCACGCACTGCTCCAGGGTGGGCCGCATGGCCGGTACGGGGACGCGGCGCGGCACCCGGTCTACCGCGTCCAGGTCGCCCTGCACCGTGGTCGGGTGGACCGCTGCCGTTTCCGCCACGGAGTCGACCTGGGGGTCGACTGCGGCCGCGACGGCTGTGGACGCTTGGGATGCCGGCGCGGCGCCGTCGGGCTGGATCCCGGTCTTGTCGCGGATCCAGCCGATGACGTGGGTGAGGGTGGGGAACTCGCGCAGGGACAGGGAGTCGTCGCGTTCGACGTCGAAGCGCTGCCGGACGGCGGCGAAGACCTCGGCCTGCTTGACGGTGTCGACGCCGAGG
>DATHUJ010000061.1:0-10340 GCA_035462375.1 Jiangellales bacterium
CGAGCTGCCCGGCCGGGGCGGACCGTCCAGCCCCCGGAACCACCTGCCCGGGACCGTGACGGCGCTGGCCGTGGACGGGCCGCTGGTCCGGGTCGACGTGGACTGCGGCTTCTTGTTGGCGGCGTACATCACCCGGCCCGCCCGCGAGGAGCTCGGGCTGGTGCCCGGGTCGGCGGTCGTGGCCAGCGTCAAGAGCCCGGCGGTGCACCTGGTCCCGCACCCGCAATGACCACGTTCACCACCCTCGTGGGGGCTTACGAGGCGTCGGCGCCCCGTGATGGCCCGAGCAGCCTGGTGGTGGCCCGGTGATGCCTCGCTGGGGCAAGGTCGATCGCAACCTCGCCCTGGTACGCGGCCGTCCGGCCTGCCGAGACAGCCGTTGTGGTGCCTGAAGCACGATCCAACGGCTAGAAGCGCCACGTGGGGGTCCCGGAGGTCGCCGCTTCGGTCGGGAGGTGCTGCCAGACAGCCATCGTGGCAGGGGACTCCCTACTGAGCCGCCAGAGCCCGAGGTCCGCTCATCACCTCCTGCCAGGCTGGTGACGTGGTCGGAGGGTACGGAGGTCGAGGTACGCGGCAGCAGGCCGCATCTAAGAACCGCTGTCGGCGGCGAGCCGGTCCAGGCCGTTCGCGCACCCTCTGATGCGAGCTCGCCCGACTGCACGCAGGTGTGGAACGGGTCGTGGGTCGCGAAGACGTCGGCTCAGGCCGGGAAGTTGCCGTCGATCCAGATCTGCACGCACCTGGTCCACCCCGTCGCGGATCCGCCAAACCGTGGCCGACCAGCAGTCGATCGTCCCCGGCGGGGCGCCACTGCGGTTCTCGCGGACGGTGAACGAGGGATTGACGTCTCTATCCCGCAAGGTACCATGTGTTGCATGGAACCGGGTGGGGCACGTATCGGCGTGTCGCAGCTGCGCCGAGGGACGGTCGAGTACTGCGTGCTCGCGCTGCTTCGCGGGGGCGAGCGGTACGGATTCGAACTGGTCCGCGAGCTCTCCGACAGCGCCGGGCTGGTCACCAGCGAGGGCACGATCTACCCGTTGCTCACCCGACTGCGCAAGGACCAGCTGGTCACCACCACCTGGCGGGAGTCGGAGTCCGGACCACCGCGGCGTTACTACCGGCTCACCGAGTCCGGTCATGCCGCCCTGACCTCGTTCCAGCAGGAGTGGGCCCGGTTCCGCGACTCGGTCGACGCAATCCTCAACGGAAGGAACGGCGATGAACAGGACGGACACTGACCGGCTGATCGAGGACTATCTGCGCCGGCTCGAACACGCCGCGGGCCACCTTCAACGGACCCGCCGCGCCGAGCTCGTCGCCGACATTCGCGGGCACATCGACACCGCGCTGCGCCGGGAACCGGCGACCGGGGAAGCGGCGGTGCGCAACGTGCTGGACCGGCTCGGCCCGCCCGAGGACATCGTCGAGGCCGCCCGACCGCCCACCCCGGACGCCGACCAGCGCGCGGGCAAGCTGGAGATCGCCGCGCTGATCGCCTTGGTCATACCGTTCATCGGCTGGGGTGTCGGCACCGTCCTCCTCTTCGCCTCCCGGGTTTGGTCCCGCCGGGACAAGCTCATCGGCGCCGCGCTGCTGCTCCTGCCGATCGCCATCCTTGGCCTGAGTGTGGTTGCCGCTGCCGGGCCGAATGGAGGCGAGGAGTCCCCGCCACCCGGCGACACCCGCCCGGTAGGCGAGAAGGTGGAAGACCCACTCGACCCGGGGCCCGTCGGGCTCGTGGTCTTCCTGGCCGGCCTCCCGAGTGCGCTGTACCTGGGCTGGCGGCTGCGCCCGGACCCCGCCGCGAGCCCCACCGACTCCTGAAACGACGGTGCGGTGCCCCTGAAAGGCGAAACGGTTCGACGTGACGACGGCGGACCGCCGCTGACCTTTCCCGACCGGCCACCGAGGCGTACTTTCGGAAGGTGCTCACGTTGGTCCACCTGATGCGAATCCTCCTGATCCTCGTCCTCGCCCTGCTCACCATCACGTTGGTCATCGCCATCGGAGGTACGGAGACCGGCCCCGCCGAAAAGCTCGCACTGCTGGCCCTCATCGCCGGCTGCATCTTCCTCGCCGCACAGGTCTCGAAGCTCGCCACGAGGACACGCCGGCGAATCCAGCGCCGCTGATTCTCCGGCCGCCACGTTGGGTCCGGGGGGCACCCGATGCTGGTCGGACGTACCGACCGGGTCGAGGTGAGTCGAGCAGCAACCCGTCCGAGGGCCGGGCGGCTGACTCTCGTCCCTGAGCGGTATCCCAGCTTGGGCGTCGCTTCAGCCGGGCGAGTTCCTCCCGAGCCGTGTGAACAGCGCGGCGTCGTTGGGACTACGGGCCAGGGATCGGCCGCGAGACCGTCGGAGGACGTCAACAGCCGTCTACTGAGCGGGCCCTGGCACCTCACGGGCGGCGTGTCGTGGCGATTGTGACGCCGGCCCCGACGAGGAGAGGGTGGCGCGGAGCCGTTCGAATCGGCGGTGGCCTGGTTGGTCGGACGGGTGGCGTCGCGGCAGCCGTCCGGTTGCGAATGGTCAGCCGCCGGGACTTGAACTTCGTACGTCGTGAAGGTCGGGAGCGCGGTCACCTGCCCGCACTGTCGGCAGCGCTTCGGCGTCCGAATGAGGTACGGACGTCGTCATCGGTGTACGCGGTGTCGATTGTCCACCCGTCATGCGGCCCCACGCTGGGCGTGCCGCGACCCCGCCTGCAGTCACACAGGGGATCTTTGCCGGCCGCCGGACGGTTCCTCCCGGTTTGATACGAGGACGAGGGGCAGAGCCGCGCGTGGCAGCCCTCCATCGCGACCGGCCCGACGGTGATCCACCGATCTGGTGCGCCAGTGTTGGCCCTTGACACGCCAGCAGGGCACTCCCCATTGGATCAAGCGCATGACTTGCCTGCGATCGTGGGCATCGTGAAGCAACCGGATAACGGGACCGCAGTGCCCCGTTTTCGAAGCCCGGGTCGATGCACGCGACCTCGTCGTGAGGCGGGCCTCCCCGATCACGGCTGCCGCGCAGCGGGAGGTTGCCAGCACCGATGCCGGTTGGTTGGGTGAGCCTGTTTCCTCGTGCCCGCCGGGCCACTCACTTGTCGGATGTATCGGCGGCTACCGCCGCGGTCAGCTGGGGTCAGCGCTGCTGACGCGGCGCGCCGGTCCGCCCCCACCGCTTGCCGATGTCGCGGCAAATGTCGGCCGCTGTCTCGACGAAGGGCGCAAGGGCTGGTTGTGGTCTGCGCTCGGCCTGCCAGGCAACTCCGAGCCTGCGGGGCGGTGGCGCGGGGCGGATGGGGATGACGGCCACGTGTGGATCGTTCTCGTCGATGGCGAGCCGTGGCAGTACGGCGTAGGCCAGGCCGGAGCCGATCAGGCCTTGGATGGTCGGGTTGTCGTCGGAACGGAAGAGGTAGGTCGGCGCGACGGGCGCCTGTGCGAAGGCGGAATCGATGATCTGTCGGCAGCCGGGGTCGCGGGTGCCGATCATGGGGAGGTGGGCGAGGTCGGTGATGCCGACCACAGGCCGGCGTGCCTCGGGAGCGTCGGCTGGTGCCAGCAACACCATCGGGTCCTCGAGTAGCGGCCGGACCTTCAGCGACCCGGTTGGGTGCGGGCCGACATCGAGGAAGGTGACCTCGACGTCGCCGGTCTCGACGGCCCGAATCAGGTCGGCGGAGCCTCGTGACTCACGTAGCGTGATCTCGATGCCGGGCCACTGCGCGCGGAACTGTCGTAGGAGGCCGGGAAGGATCTTGGTGCCGACGCTGGGCATCGTTCCTACCCGCAGCTCGCCCCGGTCGCCGGCGGCCAGCGCCCGCAGGTCGGCGGCGGCCGAGCTGACGCGGGCGATGACGGCCCGGCCGTGTGCCAGCAGCACCTCCCCGGCTGCCGTGAGCCGCACCGGGCGGCGGCCTCCGGGGCGCTCGAACAGCGGCGTGCCGACGATGCGCTCCAGGGTGCTGACCTGTTGGCTGACCGCTGACTGCGTGTAGCCGAGCCGATCGGCAGCCGCGCTGAAGGTGCCGGTCTCGACCACGGCCACGAGCGCCAGCACGTGCCGTACCTCAAGGCCAGGCCAGGCGGATGGAGCGGGGGAACCAGTAGCACTCATGATGGGTACCCATCCTGACACGCGCTTTTCTTATGACACAAGCCTGACCACAGTGGTCTCACGTGGTCGGTGCAGCGGCGCCGACAGATGAGAAGGGGGCTGCGCGATGGCAGTGGAATCCGGGGTCGTGAGCTCTGTGCGTCGAGAGCTCGGCACGGGTCTACGCGGGGAGGTGGTCTTTCCGGGGCAACGCGGCTACGACACGGCGCGCACCGTGTTCAACGGCATGATCGATCGGCGCCCGCTGGCGGTGGTCCGGCCGGTGGATGCCACCGAAGTGGTCCGCTGCATCGGGTTCGCGCGACGCCACGGTCTTCCGCTGTCGGTGCGCGGGGGCGGTCACAGCGTCGCAGGGAACGCGGTCTGGGATGACGCGGTGATGCTTGACCTGTCCGGCATGAAGGGCTTCCAGGTCGACCCAGCCAGCAGGACGATCCAGGCCGAACCCGGGCTCACGTTGGCCGAGTTCGACCACGCGACGCAGGCGTTCGGGTTGGCCACGACGTTGGGGGTCGTCTCGACGACCGGAATCGCCGGGCTCACCCTCGGCGGCGGGCTGGGCTGGCTCAACGGCCGGTACGGGCTCGCCTGCGACAACCTGATCTCTGCCGAGGTGGCGACCGCCGACGGACGGCTGCTGCGAGCCAGCGCGGAGCAGCACCAGGACCTGTTCTGGGGCATCCGCGGCGGTGGCGGCAACTTGGGGGTCGTCACGTCGTTCGAGTTCCAGCTCCATCCGGTCGGCCTCGTGCTCGCCGGCGGCCTGTCGTTTCCGCTGGAGATGGCGCCGCAGGTCCTGCGGTTCTACGACGGGTTCGTGAAGGCGGCCCCGGACGCGCTGTCCACGGCCGCATCGGTCGCGCTGGGCCCGACCGGAGAGCCCGCCGTGTCGATCGCGGTCTGCTACAGCGGCCCGATCGAGCAGGGCGAACGGCTGCTGCGTCCGTTGCGGAGGTTCCGGCAGCCGGTCGATGACCGGATCCAGCCCATGCCGTACACGATGTTGCAGAGCGCGCGTGACGAGGGATACCCCGCCGGCCGACTCCACTACTGGAAGTCCGGCTGGCTGCGCGAGCCGACCGACGCCGCCATTGAGACCGTGATGCGGTTCCTCCCGCAGATGCCGTCCTGCGCCAGCGGTGTCGGCCTGCAGCAGATGCACGGGGCCGCCAGCCGTGTCGCCCCTTCGGCCACGGCCTTCGCGCACCGGGCCGAGCAGTACGACTTCCTGATCCTCTCGCAGTGGTCCGATCCGGCCGATACCGAATCCAACCTGAAGTGGACCGAGGCGCTGTTCGAGGCGATGCAGCCACACATGGAGGAGTCGGTGTACGTGAACAACCTGGGCGAGGAGGGCCAAGACCGGGTCCGAGCGGCCTACGGGGACAACTACGCGCGCCTGACCGCCCTGAAGACAAGCTACGACCCGGACAACCTGTTCCGTGTCAACCAGAACGTCAAGCCATCGTGACGCACGGCATCACTGGCCAGCGCGGCACCGACCTGCGCGTACTCGTGGTTGGCGCCGGGATCGCGGGTCTCGGCGCCGCTCGGGCGCTACGGCGACGTGGCCTGGTCGCCGACGTGGTCGAGCGGGCACCCGCCTGGACACACCCCGGAGTGGGCATCTACCTGCCGGGCAACGCAGTGCGGGCCCTGCGTGTACTGGGCTTGGAGTCCGCCGTCGCCGAGCGCGGATCGGAGATCCGACAACAACGCCTGTGCGACCACCGCGGCCGCTTGCTGGCCGACATTGACCTGATCGACCTGTGGGGCGACGTGGGCCGCTGCCTGGCTGTGCACCGCGCGGACCTGCACGAGGTCCTGGCATCGCACGGCGACCCCGCGCCGATCCGGCTGGGCCGATCGGTGCAGCGGATCAGCCAGCAAGGCAACACCGCCATCGTCGAGTTCAGCGACGGCAGTTCGGACCGCTACGACCTGGTTATCGGCGCCGACGGCATCCACTCCACCGTCCGCGAGCTCGCGATCGACGCCGGCGCGGTACACCCGGTCGGGCAGCTCGCCTGGCGGTTCGTCACCAAATGTCCACCGGAGGTGACCACCTGGACGGTGCTGCTGGGCCGCGAGGTCACCTTCCTGGCCGTGCCGATCGGCCGCGGCCAGGTCTACTGCTACTGCGACACACCGGCCAGGGGCCGCGAAGCGCCACAGGCCACCAGGTCAGTCGGGCGGCTCACCGAGCTGCTGACCGGATTCGCCTCCCCGGTGCCAGCCATCCTCAACACTTTCGGGTCGGACGGCATGGTGCACGTGGCCCCGATCGAGGAGGTGCGGCTGGACGCATGGTCACGCGGATCGGTACTGCTGATCGGGGACGCCGCACACGCGGCATCGCCCAACATGGCCGAAGGGGCGGCGATGGCCCTCGAGGACGGTTTGATACTTGCCGAATGTCTCGCCGACAGCGGCGGCGTCACCCAGGCGGTGGCGAGATTTCAGGCACGGCGCCGCCCGCGCGCGCAATGGGTCCTCGCCCAGACGCACCGCCGAGACCGCACCCGCAACTTGCCACCCGCCGCTCGCAACCTCGTGCTACGCACGTGGGGGCGCCGCCTCTTCCACGCCAACTATCGCCCGCTCCTCGAACCTCCCTGACGCACGGTGCCGTTCACGTTCAATATTGGCGGTCAGCAACCCGGGGTGACTTGACTCGGTCGGTCGCCGCGCCTGTTTCAACGCACGCACCGCGGTTGGTGCGGCGCCTGCTCCATGAACTCGGTCGAGCTTTCTCCACCCGAGTCGATGGAGCGGGTTGCCCTTCCCCGTCCCCGACCCCGACGTCGCTGACAAGCCCGTCGACCCCAACCGATCGCCCACGAGCCGCGGCCGCGCAGCGACCGTGCCGGCCACTCGCCTCAGGCCGAAACCGGCCTGGCCGTCTGGATCGGCCATCCGACGACGCAACCGAGCACACTTGGAGGACCAGAGACGTGGTGTACGGATGAGCTCAACGCTGCACATGCGCCGGGGGTTGGGCATCTCCGCCGGCATCAAGCCGCGGGTCGCTCGTGATCTCGCCGCCCGCTGTGAGGACCTCGGGTACCACTCGCTGTGGTCGAACGACGAGCCGACCGCATCGGGCCTCGAAACTCTCGCGCAGTTCGCCGCCGCGGCCCGGCGACTAGAGCTGGGCGTGGGGGTTCTTCCGCTCGACCGACATCCGCCCGTCCGGATCGCGGCCGAGATCGCCCGCCTCGAACTGGACCCGACGAAGCTTTGGATCGGGATCGGGTCCGGGCAGCTGACCAACCCGACCGAGGCCATGCAGGCCGCCGTCGCCGAACTGCGCCGGCTACTTCCGGGAGCCACACGGATCGTAGTGGCGGCCATGCGACCGCGGATGTGCCGCATCGGCGGCGCGGTCGCCGACGGCATCCTGCTCAACTGGATGCTGCCCGCTCAAGCGGCGGTCGCGCGCCGATGGGTACAGGAAGGAGCCGTCGCCGTCGGAAGCACCACCCCGCTCCTAGCCTCGTACATTCGCGTCGCCGTCGGCCCCGGCTCACAGCGGCGACTCCGCGGCGAGGAGGGCCACTATCGCAACATCAACGACGCCCATCGCCGGCATTTCGAGGCCATGAACGCTCCACTCGGAAGCGTTGGCGTAGCCGCGTCGGCGCGACCAGACCTGCTCAAAGCACTGGCGCCCTACCACGCCGCGCTCGACCTCCCGATCGTACGCCTGCTCGCAGAACACGACACCACCTCGCTGACGGCCGCCGCGACAGCAGCAGCACCGTGAGACGCCTTCCACGCCAGCACGACCCGCACTTACGCTGGCAACCACCAAGCAGACCGCCCGCGGGGCCGCCTTCCAGATCATCCCGTTGCGAACCGTGAAACGAGTGGACGCCGGGACACGACCGGCTCAGCATGAGTTGTCCGTGGCTAGATCCGGGCGCTGGACGGGGTCCGCTCCCGCGCTGCGGGGGTAGAGGCGAGCCGTCGAGGGGACTATCGGCTCTGGGCGGGGGCCTGCCGGGGGGACGACGCTTGGGCCGCGTTCCTCCCTCGGGAAGTGGGTGCGCGGGTGGCGTCCCCGGTCTCGTCCTCGGCGGTAGCACCGGCTCTCACGGTGCGGGATGCCGCACCGCGGGTGATCGCCGCCGGCCTGGCGGCGTGCCTGCTGGCCTACGGCTTCTCCCGGGTCAGCGGACTGCTCGCGGAGTCCGTCATTCTGCCCGTGGGCACGGCGGCGTTCGTCGTCGGTGTGGGGCTCACCGCACGGTCACCGCGGGAGTACGGCTGGCGGTGGGGGAGGACACGCGAGCACGTGCGGCTCCTGGTCGGAGCACTGGTCGCGATAGTTGTCGTGGTACGGCTGTTCGTCGCGCTGGCCGGCTCGACGCCCTACGAGCCGTCGCTGGCGGAGGTGGTGTTGGTCCCCCTCGGCGAGGAGGCCCTGTTCCGCGGGCTCGTCCCCGTGGTGCTTGTCGGGCGCTTCGCGCGCTGGCTGCCCGGGCCGCGGGCGGCGCCGGTGGCTGTTGTGGTGTCCGCTCTGGCGTTCGGGGTGGGACATCTGGGCAACCTCGGCTACGTGCCGACCTCGTTCGTGCTCGTGCAGGCGGTCGCGGCCACGGTCTTCGGGCTGCTGGCTGGCTGGGTACGGCTGCGCACTGACAGCCTGGCCGGGCCGGTGCTGCTCCATACCGCCATGAACACCGCCGCGGTGCTCTGAGCCGTACACGCTGGCGCCGCGGGTACTTCACGTGGGGCGGCGCTCCGCTCGGGCACCGCGGTTGCGCCGACCAGCGGGAGAGCTGCGAAGCCGATGCGACGGCCCTGGCCACACTTCGGATCGGTCCGGCGCCACGTGCGTTCCGCACGAGCCCGGCGCCACGTGCGTTCCGCACGAGCCCTGCGCAGCCGGCGGAAGATCCGGGCGAGCGTAGCCGCCCTCAGCAGAAGAGGATGTCCGCGAGGTGCCGGCTGTGGTTAGGGCCGCTCGCGCAGCGGCCGGTAGTTGGCGTGGAAGATCCGCTGTCCAAACAGCTTGAGCACAAGGTTGCGGGCGGCGGGGTGAACCGTGCGGGTGCGGTCGCGGCGGTGCGTTTGCCGGAGTACCCAGTCGGTGCGAGGGCGACGGCGGCGTTCGTATGCCGCAATCGCGTCGGGGATGCTGTCGGCCGCTGTGAGGCACTCGGACAGGACGATGGCGTCCTCCAGCGCCATCGCGGCGCCTTGGGCCATGTTGGGTGAAGTTGCGTGCGCGGCGTCGCCGATGAGCAGCACGGCACCGTGAGACCAGGAGTCGAGGACGACCTCCTCAACCGCGCCGGCGTGCTCGGCGCCATTGCCGCAGCTGGCTTCGTCGAGCGCGTCGAGCAGGGTTGGTACAGGCTCGGCGTAGCCGGCCAGAAGTTCGCGCAGCTGCGGCGGTGGGGAAGTGAGCGGCCCATCGCAGTAGCAGTACATCCGTCCGTTGCCGATTGGGATCGTCAGAAACGACGAATTCTTACCGAGCAGCACCGACCAGATTGGCGCCGCTTGCGGCCATGCGGCGACGAAGCGGCGTGCGTACTGGCCGACCGGGCGCGGAGCAGGGGCATCGAAGATCAGCCGTCGCACCGTTGAGTGCAGTCCGTCGGCACCCAGGACCAGGTCGTAGCGGCCGATGACGCCGTCGCTGAACTCGACCGTGACACCTTCGTCGTCGACGGTCACCACCTGCAGGCTGTGTCCCCACCTGATCGGCACGCCGCGGACTCCGGCGAGCAGCACCTGATGCAACTCTGCCCGATGCAGCGCCATGCAGTGGCCGACACCATGCCACACGTCGGCCATCTCGATGTCGAAGAGCAGGCGTCCACGGTGGTCGGCGACGCGTTGCCGCTCAATGCACACCGCGAACTCGGCCACCTGCGCGCCAAGCCCGAGACTGTTGAGGGCACGTACCGCGTTGCCGGGCAGGTAGATCCCGGTGCCCTCGCTCATCGGCGCGGCAGCGCGTTCGATGATCTCGACCGCCGCGCCCCAACCGCGCAGCGTGCGAGCCGCCGCCAGCCCGGCGATGCCGGCACCGACGACGAGAACTCGAACACCGTCACCCCGCATGTGCCCCCCAATGTCTGTGGTCTTGGACAGTCATGACTTCCTCCTCAGCCATGTGGAGGGAGGACGGCCGCCCGTGTCGCGGCGCCCATCCCAGGGACGCGGCTATGCCGCAGGTTGCCGAGCAGGACGCGGAGCGCCGTGGAGGGT
>DATHUJ010000062.1:0-19447 GCA_035462375.1 Jiangellales bacterium
CCGGCGCGGTCCTGTCCACCACCGAACCGGTGCGGGTACGGCTCCTCCAGATCGACACCCCGGAGCAGGGCGAGCCGCTGTCGGACGAGGCGACGGCGGAGCTGGTCGCCCTGACCGGACTCGGCACCACCGTCTGGGCTCTGCGCGACCAGGACTCGCGTGACCGGTACGGCAGGGAACTGCTCTACCTCTGGTCCGGCGACGGCACGTTCGTCAACGAGCAGATGGTCCTCTCCGGCCTGGCGACGGCGGTGCTGGTCGAACCGAACGACCGCTACATCGACCGGATGCGCGCTGCCGAGGAACGGGCCCGGTCGGCCGGCCTCGGGCTCTGGGCACCGCCACCGCCGCCGCCGCCTCCTCCTCCGCCACCACCACCACCGCCAGCACCACCGGTCCCCGAACCGGCGCCCGAGGACGCGCCGCAACCTCTCGTGCCGGCCCCCGGGGGGGCGACTGCGACCCGTCGTACCCTGGGGTCTGCATCCCGCCCTACCCCCCGGACCTGGACTGCGGCGAGATCGAGTACCGCCGCTTCGAGGTCCGGCAGCCCGACCCGCACGGCTTCGACGGCGACAACGACGGCATCGGCTGCGAGAGCGGCTGAGGGCTCCGCTCGCGGGTAGACCCACTCCATGGCTCGTCAGGACGACGTCACCGGCGGCTGACCCGCGACCTACTCCTTGATGGCGCCGTCGACCATCCCGCGGATGAAGTGTCGCTGCAGGAAGAGGTAGACGACCACCACCGGGACGGCGACGATGACCGCGCCGGCTGCGAGCAGGCTCAGGCCCGAGGTGTACTGGCCCTGGAAGAAGGCCAGCCCCAGGGGGGCAGTGCGCAGGGACTCGTCGGTGACCATGACGAGGGGGATGAGGAACTCGTTCCACGTCCACATGAAGACCAGCACGATCATCGTCACGACGGCCGGGCGGCCCATCGGCAGCAGCACGGACCACAACGTACGGAAGTGGCCGGCGCCGTCCAGCCTCGCCGCCTCCACCAAGGACCGCGGGCTGGACCGGAAGTACGCCCGCATCCAGAAGGTCCCGAAGGCCACCGACTGGGCCGTCTGCGGCAGCACGAGCGCCCAGAACGTGTTGGTCAGCCCGATCTCGCGCAGGTCGAAGAAGAGCGGCACCACGATGGCCTCGGTGGGCACCATGATCCCGAGCAGCATCACGTAGAAGAGCACGCTCGCACCCCGGAAGTGCATCGTCCCGAAGGCGTAGCCCGAGAGCACGGAGAAGGCCGACGCCACGACGACGACGAAGGTGCTGACCATGGCGCTCGTCCGCAGGTACTGCCCGAACCGCCCGATCTCCCATGCCTCCACGAAGTTGTAGGGGACGAAGCTGCTGGGGACCAGCGACGCGGCCTGGCCCTCGGGGGTCAGGGCGGCTGAGAGCACGTACAGCAGCGGGTAGAACGCGAAGACGGCGAAGGCCGTGAGCACGACGTAGGTCAGGACGCGGTCGCGTTGCGAGATCACGACTCGTCGCCTCTCTCGGCCACGCGCGTGATCGCGAAGGACAGCACGAAGATGATGGCGGTCAAGGTGATCGCCACTGCCGCGGCCGACCCCACCTGGCCGAGCTCGAAGGCTCGCCGGTAGACCTCGAAGGACGGCACGGTGGTCGACGTTCCGGGTCCTCCGCGGGTGGTCACGTAGATGAGGTCGAAGTTGCGGAGGGCGGCGATGACCGTCAGCGTGAGCGCCACGCTGATCTCGTTGCGCAGCCCCGGGACGACGACGGTGAAGAACTCGCGAACCGCACCGCCCCCGTCGATCCGCACGGCCTCGTAGAGCTCTCGGGGAATCTTGCTGACCCCCGCGAGGAAGAGCACGATGCACAGGCCCATCTGGACCCAGGTGCCGATGAAGCCGACCGCCGGCAGGGCGAGCGTGAAGTCGCCGAGCCAGGCCCGGGTGAGCCCGTCCAGCCCTACGGCCCGCAACAGCTGGTTGAGCGGGCCGTTGGGGGCGTAGATCTGCCGCCACGTCACCGCGACGACCACCATGGCCACGACCTGCGGCAGGAAGAGCACGGTGCGGTAGAAGCCGAGTCCGCGGACCCGCGCCCGAGTCATGGTGGCGACCAGGGCGAGCGCCACGCAGACCGGGACGACGGCGTAGAAGAGGACGAGCACCATCGCGTGGCCGAAGGCCGACCGCAGCCCCTGGTCGGCGACGACCGCCCGGTAGTTGTCCAGCCCCACCCACCGGCCGAGGGTCAGGCCGTTCCACTCGTACAGCGAGAGCACGCCCGCTCGGACGAGGGGGACGAGCAGGAAGAGGGCGAACACGACGTACGCCGGCAGGATGTAGAGGTACCCGATCCTCCGTGGCTCCCCCGGGGGCCGGCGGGAACCGGCCCTCCACGGGCGCCCGGACCGCAAGGCGGCGGGGCGCGACGACGTCGCTGCGGTCGCCACGGTCGGACGGCTCAGCCGCTGACGAAGGCGGTGTAGTCGTCCTGGAGTCGCTGCAGGTACTCCTCGGGGGTGATCTGGCCGGCCAGCATCTCCTGGAGGGCGGCGGCCATGGTGTCGTAGAACGTGGGCGTCGCCCAGTCCAGGTAGGGCACCAGACCGTCCTCGCCGCTGACCGTGCGCCAGGCCTCGAACATCTCCTCCTGTGCGGGGCTCTGCGCCGCGGCGTCGACGTCCACGGAGGGGATCAGCCCCTTCTCCGCGACGACCTCCATCGCGTCCTCGTTGGTGATGAAGTCGACGTACGCGGCGGCGGCGTCGGGGTTCGGGGAGTCGGCGACGATCGCGAACGGCAGGGACGTCGCACCCGTGGCGATCGGCTCCTCGCCCTCACGCGGCGGTGGCAGCATGAAGCCGAGGTCGTCGCCGAGCGCCTCGTCGAGGTCGGGGAGCAACCAGCTTCCGGCGATGAGGAAGACGCCCGTGCCGGCACCGAAGTCCTGCCAGACGGGGTCGTAGCCGGTGCCGTTGAACCCGTCGGTGAAGTAGCCGGCGTCGACCCACTGCATGATCTGCTCGGCCGCCGCGGCGTTCTCGGCGCTGGTCCAGTCGGCCCCCTCGCGGCCGTAGCCGAGGTCGCGGATCTCCTCTGTCGGCACCTCGCGGTTCATCACCGCGCCGTAGACGTGGATGCCGGGCCATTGGTCGAGGTTCCCGAACGGCAGGGCGACCTCGCCGGCCTCGGACGCGGTGCTGACCGCCCCGAGGAACTCCTCCCACGTCGTGGGGACATCGATGCCCAGCTCCTCCAGCTTGGCCTTGTTGTAGTAGACGCCTACGAGCTCGCCCTGCTGCCCGAGGCCGTAGAGGTTGCCCTCGCCGAAGGTCCGGCCATCGTCGCTGTAGCTCGCCACCGCCCGTACGGACTCGGGGAAGCGCTCCTCCCAGCCGTACTGCGCGGCGTAGTCGTCCAGCGGCAGCAGCAGTCCCGCCTCGACGAAAGCGCCCATGCCGGAACGGCTGTTGTTGGCCTGGACGACGTCGGGGGCGTCGTCCCCGGTGAGCGCGAGCTGCAGGGTGGTCTGCAGGTCCTCGAACGACCGCGAGACCCGGTCGATGGTGATGTTGGGGTACTGCTCCTGGAAGGCGGCGTTGAGCTCCTCGATCTGCTCGTCCTGCCCGCCGCGCACCTCCTGGTCCCAGACCACGAGCGTGACGTCCCCCAGCTCGGACGGGTCGGTGGCGCCCGTCCCGTTGGTGTCGGGCGACGGCTCGTCGGCCGCGCCGTCGTCGCTGCCGGGAGCGCACCCCGCGGCCAGGACGACGGCCAGGCCGGCGGCGACGACCGCACGGCGGGATAGACCTGCCATGGTTGCCTCCTTGCTCCGTGCGGCCGCGGCCGCGGGTCTCGAGTAGTGTCAGCGCCTCGGCCGGAGTCCGATGGTCGCTGGTGCCCGCGCGACGGCGCGGTAGGTGCCCTCGGGCATGACGTCGTGCAGGAAGCCGTAGCGCTCGGACAGCTCGCGGTCGGTCTCGCCCAGTCCGGTCCACCAGGCGACGATGTCGGCCCAGCCCGGCGCGGAGAGCGAGCCACCGAAGTGCCGCACCGACAGGCCCGCGCAGAGCGCCGCGAAGTGCAGCCGGAGCTCGAGCGGCCACTCGGCCAGCGTCCCGGTCACGAAGCCCGCGGTGAACACGTCGCCGGCCCCCGTCGGGTCGAGGCTGTCCACCGGCAGCGCGGGGACGCGGGCCGTCTCGCCGGTGCCGGCGTCGACGGCGATCGCTCCGTCGGCACCGAGCGTCACCACCGCGAGCCGAACGGCACTCCCGAGCGCGACGAGCGCCTTGTCGGGCGTCGACGTCCGGGTGTAGGACATCGCCTCGATGGCGTTGGGGAGGAAGGCGTCGACCTCGTCGAGTCGACGGACCAGCTGTTCGGACCAGGCCTCGGACGGGTCCCAGCCGACGTCGGCGAAGACGAGCGCCCCGTCGCGGCGGGCTCGTGAGGGCCACTCCTCGCGCTGCTCGCCGAGCGAGGTGACCACCGCGCGGCAGGTTCGCGGCGTGCCGATGACGTCGTCCGGGGCCGTCGGCCAGGGGTGCCCGTGGGTGACGAGGGCACGGTCCCGTTCGTACGCCATCGAGATGGTGACCGGGGAGTGCCACCCCGGGAAGCGTCGCGAGGGTGAGAGGTCGATGCCCTCCTGCTCCTCCAGCACCTGCCAGCAGAAGTCGCCGTAGACGTCCGCGCCGAAGGGAGAGGCAAGGGCGGTCCGGAGGCCCAGTCGGCTCAGGGCGACAGCCATGTTGGCCGCACCGCCGGGGCACGAGCCCATGCCCTCGGCCCAGACCTCCGTGCCGACCGCAGGGGGCGAGGGCAGGCCGGTGAAGATGATGTCGAGGAAGACCCGACCCGCGCAGAGCACGTCGAGGTCGGGCCTGGACCGCTCGGCGCGTGAGCCGGCCAGCGGGTCCAGGCCGAGCGAGCGGTCTTCGGAGGCAGCGCCGAGCGGGGGCTGGCCGACCGCCGCTTCGCGGTCCGGCGATGCCTCGGTCACGGTGGCCACTCCCTCGCTTGATCGGTCCTGACCATAGGTGAGCGAGGACGACCCTGTCGAGAGTCAAGGGACTGGTCGAGTCCGCTTCGTCACGCACGATCCAGCCGGACGACGATCGCGAGTGACCGTTTCTGAGTGCTACCGTCCCGACATGCTCGCGGAACTGCGGCGGCAGGAGATCTTGCGGATGCTCCGCCACGACGGTGCGCTGTCCGCTGCCTCGGTGGCCGAGCGGTTGGGAGTGAGCCCCTCGACGGTCCGGCGGGACATCGCCCGCCTCGACCAGGACGGGCGGCTGCGGCGGGTCCACGGCGGCGCCCTGATCGGCGAGGCGACCGAGCCACCCTTCGCGACCGTGGCGGACAGCCACCAGGAGGCCAAGGACGCGATCGGTGTCCGGGCGGCCGCCCTGGTGCCGGAGGGAGCGGTGGTCCTCTGCGACATCGGGACCACCGTGCACCGCGCCGTGGCGCACCTGCACGGGCGTCGCGTCACCGTCGTGACGAGCAACCTGGCCGTCTACGAGGAGCTGATCGACGACGACGCCGTCGAGATCGTCCTGCTCGGTGGTCAGGTGCGCCGCAACTACCGTTCGATCGTCGGCTTCCTCACCGAGGAGGCCCTGCTCCAGGTGCACGCCGACCTGCTGCTGCTCGGCACCAGCGGCGTGCGCGCCGACCTGTCGGTCATGGACACCACGACGATCGAGGTGCCGCTCAAGCGGCTCATGCTGCGTGCCGCAGACCGTACGGTCCTGCTCGCCGACGGGTCGAAGTTCCCGGGCGCCGGGCTGGCCAGGGTGTGCGGGCCGGAGAGCCTGGACGTGGTCGTCACCGACACGGGCGCCGACCGGGCGACGGTGGAGTCGCTCGGCAACGCGGGAGTGGAGGTGGTCGTCGCATGAGGCTCGCCGTCATCGGGGGAGGCGGCTTCCGCGTCCCCCTCGTGTACGGGGCGCTGCTCGAGGATACGGCGGACCTCCGGGTCGACGAGGTCGTCCTGCACGACGTGGACAGCCGCCGCCTCGGAGTGGTGGCAGAGGTGCTCCGCCAGATGGCCGCCACCGCCGGCGCACCGCCCAAGGTCGTCGCCGCAACCGGTCTCGACGACGCCCTCCGGGGCTCCGACTTCGTCTTCTCCGCGATCCGGGTCGGTGGGCTGGCCGGTCGGGTCGCCGACGAGCGTGTGGCGCTCGACCTCGGGCTACTCGGCCAGGAGACGACGGGGCCGGGCGGGGTCGCCTACGGACTGCGGACCGTCCCCGTGGTCCGACACCTCGCCGAGCGGGTCGCGGCCGTCGCCCCGGACGCCTGGGTCGTCAACTTCACCAACCCCGCGGGACTGGTGACCGAGGCGATGTCAGCGGTGCTGGGCGACCGCGTCATCGGCATCTGCGACTCCCCGATGGCCATGTGCCGGCGGGTGGCGCGGGCACTGGACGTCGAGGCCGGACGCGCATGGTTCGACTACGTGGGACTCAACCACCTCGGCTGGTTGCGTGCGGTGCTCGTGGACGGGCGCGACCAGCTGCCGCGTCTGCTCGCCGACGAGCAGCGGCTCCGCACCTTCGAGGAGGGGCGCCTCTTCGACGCCGAGTGGTTACGCGCACTCGGCGCCGTGCCCAACGAGTACCTCTGGTACTGGTACGCCCACCGCGAGGCCGTCCGGGCCGTCCAGGAATCGGGCAGTGCGACGCGGGGGATGTTCCTGCGCGAGCAGCAGGAGCGCTTCTACGAGACCGTCCTGCAGGACCCGTCCGGAGCCCTGACCGAGTGGCAGCGTGTGCGCAGGGAACGCGACTCGTCCTACATGGCCGAGTCCCGCCCCGAAGGTGCCGTGGTCGGGCGGGACGAGGCGGACCTGGACGGGGGCGGCTACCAGCAGGTGGCGCTCGGGGTGCTGGCCGCCATCGCCCGCAACGAGCGGGCGGTGCACATCCTGGACGTGCGCAACCGGGGCGCCGTCCCCGGGCTCGACGACGAGGCGGTCGTCGAGGTGCCCTGCCTGGTCGACGCCAACGGGGCCCACCCGGTCGCGGGCGGGACACCGGAGGCCCACCAGCTCGGGTTGCTGCAGTCGGTCAAGGCGGTCGAGCGCGAGACCATCGCCGCCGCGGTCGAGGGGTCCCGCGAGCGGGCGCTGCGCGCCTTCGCGCTGCACCCGCTGGTCGACTCCGTCGACCTGGCCGGCGAGCTGCTCGCGAGGTACCTCGACGCCGCACCGGAGCTCGCCCAGCGGTTCCGGTGATCGACCCGCTCGTCCGTCGACTGCGCGCGGGTGCGGCGACCGACGACCCCAATGATCACGGCCGCCGCGCAATTGGGTGCCGAGCCAGGTGCATGCACCGCGGCACGTGCCCATCTGCCGCGGCACGCCGGGTGGAGACCCGCCCGAGCGGCCGGCCAGGCGGGTTTCTGGGAGACTGAGACCCGACGGGGGGCGATTCGGGAGGGTGCAGTGCTCGTCGCACGTCGGCGCGAGCTGATCCTCGACGAGGTCAGGGCGCACCGCGCCGTGCAGGTGTCCGCGCTGGCCCAGCAGTTCGGGGTTTCCGAGATCACCGTACGGCGGGACCTGTCCCACCTGGCGCAGGCCGGGAAGGTGACGCGGGTGCACGGCGGCGCCGTCCAGGACGGCGCTGAGCCACCCTTTGCGACGACGGTGACCCGGCGGAGCCCCGCCAAGCAACGCATCGGGCGGGCCGCGGCGCGGCTGGTGCCCGAGGGCGGCACCGTGATGATCGACATCGGGACGACCGCGCTGGAGCTGGCCCGGGCTCTGCGCGGCCGGGAGGTCACCGTCATCACGAGCAACCTCGCGGTCGTCGAGGAGCTCCTGCCGGAACGAGGGGTCGAGCTGCTGATCCTCGGCGGGGTGGTGCGACGCAATCACCGGTCGTTGGTGGGGTCGCTCGCCGAGGACTCGCTGCGGCAGCTCGCCGCCGACGTCGCATTCCTCGGCGCGAGCGGGCTCCGACTCCGCGACCTCGCCGTCATGGACACCACGACCTCGGAGGTGCCCATCAAGCGCGGGATGATGGCGGCCGCCGACCGCAGCGTGCTCCTGGTCGACGAGCACAAGTTCTCCAGCGGGGGGGTGGTCCGCGTCTGTGGCGCCGAGGCCTTCTCGGCCGTCGTGACCGATGCCGACCGCTCGTCGGCGCCGTGCGAAGCCCTGGAGAGGTCGGGTGTGACGGTGGTGCACGCTCCATGACGTACTCGATCATCGCCAGGGATCCCGACAGCGGGCAGATGGGCGTGGCCACGCAGTCGCAGGCCTTCGCCGTGGGCAGCAGCGTGGCGTGGGCCGAGGCCGGTTCCGGCGTGGTCGCCACCCAGTCGATGGGCGAGCCGATGTACGGCCAGCTCGGTCTCGACGGCCTTCGGGCGGGCCTGACCGCCGAGGAGGCCCTGACCGCGCTCCGCAGCGTCGACCCCCACCCCCAGCGCCGCCAGGTCGGCATGGTGGACGGAACGGGGATGATCGCCGTCTACACCGGCGACGCCTGCGTCGCCGAGGCCGGGCACGTCGTGGGCGACGGCTGCGCCGCGTTGGCCAACCTGGTCCGCTCGGCGCGCGTGTGGGAGGCGATGGTCGAGGCCTACGAGGGGGCGTCCGGTTGGCTGCCCGGACGGCTGGTCACCGCGTTGCAGGCCGCGGACGCGGCCGGCGGGGACGAGCGGGGGCGTCGGTCCGCCGCCCTCGTGGTGGTCCGGGCGGAGCGGAGCGGACGCCCGTGGCGCGACCAGCTCGTGGACCTCCGCGTGGACGACGACCCCGATCCGGTCGACCGGCTGGCCCAGATGGTGGCGCACAGCCGTCGTTACCACCTGACCGTCGAGGCCTTCGAGCTGGCGCTCGACGGGCGACCTGACGAGGCGCTCGCGAGGCTGCCCGGCGAGGTCGCACCCGAGGACACTGATCCGGACATCGCTCTGTGGCGTGCGGTCGTGCTGGCTGCGGCCGGCCGCACCGACGACGCCGAACGGACGGGGGCGGAACTGGTCCGTCGCGCGCCGGCCTTCGCCGAGGTCGCACGGCGGTTCGGTCCCGCGGGGCTCGTCGACCAGGAACTGCTCGACGTGATCCTGCCACCACGGGCTTGACCCGTGGGGGTAAGGGGCATCCCATCGTCGGCCACGGATGCAGGAACGTCATCGCGGCCCGCCCGACCGCAGTCGTCGTGGATACCTGGCGACCGCGGAGAGACGCGAGCTCCGTAGGTCGCCCGGCCAGATGATCATGCGGAACCGTAGCTCGTCAGAACAGCTCGACCGGACGACGCCTCCCCACCGGGCGTGCTCCCGGAGTGGCCGGCACCGGAAGGTGGGGGGGATGCCGACGTGTGCGTGGGCGCTGCTCAGGCCTGCCACGTCCGGGCCACGGCGTCCGCCACCCAGCCGAAGCGCACCCGCTCCTGCTCGAGCCGCACCGCGGGGCCCAGCGTGCCCTCGACCAGGTCGCGGTAGAGGTCGGCCTCGTCGGCGCCGAGCCGGTCGAGCAGTGCGTTGACCGGCTTGGGCTCGCGCACCCACTGCGCCTCGTGGGCCAGCAGGGTGCGCCGGTCCATCAACAGCGACCGGGTGTGCGGCCAGGCGTGCCGGAGCTGGTCGAGGATCGCGAAGCCATGGGTGTCCAGGTCACCCCAGTAGTGCAGCTCGACGTCGCGCAGCCACGGGAGCCCGGCCAGCCGCGAGACCCCGTAGCCGCCACCCAGCACCACGACTGCGTCGTCGACGGGCGGGAAGGCGAGAAAGGTCATCTCGTTCTCGACCACGTAGACCCGTGACACCGCGGGCCCGTGTCCGGCCAACTCGTCGATCCGGCCGGTCACCTCGCTGAGTCCCGGCGGCCACCGCTGGGCGCCGAGGAACCGGAACCGTACGGAGGAGGGCGGGCCACGGAAGCCGTAGCGCGCCGCGAGGTCGCTGCGGGGCCGGCTCGAGTCGACCCGGTCGGCCGGCAGCAGCCGGTCCAGCAGCTCGGCCAGCACGCCGCGGTGCGCGTCGACATACTTGGTGTCGACCCCCGCCACGTCGATCTGCCGCAGGTAGACGCCGGTGCCGGCCCGGTCGGCCAGCCAGCGCGCCGTGGGGAGCAGGCGCTCCCACTCGGCCGAGAGCTCGAGACACCGCTGGGGCCGCTCGAGCATCCAGGCAGCGACCTGCCGCTCGCGGACCCGGGCCAGCTCGAGCAGCGCCGTGTAGCGCCGCACCTGGTCGCCGACGCCGAGCAGGGTCCAGACGCTGTCGAGGTCGTCGAGCCAGGCGCGGGCGGGCAGGCGGTTCGCACCGATGGCACGCCCGCCGACCGCGCGGTACTCCAACCGGTAGGCGGTGCGCCCGCCACGGCTGCTACCGCGCTCGAGCCGGGCCGCCCAGGCCCGCACGTCGTCGAGCCGCTCGGCCACCTCGGTCGGCTGCGGCCCGTGCAGCAGGACCGCCCGCGGCTGCCACGGCTCGCCCTTCCCGTACGAGGAGAGCAGTGAGCCGTCGGTCCAGGAGCGCCGCAGCCGGGCGGCGACGTCGTCGGGCGTCGTCCAGGCCCGGCCGGGTCGGGCGGTTCCGGGCACCGGTCAGGCGCCCGCGGGGGCGGCCGTCTGTGCGCGGCGCTCGCGGTACTCCTCGATGGTGAGGTTCTGCAGCCGGGAGTGGTCCCCGCTGCGGTTGTCGACGAAGCCGACCCCCGCGACGTACGGCTCGATGACGTGGACCTTCTGCAGCGGCGTGACGATGAGGAGCTGGAGGCCGAGGCGGCGGAAGAGCTGCAGTGCGAAGCGCGTGGACTGGTCGGAGCCACGCCCGAAGGCCTCGTCGATGACCGCGAAGCGGAAGGTCTTGGAGCGCCGCGCGCCCCACTCGAGCTTGAACTGGTAGGCGAGCGAGGCGGCGAGGATGGTGTAGGCGAGCTTCTCCTTCTGGCCGCCGGACTTGCCGTCGGAGTCGGTGTAGTTCTCGTACTCGTCGTCGCCCTCGCGCCACCGCTCCGACGCGGCGAAGACGAACCAGTTGCGCACGTCGGTCACCCGGCGGGTCCAGGCGCGGTCGGCCTCGGTCTGGCCTTCGCGACCGCGGAAGCGCTCGACGATCCCCTTGACCAGGAGGAAGCGCTGCTCGGAGTACTGGTCGGAGTGGGCGCCGACGGCGTCGTCGGTGCAGGCGCGGAGCTCGGACACGAAGTCGCGGATCTCCACGTTGGGCGTGCGCCCGGCCTCGAGCCGGATGTAGCGGCCGGGGTTGTAGTCGATGTCGGCCAGGGAGTCGTTGATCGTGGCGACCCGGTCGCTGATGGACCGGGCCTCGCGCTGCAGTTGGGCGTGGAAGCCCGCGATGTCACGGATGGTGTTGGTGTTGAGCTGGGTCTTGAAGTCGGTCTGGAAGCGGGGGAGGTCGTCCTCGACCAGCCGGGCGTGGAGCTCGCGGTAGGCGTCGGCCGACTCGACCGAGTCGTCCATCTCCTCGGTCTCGACCGGGTAGTCGGCGCTGAAGCGGCTCATCGCCGACCCGATCCGTCCGACCAGCCGGCGCTGCTGCTCGGCCGCGCTCTCGCTCCGGGCGGTGAGCGCGGCGTGCAGCCGGCGCTCGTGGTCGTCGTCGACCTCGACGGGTGGGCGGTTGTCGAGGCCTGCCGGTCTGGGGCCGTCCGGCTCGGCGCCGATGAGCTCGGCCAGCCGCTCCGCCAACGAAGGGAAGGCGCTCCGGAGGTCGTCACCGGCCGCCTCCAGGGTCCGCCGTGCGCGCTCGAGGCCGTCGACGGTCGTGGCCAGGTCGCGCCCGACCTCGCCCCGGCGCCGCTCGAGCAGGCGGCTGCGCTCCTCGGCCGCGCCGATCGCCAGCTCGGTCTCGGCGATCTCGACGCCTACCCGGGCGAGCTCGCCGGAGGCGGCTTCGAGTGCGCCCCGCTCGGACTCGAGGGTCTCGATCCGCCGGACCGAGGACTGCCAGTCGACCTCGCCGAACCCGGTGAACACCGAGACCTGCTCGAGCGCGGTCCGGCGGGACTCGACCTCCGTGCGCTCGAGGGCCAGCTGGCGCAGCTGCTCGTCGACCGCCACCCGGCGGGCCTGGATGGCTCGGGCCCGGTCGAGCAGGGCGTCGATCTTGCGCCGGCTGTCCCAGCCGAGGACGTAGCGGCTGCGGTCGTCGATCCGGCTGCGGTCGTCCTTCTCGTGGTGTCGGTCGCGCTTGACCTGGCCGGCCCGGGTCACGGCCCGGTACGCACGGCGCAGCTCGGCGACGGACCCCACGCACTCGTAGTCGGCCCGCGTGCTCAGCTCGCGCTCCAGCCAGGTCGAGAACGGGGACTCCCGCACCTCGAGGACCTCGTGGAGCCGCAGCGTCTCCGGCGGGTCGGCCGGCACAATCCGCGCGGGGCGGTCGGGGACGCGGTAGTAGACGACCCGCGCGCCCAGGTGGCGGCCGTCGATCCAGTCGGCGACTGCGGCGTAGTGCGCGTCCGGCACGAGCAGGGACAGGGCGAAGCCGCGCAGCACCCGCTCGGCCGCGCCCTCCCACTCCTGGGCGTCGGTCCGGACCTGGATGAGCTCGCCGGCGAACGGGATGGTGTCGGGCTCCACGCCGAGGGCCTCGCAGAGGGCCTCGCGCAGCTGCAGGGACTGGCGCGGGATGTTGCTCCGGCGCCCGCTCAGGCTGCGCAGCTCGGCGCTCACCTCGTCGCCCTCCTCCTCGACCCGGTGCTTCTCGACGGCGGCGTCGGTGTGGGAGTTCTGGAGACGCGCGAGGGAGTCGCCGAGCTCGGTGCGGAGGGACTCGACCTCCTGCCGCCGTCGCTCGAAGCTGGTGGGGTTGTCGACCGGGTCGAGGCCGGCGGCCGCCAGCAGGTGGGCCAGCTGGTCGGCCTTGCCCCGGCGCTCGTCGCGTCTGCGGGCCTCCTCGCCGGCCTGGCGCTCGATCTCGGCCAGCCGGTCGCCGCCGAGGCCGAGCCGCTCGGCGTGCAGGCGTTGCAGCGACTGCCGCAGGGCACCGAGCTCGTCGGTGACGCGGGAGGCCGACACGTCGAGCTCGGCCTGCTCCGCCTCCAGCTGGCCCTGGCGGGTCCGAAGCTGGGTCGTACGGCGCCCGGCGAAGAAGGCGGGCAGGGCGTCGCGCTCGCGGCGCAGGCCCGCGACCTGCTCGGCCAGCGCGTCGTAGCGGTCGCAGTCGGCGAGGACCGGCTCGAGGCGGCTCAGCTGCTCCTGGGCCCGGCAGACCGCGTCGTGGGCACGGGTGAGGTCCTCGAAGTGCGCGACCAGGCGGTCGATCCACGACCCCGCGTCGAACGGCTCGAGCATGTGGCTGCGGACGAAGTCGTTGAGGTTGCCCACCGACTTCATCGACACGGTCTGGTGGAACAGCTCCATGGCCTGCTCGGACTGGATGCCGAGCCGCCGCCGGAAGTGCTTGCCGTAGTCCGGGAAGTGGTCGAAGACCTGCACCCCGTCGCCCCGGAGGCGGCGGCGGAGCCCGGCGATCTCGGGACCGAAGTCGGCGAAGTCGGCCTCGACCGACAGCTCCCGGTCGGCCACGGCGTAGAGCCGCTGGGGCTGCCCGGCAGCAGCGTCCCGCAGCCAGAACACCTGCGCCAGGCTGACCACGCTGTCGTAGCCGTCGTTGCGGAAGACCCCGAGGAGCACCGACACCGAGCCGGGCTCGCGCAGCGCCACCGGCCGGGAGGTGCCCGTCGTCTCGTTGCGCTCGTGCTTGTAGTGACCGAGCACGTACGAGCGGAGGTCGCGCTCCCGGGTGTCGGCTCCCGCGGCCTTGTTGTAGGAGATCCGGTGGGCGGGGAGCAGCAGGGTGGTGATCGCGTCGACGACGGTGGACTTGCCCGAGCCGATGTCGCCGGTGAGCAGGGTGTTGTCGCCACGCAGGTCGAGCGGCCACACGTGCCGGTCGAAGGTACCCCAGTTGAGCACTTCGAGGCGGTCGAGCCGGAAGCCGGAGCGCGTCTCGCCGGGATCGGTCTCCAGGTGGATGGAGGGGAAGAGCGTCTGGGTCACCGCCCGGCCTCCTCGACCTCGTCGACGGCGAGGCTGCGGGCGTAGTCGGCCAGCCGCCGGTCGAACTCGGCGAGCCACTGGCCGTCGACGAAGGCCTTGAGCACGCGCCGCACCTCGTACGTCGTCTCCTGGCCCTTGATCCGGCGGAGGAAGCCGAGCTCGACGACCTTGGTGATCGTCGTGTCGATCTGGTCGACCAGGCGCGCCTCGTTGCTGCTGTCGGGGACGAACAGCCGTACGGTCTCGACGATTTGCTCCCGGCTGAGGACGAGCCGACTGTCGGAGTCGGACGCGTCGAACTCGGCGAGCTTCTTGCGCAACAGCGCCAGCAGGAGGCTGACCGGGAAGGAGAGGGTACGGCGGGCC
The DNA here is from genome assembly GCA_035462375.1 of Jiangellales bacterium. Taxonomy (GTDB): domain Bacteria; phylum Actinomycetota; class Actinomycetes; order Jiangellales; family Jiangellaceae; genus DASTQL01. The sequence goes on from DATHUJ010000062.1 coordinate 14,356, forward strand.
ACGAGGCGCGGGACGGCCTCGTCGGTCTCGTCTTCGGGCCTGGACCTCAGGAAGGCGTAGCCCTCGGCCTCGTCGATCACCACGGTGAGACCCATGACGCCGAAGTAGTCGCGGGCCTGCGCCTGCAGCTGCATGAGGTGGCGCCACGCCTTGTCGTGGGAGTCGCGGTAGACGACGCCCTTCATGAGCTGTACGACCACCAGGGGCAGGTCGAGCTCGGAGTGCGTGAGCGCCGCCCGGCGGGTCGGAGCGGTCGTGGCGGTCATGCGGGGGAACCCTCCCTGGTGGGCAGGCGGCGGGCGAAGGTGACGCGTGGGAGCGTTGCGGTGCGGGCCGTGCCGGACCCGTCCACCCAGGTCGTGCGTACCTCGGTCTCCGGGTCGAAGACGACCTCGAAGGCGTCGTCGTCGAGGGAGAGGTAGGTGACGAGCTCGGCCAGGCCGTGCTCGATCGGCTGCTGCTCGAGCAGCTCGGTCAGCCCGACCTGGTCGCGACCGCGGAGCGCACGGCGGACGCCGCGGGCCAACCCGTCGCGGTCGACGTGGACCTGCTCGAAGAGCACCGACGGGTCGACCTCGTCGCCGTCCGGTCGCGCCTCGACGGCGCTGTCGAGCGATCGCCCCGCCCCCGGGGAGTAGAGGGGGCGCTCCATCGGCAGTGCCACGCCGGGGGCCGGGTCGTCGAGCTCCGTGGTCACCGGGACGGTGCGCACCCCGCGCAGCCGGATCGCGGTGGACTCGATGCCGCGGAGGAGGTCCATGACCCGACGGTTCTCCAGCCAGACCTGGTCGTCGAGGAACCGGCGCAGCTGCTCGGACAGCAGTCGCACCGTGGCCTGGGTCCGCTCCCCGGCGTCGAGCCAGTCGTAGTTGATCTGTCGCAGCCGCGGGTCGCCGTCGTCGATCGCGCCGAGCGCGTGGACCCGGTCGAGCAGGTCGGTCAGCTCGTCCTGTCGCTGCCTGGAGAGCAGGAAGTCGTAGAAGGCCTGGAAGCTGCGACCCTGGTCGGACTCCGCGATGCTGGCCCGGCTGCCCAGGACGGTGTCGAGGAGCTCACCCTTGGAGCCGCTCCACGAGGCGATCTGCTCGCGCAGCTGCCGGTCGAGCGCCCGGAAGTTGGTCTCGACCTCGCGGAAGTCGGCCAGCAGCTCGCGCGCGGTCCGGGCGAACTGCTGGTAGCGGTCGCGCAGCGCGGTGTCGTCGAGGACCGGCAGGTGCCCCTGCTTGATCTCGGCGATCTGCTGGTCGATCTCGGCCCGGCGCCGGTGCAGCTCGGTCAGCCGGGCCTGCGGATCGGTCTCGGCCCCGAAGACCATCTGCCGTAGCAGCTCGACGATCGTGTTGAGCCGAGACTCGGTGCCGACGAAGGAACGCACCTGGAGGCTCTCGACCCAGGCCACCGCCTTCTCCAGGGCCGGCGTCGCGTCCACGTGGGGCTCGTCGCCGTCGGGTGGATAGAACTTGCGCAGCCAACCGGCCTCGGGACCGGCCCACTCGTCGACGTACGCCTTCGCCGGGCGCGGGTAGGTGCCCTCCCCGAGCTCGGCGTTCAGCGCCCACAGCTCGTCGTCGAGCCGGCTGGTGAGCTCTGCGGCCGAGATGGTCCGGACGTTGTCCCGGACGAAGAGTCGCCCCAGGAAACCGATGACCAAGGGTGCATTGCCGGCGCGGAGCAGCCGCCAGGCGGCGTCGTGCTCCCGCAGGAAGGCCACCTCGGTGTGGCTGAGCTGCCGGTCGTCATCGGGCACGTGCCGATGCTAGGTGCGGGACCGGACAGAAACCGGTGCGGCATGCCGGGGGTGGGCGGACCGTGGGTGTTGCTACCGGAGCGGGTTCTCCCAGCACCTCCGGGAAGCGGGCGAAGTCGCTGTCCGCGGACGCGACGGCCACGCCGTGTTCGACGGCGAGAGCCGCCAGGTGGGCATCGGGCACGATCGCCCCGGACACCTGGCGTGACGTGATGAGCCGCCCCAGCACGGCCGCGTGCCGGGTCGTCGGCTCGGGTATCCAGACCACGTCGTGCCCGGGCAGGTTCTCGATGGCGTCCCGGGCGGCGACCGGTGACAGCGGACTCGATCCGCGGGTGGGTCTGTGAGCCGGGCGCGGGATCGCCGGTAATGGCGATGGCACCAGGTCGGGGACTTGAGAAACCGGGGCAAGGCAGTTACGATACGGAACAGTTCCGTCTCGTCAGGAGCCGCCTTGCTTCCCACGCACCGATCCCGCAGCACCATCCGCACGACGCGCCCGCGCAGCCTCCGGGTCGACCGTGCGATCCGGGACGCGACGCTCGAGCTCTTCGCGGAGGGCGGCATCGACGGGATGAGCGTCGACGCGGTCGCGGCGCGGGCCGGCGTCGGCAAGGCCGCGATCTACCGGAGGTGGCCTAGCAAGGAGGACATGGTCCTGGCGGCGATCGTCGACGCCTTCGACGAACCCGTGGCCGCCGACACCGGGACGGTGCGGGGGGACCTCGTCGGGTGCGCCGAGGACCTCCACCGCCTCATGACAGGCGACGTGACCGGAGGCGTCTTCCCGCCGATGGCCGCAGAGCTGGCCCGGGGGTCGAGGCTGGGTCGCGCCTACGCCCGGCACGTCGTCGGACCGCGCCGCGAGCTCTTCGTGACGGCCCTGCGCCGCGCAGTCGACCGCGGCGAGGTGCCTTCCGGCGTCGACGTGGACCTCGTCGTGGACGTCCTCGTAGGCACTCTCCTCGTCCGCCGACTCACCGGTCGACTGGCCCCCGAACCCGGCGCCACGGGAGGACAGCGTCCGCCCGCCTCCGTGCCCGAGGACCTCGTGGACCTCGTCCTCGCCGGACTCGGCCACCGGCCGAACTGACCCGTCCAGGGAGCCGCCATGACCGACGTCGCCGTCATCGGAGCCGGCTCCTCCGGCCTGGCCGTCCTGGAAGCGCTGGGCCGCGACGGCGTGGAGGCGGAGGCGTTCGAGCGCGGCTCGCGCATCGGCGGGATGTGGCGCTACGGCAACGACAACGGCATGTCCGCCGCCTACGCCTCCCTGCGCGCCAACGTCTCCCGACGGCGCATGCAGTACCCCAGCCTCCCGATGCCCGCCTCGTACGGCGACTTCCCCTCGCGCACGGACATGACCGCCTACCTCGAGGCCTATGCGAGCAGACGCGACCTCGAGGACCGGATCACCGTCGGGACGACCGTCGATCGGCTCGAACCCGCTCCGGGCGGCCCCGGCTGGGTGCTCCAGCTGGACGACGGGTCCACCCGGCGACACCGTCACGTCGTCGTCGCCACCGGCGTCTTCCGGGCACCGCGTCTCCCGGACGACCTGAGCGAGACGGACGCCGAGCTGATCCACTCCCACGCCTACCGGACACCCGACCCCTACACCGGTCGCCGGGTGCTCGTCGTGGGCGGGGGCCAGTCTGCCGCCGAGATCGCGACCGAGCTGTCGGTCGTGGCCGACCGCTGCCTGCTGGCCGTGCGCAGCCCGACCCACGTCGTCCCCCGGTGGATCGCCGACGAGCCGTACGACATCGGCGATGTCGAGCCCTACAACCGGATGCCCTGGCCGTTGCTCAACCGCATCGTCGCCCGGCGCGTCCGGGCGGAGCTCGGCCCGCTGCCTCCCCAGTGGCCGACGCCGCGGCGCCGCATCCTCGAGGGCGTACCGATCGTCTCCTCGGACCTGATCCCTGCCGTACTGAGCGGCGCCGTCTCCGTCACACCGGCGGTGCAGCGCCTCCACGGCCGCCGGGCACACTTCGCTGACGGCAGCTCCGAGCCCGTGGACGCGGTGGTCCTCGCCACCGGCTACCGCGTCTCCCTCCCCTTCCTCGACCCGCGCCTGCTCGCCGCCCAGGGGAGGCGGCTCCCGCTCTACCGTCGGATCGTGCCGCCGGGCTTGCCCGGCCTCTTCCTGGCCGGCTTCGTCGACGCACCGGGTGGACTCCTCCCGGTGGTAGAGACCCAGGCCGCCTGGATCTCCGCCGTCGTCACCGGCCGGCTCGACCTGCCCACGCCGGACCTCATGTGGCGGGCGATCCGACGATCCGAGCGCCGCACCCGCCAGCGCTTCCCGGGCGAGCCACCGGACAGCATCCGCTGCGACCCGCACGCCCACCGGCGGCTCCTCCGGTCGGACCTGACCCGGGTCGCGACGGGCCGCCACGTGCTCCGCCCTCTCCGCCGGGCCCCATCGATCACGGCAGCCATGTAAGTGGGTAGCCGCCGCGGTGAATTCACCTGGCTCGGCCCCTATTTGCGCGGCTGCCGTGATCGTTGCGGTCAGCGTGAGAGCCTGACCTCCAGGCGGTCGGCGCCCGCCCGTACGGAAGGAGCTCGAGCCCCGGGCCGTACGGGAGCAGAGGGAGAGGCGGGAGAGGAATGGCGGACAACCCGGTAGAGGTCTTCGTCGCAGCATTCGACGTCGAGAGCGGGGCGCAGGACGCGCTGCGCGACCTGCGTCGCATGGACCGCAAGGGGAGCATCGAGCTCATCGACGCGGCGGTCGTCGTGCGCAGGGACGACGGGAGCGTGAAGATCGAGGAGACCGCCGACCCGAGCGGGAAGACCTGGGCGAAACGGGGAGCACTGGCCGGCGGACTGGTCGGCCTGATCTTCCCGCCCAGCATCATCGCGTCGGCGGTCGTGGGCGCCGTGGGCGGCGGGATCTGGGGCAAGGTCCGCGACAAGGGCTTCCGGGACGAGGACCTCAAGGCGATCGGGGAGAGCCTGACGCCCGGGAGCTCCGCGATCATCGCGATCGCCGAGGACCGCATGATCGAGCGGCTGCAGGACTCGCTGGCGGACTACCGGCGGTTGGCCCGGCACGTCCTCAGCGCCGAGGCCGCCGCAGCGATCGTGGCGGAGGCGGAGGAGGACCGGTCCGAGGGGTGAGGGGGACCCGGACACGCCAGGACGCCGCCCGGCGGGGTGGGGGGCGGGACCGCCGGGCGGCGTCGGTCGCCGGGGATCAGTCGATGCGGGCGATCACCTGGCCCTGCCTCACCTCCTCCTCCTCGGCGACGAGCAGGTGCACCGTCCCGGCCTGCGGGGCGGGCACCTCCACGGCGACCTTGTCGACCTGCACCTCGGCGAGGAGCTGGTCCTCCA
>DATHUJ010000063.1:0-3444 GCA_035462375.1 Jiangellales bacterium
GCGGAGGCTCGCCACGAGAGTGGTAGCCGGGTGGAAGAACGCATCACCCGTCGCTGAGCCCGATCCGCCGGTGCAGAGCGGCGAGCGGTGCCGGCGCCCACCAGTTCCAGCGCCCGGCCAGGCGCATGAACGCCGGGACCAGCAGGCCGCGGACGACGGTGGCGTCGACCAGGATGGCGAATGCGACACCGAAGCCCAGCTGCTTGATGTTGGTGACCCCGCTGGTGACGAAGGACGCGAAGACCACGGACAGCAGCAGGGCTGCGTACGTGATGATTCGACCCGACCGCTGCAACCCCAGCGCCACGGCGGTCGAGTTGTCCCGGCCGGCGTCGTGCTCCTCCTTGATCCTCGAGAGCAGGAAGACCTCGTAGTCCATCGACAGGGCGAAGGCCACGATGGCGATGAGCACGATCATCGCGGTGTCCAGGCTGCCGGTGAGCACGAAGTCACCGACCAGCCAGGACAGGTTGCCGTCCTGGAAGACCCACACGAGCACGCCGAGCATCGCGCCGAGGCTGACCACGTTGAGCAGGACGGCCTTGACGGGCAGGACGACGCTGCCGGTGTAGAGGAAGAGCACGAGCAGCGTGGCGACCGCCACCCAGGCGAGAACCCAGGGCGCCGTGTCGACCATGGCCTGCTGGGCGTCGGTGAACTCGGCGGCCGCACCGCCGACCAGCCGGTCGGTGCCGGGCGCCTCGACGGCCCGGACCTGGTCGACGAGGTCGCTGCCCTCGCTAGTCGTCGGCTCGACGTCGGCGACCACACTGAGCCGCACGTCGTCCCCGGCGGCGAAGGACTCGGGCCGCGCGTTGGGAGCGACCGGCGTGCCGTCGACGACGACCTCGGTGGGCGTCGTGACCCGGGTGACGTCGGGCAGGAGGGACAGCTCCACCGCGTACGAGGAGACCTCCGCAGGCCCCGAGGCGCCCGCCACGACGACGTCGACCGGCGTGGCCTCCTGGCCGTCGAACCGCTCGGCGAGGATGCGCGAGGCTTCGGCGGCGGGCAGGTCTTGCGGCAGCGCCCGGTAGTCGACCTGGCCGAACGACGCTGACAGTGCAGGCGAGGCCAGCACGCCGAGCATCGCCAGCACGCCGAGCAGGACCGGCCACGGACGTCGCATGACCAGCCGGGCCACCCGGGACCAGCCGCCCTCGTCGGTGGGGGCCAGCCGACCCCGTCGTACGCGGAGACGGTCGACCCGCGGGCCGAGCATCGCCAGGAGCGCCGGCAGGGCGGTGACGGCGGTGACGACGGCGATCAGCGTGACCGCGATCCCGGCGTAGCCGAAGGACCGTAGGAAGTACTGGGGGAAGAGCAGGAGCGCGCCGAGCACGGCCGCGACGGTGACGCCGGAGACGAGCACCGTCCTGCCTGCGGTGACGACGGTCCGGCCGACGGCGTCCTCGGTCTCCCGTCCCGCGGCGAGCTCCTCGCGGAACCGGTTGACGACGAGCAGGGCGTAGTCGATGCCCAGACCCAGCCCGAGGCCGGTGATGAGGTTGAGCGCGAAGACCGAGACGTCGGTGGTGAGGCTCACGATCCAGACAGCCAGGAAGCTCCCGAGGATCGCCCCGCCGGCGACGCTGAAGGGCAGCCCCGCCGAGACGACGCTGCCGAAGACGAGCAGCAGCAGGACGAGGGTGACCGGCACCGCGATGGACTCGGCTCTTGCCAGATCCTCGGTGATCGTCTCGTTGAGGGCGTTGCCCACCGCTGCGGTACCACCCACGTGGACTACCAACCCGTCGCGGTCGCCCTCGTACTTCTCGACGAGGTCGGCGGCCAGTGCCTCCTCGGCCTCGGCGGTGGCGGCGTCGGAGAAGACCAGCACCTGGGCGGTGCGTTCGTCGTCGCCGCGGAGGGCGTCGGGCCGGCCCGAGGTCCAGTAGGACACGACCTGGGTGACGTCCGCCTCGACGGCGAGGTCTGCCACGAGCGTCGTGGCCGCCTGGGCGGCAGCGGGATCGTCGACGCCGGCCGGGGTCTCGACGGCGAGGACCGCCACCGGGTCGCGGACGCCGAAGTCGTCGGCCAGGGCCGCGGCCGCCGCGGCCGACTCGCTGCCGGGATCGTCGAATCCCTGCGACTGGAGGCGGTCGAAGAGCTGTGCCCCCAGTGCGCCGGAAACCAGCAACCCGAGAGCGAAGAGGGCCAGGACGAGACGGCGGCGGCGGGCGACCATGCGCCCGTAGCGCTCGAGTGGAGCCGGCCGACGGGCGGGCTCGTGGCGCCGGTGCCGGGGGGCACGGGGCGCGGGAACGGTGGGGGAGCCGGGCTCCGGGACTCGGCCGCGAATGATCTGAACGCTGTTCACACTGCGCAGCATGCACTGCAATCTGAACGTCGTCAAGATAAGGCGTAGGATCAGAGTCGTGCGAGCGGCCTACCACCACGGCGACCTACGGTCGGCGTTGCTGACCGAGGCGCTCGGGCGGGTCCGTTCGCAGGGCGCCGAGGAGGTGTCCCTGCGGGAGGTGGCTCAGGCGGTGGGGGTGTCGCCGAGCGCGGCCTACCACCACTTCCCGGACAAGGACGCGCTGCTGAGTGCCGTCGCCGAGCAGGCGATGGCCGAGTTCGACCGGCGGATGGCCCGGGCCTGGGAGGACGCGGAAGGCGACGACGATGCGGCCGCGGTCCGGCGGCTGCAAGGGCTTGGCCGGGCATACGTGCGCTTCGCCCTCGACGAGCCGCACCTCTTCCGCCACGCATTCGGCGCCCACGCCGACCGGCACGGCGTGCACACCGCCGAGGACCTCGACGCCAAGCGTGCCGACAGCGTGGCCTACCGGCTGCTCTGCCAGGCCCTCGACGACGTGCACGCCCGCGGATTGCTCCCTCCGGGTGTGCGCGAGGGGCTCGACCTCGTCACGTGGACGACCGTCCACGGCTTCGCCTGCCTGGCGCTCGAGGGCTACCTCGCCCCCGAGGCCGGCGAGCAGGTGCTCGCGACGTTCTCCCGGGTGGCCCTCGGCGGCCGCACGCCCTGAGGGGACGGCCCGGACGCCGGGCCGTCCCCTCAGCTGTGAGCCCGGACTACGGGCCGAGCAGGTAGTCGAGGCTCCTGTCCATCACCGCCGTTCGTTGGTCGGCCCCGGTGATCCCTTCGAGGCCGAACCCGAAGAACAGGCTCCGCACGGTCGACACGACAGCGCCCTCCTCGAAGCCGACCGACTCCGTCCGGAACCAGTCGTTGGGGTTGGGTGCGCTGCCCTCGGGGGAGCCGGGGACGGCCCAGGCACCCAGGCCGGTCTCGAAGGACTCGACCCCCGCCTCCGTGGAGACCTCGACGTGGTCCACGAAGGCGCCGAGACCCTGCACCGCCCAGTCGCTGGCGTAGCTGATGGCCACCTCGACCTCGCTGCCCGCGTAGGCGGACAGGTCGATCTGCCACTCCTCCCAGCCGGCGGACCGGCCGTCGGAGGCGTGCCACTCACC
>DATHUJ010000064.1:0-25643 GCA_035462375.1 Jiangellales bacterium
GAACGACCCGCCGTCGCGGATCCGCTCCACCTGGTAGACGACCGGGGCGGCCGTGTCGCCGGCCCGCAGGAAGTAGGCGTGCAGCGAGTGCACCGGCCGCGCCACGTCGACCGTCCGACCCGCGGCCACCAGCGCCTGGGCCGCGACCTGCCCGCCGAAGATCCGCTGCAGCGACGTCTCCGGCGAGCGGCCCCGGAAGAGGTCCACCTCCAGCGGCTCGAGGTCGAGGACCTCGAGGAGGTCACTCATCGTGCGCGACACCGCCGCCTCACTCCCCACCCCGTACGGGGGGTTGGTCGGTGTCGGCCAGGATCACCGTCAGCACGCCTTCGCTGAGGCCCGCGAAGACGGGCATCACCCGGTCGATCCCGTCCCACTCGTCGTCCATGGCGGTGGCGGCCTCCTCCAGGTCGGGCGGGAAGTAGACGGTGGTCTCGGGCACACCCGACGGGAACGACCCGACCTCGACGACCTCCCAGCCGTCCTCCTCGAGCGCCTCCGCGGTCCGCCCGGCCAGCCCCTCGACCGTGGTCTGGTTCAGGACCACCACCGGGGCGCGGACGGGCACGGGGGACGGTTCCGAGGACGGGTCGGGGGTGCTCCCGGGGGCGGTCGCCTCTCCGGTCCCGCCCGGGCTCGGTGTCACGCCCTCCACCGATGCGTCGTCGAAGGCGTCGCCGGGGTCGACCGTCTCGACCTCGCCGCCGGCCACGACGAGCAGCAGGGCCACGACCCCGACCGTGCCCAGCAGGGCCACGAGGGAGGGCCACAGTCGCTGGAACCAGCCCCCCTCGTTCACCGGAGGAGCCGCCTTGTCACACCTCGAACCCGAGGCGGCGCGCCGATCGGGCACGCTGGCGGGTGGCCCGCAGGCGACGCAGCCGCTTGACGAGCATCGGGTCGTAGGCGAGCGCGTCGGGGCTGTCGATGAGAGCGTTGAGCACCTGGTAGTAGCGGGTCGCCGACATGTCGAACAGGTCGCGGACCGCCTGTTCCTTGGCCCCCGCATAACGCCACCACTGGCGCTCGAAGTCCAGGATCTGCCGGTCCCGGTCGGCGAGCCGGCTGCCTACCCGCCGCTCCGCCAGAGGACCGGTCTGCCTCTCCACGTCCATGCGCGCATCGTAGGCCCGGGAATGCCATCCGTGTGATTCGACCGGCCGTTGCGCGGTCCGAGTAAGGACGAAGGGCCGGTTTTACCCTCCCGGTCCTCCGGTTACGGTGAAAGGGAGACCCCGGGAGGGCGCCGCTGTGACCACAGGCTCGAGCCCCTTCGTCGTCGTCGCCAACCGTCTCCCGGTCGACCGGGAGACCACGGCCGACGGCCGTACGACGTGGCGGCGCAGCCCCGGCGGACTCGTGACGGCGCTGGCGCCGGTGATGCGGCGGCAGAGCGGCGCATGGGTGGGGTGGACCGGTTCCCCGGACGACGCCCCCGAGCCGTTCCACACCGAGGGGATGGACCTCGTCCCCGTCCCGCTGTCCCAGCAGGACGTGGCCGACTTCTACGAGGGGTTCTCCAACGCCACGCTCTGGCCGCTGTACCACGACGTCATCGTCAAGCCGGAGTTCCACCGCGAGTGGTGGGACGCCTACGTCCGCGTCAACCACCGCTTCGCCGAGGCGGCGGCGGAGGTCGCCGCCGACGATGCGGTGGTCTGGGTGCAGGACTACCAGCTCCAGCTCGTGCCCCGCATGCTCCGCGACATGCGGCCCGACCTGCGCATCGGCTTCTTCCTGCACATCCCATTCCCGCCGGGCGAGCTCTTCGCCCAGCTGCCGTGGCGGCGGCAGATCATCGGGGGCCTGCTCGGCGCGGATCTCGTCGGCTTCCAGCGGGCCGGCGCGGCCGACAACTTCGTGCAGCTGGCCGAGCGGTACGACGGTGGCTACACCGACGACGTGGGCCGCCTGTTCACCCCCGAGGGTCGGCGCGTGGTCGCTCGGGCGTTCCCGATCTCGATCGAGGTCGAGGAGATCACCGAGCTGGCTGCCGACCCCGAGGTCCAGGCCCGTACGAAGGAGATCCGCGAGGAGCTCGGGTCGCCTCGCCGCGTGCTGCTCGGGGTGGACCGCCTGGACTACACCAAGGGCATCGGCCACCGACTCAAGGCCTTCGGCGAGCTGCTCGCCGACGGGGTGGTGACGCCGGAGGACGCGGTCTTCGTCCAGGTGGCCACCCCGAGCCGTGAGCGGGTGGAGGCCTACCGCAACCTCCGCGACGAGATCGAGCTCAAGGTCGGTCGGTTGAACGGCGACTTCGGCCGGATCGGCCAGCCCGCGGTCGCGTACCTGCACTCCTCGTACGACCGGCGCGAGCTGGTCGCCCTGCTCCGGTCCGCGGACGTCATGGTGGTGACGCCGTTGCGCGACGGGATGAACCTCGTGGCCAAGGAGTACGTCGCGGCGCGGACCGACCTGCGCGGCGCGCTGGTGCTCTCGGAGTTCGCGGGGGCCGCCGACGAGCTCCACGCGGCCCTGCTGGTCAACCCCCACGACATCGACGGCCTCAAGCGCGCCCTGCGCCGGGCGATGGAGATGTCGCACGAGGAGGCCGAGGGTCGGATGCGCTCGCTGCGCGCCCGCGTCATCGGCCACGACGTCAACCGCTGGGCGCAGGAGTTCCTCGCCGCGCTGCGGGCGACGTAGCGTCACGCCCGCTCGTCGTCCTCGCCCTCCTCGACGAAGGCACGCCAGGTCCGGGTGTCCGGCTCGCCGGCGTCCGGGTCCGCCAGCACCCGCTCGGCCGGCTCGGCCAGCCCCTCCAGGGCCGCCTCGGTCCGCCGCAGCTCGCTCGTGGCCAGCTCGACCAGGTCACGCAGCCCCTCGACGCCGAACCGGTCCCGCACCTGCGCGACGGTCTCGACGACGAGCCGGTCCGGGTGGCTCTGCTCCACGGGCCCTCCTCCGGTGGTTCGACCGCCCCACGGTAGCGGCGCCGGTCTCAGCCGACGTCGAGCAGGGGCGGTGCCCCGTACAGGCCCGGCCCGTCGGGCGCCACGCCCTCGAGGAAGCCTCGCGACATCTCGTACGCCTGGTGGGACAGGCGGGTGGTGTGCCGGAAGTCCAGCGGCGACGTGCTCATGGGGAACGGCCCGGGCAGGTAGACGACGGGGACTCGCTCGGCGGCGGCGGGGACGTCACGGAGCACCTGCTGCCGGACGACGATCGCGGCGGTGTGCAGCATCGTCTCGACCAGCGTCCGGGGAGGATCGGTCCGCAAGCCGAGGACGCCGCAGTCGAGCACGATCAGGCTGGCCGCGCCCAGGTCGCAGGCCTGCAGCACGGGCACGTTGGCGACGAGCCCGCCGTCGACCAGCCGGCGCCCGTCGATCTCGACCGGCGGCAGGATGGCGGGGATCGCGGAGCTGGCCAGCACGGCAGGCTCCAGGTCTCCGTGGTCCAGCACCACGGGTCGGCCGGTGAGCGCATCGGTGGCCACCGCCGCGAACGGCAACGGCAGCTGCTCGAAGCGCTGGACGTGCAGGTGCTCGTGCACCAGCCCGGAGATCCCGGAGCTGTCGGAGAGCCAGGCCCGGGACGCCTGCAACGTGCGGGCCCGAGCCAGCCAGCCGCCCGGGAAGACCGTCCGCCGCTTCACTCCGGACCACGCGCCCTCCAGCCGCCGGGCGGCCTCCGCCGGGTCGGCAGCAACGATCGCCCCGTTGAGGGAGCCCACGCTGGTGCCGACGACGAGGTCGGGCCGGAGCCCGGTCTCGTCGATCGCCCGCATCATCCCCACCTGGACGGCTCCGAAGGCCGCACCGCCCCCGAACACGAGTCCGATCGGCCGGGGCAGCGCTGCGGCGAGGTCGGTGGCCACGCGACCGATCGTGCTCCAGTGCTTGCCATAGATACCCCCTGGGGGTACTGTGCACGGCGAGGTGAGGAGACCAGTCATGGACACGCACGCCGCTGAACACGGCCACGGGACGGCTCGCGACACTCGAGCCGAACAGGCGGGACACGCGCCCCATGCCCAGCACGGCGACCACGGCGGGGGGCACGGCGACCACGGCGGGGGGCGCGGCGACCACGCCGCCCAGTTCCGCGACCGGTTCTGGCTCAGCCTCGCGCTGGCCGTCCCCGTGGTCCTGGCGAGCCCGATGTTCGCCGAGCTGCTCGGCTACGAGCTCCCCGACGTGCCCGGCCTCTCCTGGGTGCCCCCGGTGCTCGGTTCCGTCATCTACCTGTACGGAGGAGCGCCGTTCCTCACGGGCGCGGTCACGGAGCTTCGGGCCCGGCGGCCTGGGATGATGACGCTGGTCGCGATGGCGATCACGGTGGCCTTCGGCGCCAGCCTGGCCACGTCCCTCGGCATCGGCGGGCTCGACCTGGACTTCTGGTGGGAGCTGGCCCTCCTCGTCGTGGTGATGCTGCTCGGCCACTGGCTGGAGATGCGGGCACTCGGGCAGGCGTCCGGCGCCCTCGACACGCTGGCCGCCCTGCTGCCCGACGACGCGGAGCGCTTCGTCGACGAGCGGACGCCGGAGGTCGTCCCGGTCTCCGCGCTGGCCGAGGGCGACCTGGTGCTGGTGCGGTCGGGCGGCCGGGTGCCCGCGGACGGCATCGTCGAGGACGGCCGGGCCGAGCTGGACGAGTCGATGATCACCGGTGAGTCACGACCGGTCCCGCGCGGGCGCGGCGACCGGGTGGTCGCCGGCACCGTGGCCACCGACTCGGCACTGCGGGTCCGCGTCACGGCCGTGGGTGAGGCGACGGCGCTGGCCGGGATCCGGCGACTGGTCGAGCAGGCACAGACCTCCCGCTCCCGGGCGCAGGCCCTGGCCGACCGGGCCGCCGCCCTCCTCTTCTACGTCGCCGCGGCCGCCGGCGTGGTCACCTTCGCGGTCTGGACGGTGCTGGGACAGCTCGGCGAGGCCGTGACCCGCACCGTCACCGTCCTGGTCATCGCCTGCCCCCACGCCCTGGGGCTCGCGATCCCGCTGGTCGTGGCGATCTCCACGGCGATGGCCGCCCGGCGCGGCGTGCTGGTCAAGGACCGGCTGGCCCTGGAGCGGATGCGCCAGGTCGACGTCGTGCTCTTCGACAAGACCGGCACGCTGACCCGCGGGGAGCCGACGGTCACGGGTGTCGTCGCCGCGGACGGCGACGCCGACGCCGTGCTGAGCCTGGCGGCGGCCGTCGAGTCCGAGAGCGAGCACCCGCTGGCCCGGGCGATCGTGGCCGCCGGGCGCGAGGCCGGTGGTCCCCTGCCGGCCGCATCGGACATCCGGTCGGCCACCGGCCGGGGCGTGCGGGCCACCGTCGACGGATATCGCGTCGCCGTCGGGGGTCCCACCCTGCTCCGCGAGGAGGGCCTCGAGGCGCCACCGTCGCTGTCCGGGGTGACCGCCGACTGGGCACGGCGCGGGGCCACCGTCCTGCACGTCGTCCGGGACGGCGCCGTGGTCGGGTCGCTCGCTCTCGAGGACGCCGTACGGCCGGAGTCGCGACAGGCCGTCGACGCGCTGCACGCCCGAGGCGTCCGCGTGGCGATGGTCACCGGCGACGCCAGGTCGGTCGCCGAGGCCGTCGCCGACGACCTCGGCGTGGACGAGGTCTTCGCCGAGGTCCTGCCGGAGGACAAGGACGGCCACGTGGCCGAGCTGCAGGCGCGCGGGCTGCGAGTGGCGATGGTCGGCGACGGGGTCAACGACGCCCCGGCCCTGGCCCGCGCCGACGTGGGTATCGCCGTCGGCGCCGGCACCGACGTGGCCATCGAGTCCGCGGGGATCGTGCTCGCCGGCGACGATCCCCGGGAGGTGCTCTTCGTCCGGGACCTCTCTGCAGCCTCGTACCGGAAGATGGTCCAGAACCTCGCCTGGGCGGCGGGCTACAACGTCGTGATGATCCCGCTGGCCGCCGGCGTCCTCGCCCGGTGGGACCTGGTACCGGCGCCGGCGCTCGGAGCCGTCCTCATGAGCCTGTCGACGATCGTGGTGGCGCTCAACGCGCAGCTCCTGCGCCGCCTTCGCTGAGTCCTATCCTCGGCGTCGTGAGCAGGGGCGTCGCGTGGCTGGGAGCGGTCGCGCTCTCCGCCGTGACGGCCGCGTGCGGTGGTACGGGGGCGGCGGAGCCGGGCTCATCCGCCGCCACGTCCGTCCCCATGACCGCCGCGCTGAGCGCCGACGTCGTGCAGTCGCGGCAGGACCAGGTGGCCCAGGTCGTCCGGGTGGGCCTCACGAACGAGGGGGCAGGAGACGTCTCCGTACGTCGGGTGCAGCTGGTGGCCCCGCCGTTCTCGCCCGACCCGGTCGACCGGACCGACCGGCCGCCTCTCACCGCCGGCCGGACCGTGGACGTGCGGGTCTCCTACGGCGAGCCCGACTGCACCGGGAGCCCCACCGCCGTCGACGAGCCGCACGTGGCGCTGGTCCTGGACGACCCCGCCCGTACGGAGATCGTCGTCCCGGTCGGCGGCGACGTGCTGGACCGGTTGCTCGGCCGGTTGTGCGGCGAGCAGCGGCTCGCCGAGCTGGCCGACATCGGCTTCGGGGAGGAGTGGACCCGCGACGGGAACGGCGTCATCGGCACACTCGAGGTACGTCGGAGGAGCGGGGCCGACGAGCGCCCGGATCTCGTGCTGGTGGACACCGCTCCCACGGTGATCTTCGCGCTCACCGTGCTGGAGGGGTCAGCACCGGCGCTCGCCACGCTGTCGGCGGACGAGGACGTGGTGTCCGTCCCGGTCCGGGTGGGCTCGCCGCGCTGCGACCCGCACGCGCTGCTGGAGAGCAAGAAGACCTACACGTTCGCGGCCTGGGTCTCGGTGGACGGCGGTGACCCGCTCTGGCTGCCAGTCGAGGGCGACGGGGAGGCACGCGACGCGATGGGAGGGCTGCTCGCGGAGCTCTGCGACCTGTCCTGAGCCGTGGCTCAGGGCAGGCGGCCGCCGCCCCTGAGCACGCGCAGGGCGTTGAGGGTGATCATCTCGTTGGGTCCGCCCCGCCCCCAGTCGACCACCTCGCGGGTGCCACCGGATGTGCCCGGCCGGCGCCACCAGTAGGCGCCGGGTCGCCACCGCCCGTCCCGGAGGCGGCGCCGCTCCAGGTGGTCGAGGGCGTCGGCCGCCCGGGGATCTCGGGCGAGGCCCATCCGGTCGAGGACGACGAGAGCCTGCAGGACGTCGTAGTGCCAGTACGGCGGGTAGTGCAGCACGAGCCAGGAGGGGTGGATCGGGTCCCCGGTGGTCGTGGAGCGGAAGAGGTGGTGCTCGAGAAGCAGCTCGGCCGCTCGGCGTGCGGCATCCCGGGCGGCCCGGTCACCGGTCGCGGTGGCGTACTCGTGCAGGCCCCACGCGGGCGGGAGGGTCTCGTGGAAGGACGACCGGCGACCGCTCGCCCGGACGTCGCAGTTCCAGCCACCGTCGGGCCACTGCCACTCGACGAGCTCGCGGGCGAGCTCCTGGACCCGATCGTCGGTGGCCAGCCCGAGACGGCAGGCGGCCGCGAGGGCGTTGCCCTCCTGGGAGGCGCACCTGCGGGTGAGCCCGTCGACGGTCCGGATGCCCGCGCGGTGAGCCGTGGACATGAGCCAGCCCAGGACCCGGCCGGCCATGGCGACGGCCCTGGGTTCGCCCGGGGGGACGGCGAGCTCGACGAGCGAGACCAGTCGCCAGTGGGCGCCGGTCCACTTCGCATAGGGGTGGCCGCCGAAGCCGCCGTCCGCCTGCTGGCCAGCCAGGAGTCGCCTGACCAGGTCGCCGTCGAGCACCTCGGCCCGATCGGCTGCCGTGACGGCCTGGCCGAGCAGGTCCCGGCGGGCCTGGACGCGGATGCCCGGCTCGGCGGACCCCAGCAGCCAGCGGACAGCCGACGTCGTGGGGTGGGTGGTGGTCGAGGTGGTCGATGGCCTGCTCATCCGGCACCGAGCAACTGGCGGGCCGCGGCGAGGACCGACTCGTCCGAGGGCAGCAGGTCGGCCGCGGCTGGTCCGATCGGCAGGAACGAGTCCTCGGCGGCCAGCCGCCGAACCGATCCCGTGAAGCCGCCGTCCACGAGTGCGGCCAACACCCCCTCCGAGACCCCGCCCGAGGAGCGGGTGGGGTCCACGACGATTACCTGCCCGGCCACCCGGGCCTCGCGGAGCAGGTCGTCCGTCGGCAGCGGCAGGACCCAGCGCAGGTCGAGCACCCGGACTCCGGCACCCTCGGCCGCCAGGCGCCGGGCGACCCGGAGGGCGATCGGCACGCCCGTCCCCAGCGTCACGATCAGCAGGTCGGCTCCCTGGTCACCCTGGGCATGGACGCGCGCCGACCCGACAGCGACGTGGCCGGCAGCCCAGGAGGGAGGCGCGGCGTACGGGGCTGTCCACGCACCGTCCCCTGGCTCGAGGTCCCGCGCATGGTAGAGCGCCGTCGGTTCGAGCAACACGCACACCCGCCCCTCGACCCGGGCGACCGCGAGGCAGGTGCGGAGCACGGCGGGGACGTCCGAGGGGTGCGCCGGGGCCGCCACCACGAGACCGGGCACGTCACGCAGCACCCCCACGGCGTCGTCGTTGTGGAAGTGTCCGCCGAAGCCGTGCGGGTCGGCGAACGCCGGCATCCGCACCACCATCGGGTTGCGGAACCCGCCCTGCGAGAAGAACGCCAGGCTCGCGGCTTCACCTCGTAGCTGGTCCTCGGCGTTGTGCAGGTAGGCCAGGTACTGGATCTCGGCCACCGGCATCAGCCCCGCGAGCCCGGACCCGAGCGCCAACCCCAGCACGGCCTGCTCGTCCAGCAGCGTGTCGAACACCCGGGCCCGCCCGAGCCGGTCGGCGAGCCCGCGCGTCACCCCGTAGACGCCACCCTTGCGCGCCACGTCCTGGCCGAAGACCAGCAAGCCCGGGTCGGCCGCCGCGGCGTCCAGCAACGCCCGGTTCATCGACTGCGCCCATGTCAGGGGGCCCTCGTCCTCCGGCGGCCGCCCGCGATGCACGCGGGCCCGCACGTCCGTGGGCGCGGATGCCACCGCCCGTACGGCCACGTCCTCCGGCGGCCCAGGACGCAGCGGCGTCGTCACTGCCTGCACGCCCCGCAGTGACGGCCGCGACCTGGCCGACTCGCTCGCACGACGGACGCGCTCGCCCGCCGCCCGCCATCGCGCGATGGCGCCGGCAGCGTCGAGCACCCCGGCGGCCGCCAGCAGCCGGGCCGTCGCGAGGAGCGGGTCCCGGGTGAGGTCAGCCGCGATCGCCCCGGGAGGGCGGTACGCCGACTCGACGTCGGCTCCCGCGTGTCCCATCAGCCGTACGGTCCTGAGGTGCAGCACCACGGGCCGGCGCTCCGACCGCACCCGCTCGACCGCGGCGAGAGCGGTGTCGTACGCCTCCACGAGGTCGCACCCGTCCGCCTCGATGTAGCCCAACGCCGGCCGGGACCGCAGCACGTCGCCCACCCAACCGGGCGGTGACGGCACGCTGATGCCCAGCCCGTTGTCCTCGCAGACGACGAGGAGCGGGACCGGCACTCCCTGGCGCACGCACCAGCCCGCGGAGTTCAGCGCGCCGAGAGTCGTCGAGTGGTTGACCGACGCGTCGCCGACGCTGACGACCACGACCGCGTCCTCCGGCCAGGGGGTCGCCACCCCGAGCCGCCGCGCGCGATCCAGGGCCACCGCGAGGCCCACCGCCCGGGGTAGGTGGCTGGCGATCGTGGAAGTCGTCGGGATCACCGCGAGCTCCACCCGGCCGAAGACCTTGTGTCGCCCGCCCGCGATCGGCTCCTCGGCCGCACCGACCAGCCCGAGCAGCACGTCCTCGACCGGGTCCACCCCGTCGACCTGTCCGGCCCGGACGCAGTAGAACGCCCCCGACCGGTAGTGCAGCAGCGCCGGGTCGCTCGGTCGCAGCGCGGCGGCCACGGCTGCGTTCCCCTCGTGTCCGGCCGACCCGATCGTGTAGAGGCCGCGCCCGCTCGCCCGGAGCCGCCGCGCCTCGTGGTCCAGCTGCCGGCTGAGCAGCCCCGCCTCCCACATCTCCAGGGCCAGACCGCTGGTCAGCGCGGAGCCCGCCCCCAGCACGACCTCCGGAGCCGCATGATCACCGTGCGCCCGGGATGCCGTCGGGCGCGACCCCGGGCCCACCCCGATCACGGGAGCCGCGCCGTCGTCCAGCGACCGGAGACCCGCCTCGAGGTGCGCCTGGACCGGGTCGACCGGCAGCTGGACGTCGGTCGGCCCACCTGCCCCCGCCCGTGCCCCCGCCCCCGCGCCCTCCCTCGCGCCCTCCCTCGCGGTGATCATGGAAGCATCGCCCTTCTGGGGCCCGCGAGGGGGCGATCCTTCCATGATCACGGCCGAGGGGCGGGCGCGCGGTCAGCGCAGCCGGTACTCGAGGTCCGCCTGGACAGTGGCGACGTCCATCTGGGCCTTCTGGAGGCGGCCGGAGTAGTCCCAGTTCATCGCCTGCCAGCGGGTGAACTGGTCGAGCACCCAGATCCCCGACTGACGGGAACCGTTGCCCGACCGGCCGTTGCCGCCGAAGGGCAGGTGCGCCTCCGCGCCGGAGGTCGAGTTGTTGACACTGACCATGCCGGCGGAGATGCCCCGGCGGAAGCGGAACGCGGTGCTCGGGTCGGTGGTGTAGATCGACGAGGACAGGCCGTAGCCCGGGGCGTTGCCCAGCTCGATCGCCTCGTCGAGGTCACGGTAGGTCGTCACCCCGACGAGGGGGCCGAACGTCTCCGTACGGAAGACCTCGTCGTCCGGCCGCACGCCGTCGAGGACCACGGGGTGGTAGAAGAGCCCGGCCTCGGGGTCGCCCACGAAGCCCTCCCGCGGGTTGCCAGGGCCGATCCGCCCCGTCCCCGTCGAGCCGAGGACTCGGTGGTGCGCCGCCACCGTCCCCAGGTGCTTCTCGTACGACGTCGCGAACTTCTCGTCCAGCAGCGGCCCGTACAGGACGTCCCGCGTCGGGTCGCCGACCGTTGCCGTGGCGACCGCGTCGGCGAAGCGGTCGACGAACGCTCGGTGGACGTCCTCGTGCACGATGACCGTGCCCAGCGACGTGCAGCGCTGGCCGGCGGTGCCGAAGCCGGAGAAGAGCGCGCCCTCGACGGCGAGGTCGAGGTCCGCGTCCGGCGCCACGACCATCGGGTTCTTGCCGCCGAGCTCCAGGCACGGTGACTGCAGGTGGCGCCCGGCGAGCTCGCCGATCCGCGCACCGACCTCGCTGGAGCCGGTGAAGCCGATCTTGTCGACCAGCCCCGCGTCCAGGGCCTGCTCCAGTCCCGCGTACGTGGAGGGGCCGTCGGCGACCACGAGGGAGAGCACCCCCTCGGGCACCCCGGCGTGAACGGCGAGCTCGTACAGGGCTTGGGCGCTCGCGGCGGCGTACTCGGCGGGCTTCCAGACGACGGCGTTGCCGCAGAGCAGCGCAGGGACGAGGTACCAGGACGGGACGGCCACCGGGAAGTTGCCGGCGGTGACGACGGCCGCGACGCCCACGGGCGCCCGGAAGGTGAACAGCTGCTTGTCCGGCATCTCGCTCGGAACGGTCTGGCCGTAGAGCCGCCGACCCTCTCCCAGGAAGAAGTCGCACGTGTCGACGATCTCCTGGACCTCTCCCCGTGCCTCGGCCGACGGCTTGCCGATCTCGCGCGTCACGAGCACAGCCAGCGCCTCGACGTTGGCCGCGACCAGGCGGCCGAGGTTGCCGACGACCGACCCGCGCACGGGGGCCGGGACGTCCGCCCACGCCCGCTGCGCCTCCCGGGCGGCACGTGCCGCCGCCACGAACGTCCCAGGCCCGGCCAGGGACACCTCTGCCACGATCTCGTCGAGTCGGGCCGGGTTGCGGGAGGCGTACGGCCGGGTCGCACCCTCGAGCGGGAGGCGGCCGGAGACGCTGACGACGCTGCGACGATCGGTGCTCACCCGGCCGACGGTAGTCCGCGACACGGCGACACGGCCGGCAGGCGGGTAGTGACATCGGGTGTCCCACTCGGTCAAGATGGGCGGCGGCCGGGCGACGTGGCCGGGTCGACGGGGGTCAGCTACACAGTCACTACGCCGTGGTGAGGTGATCGGGGTTTGTTGCCCCGCCGATTCGCGCTGGTCCGCCACGTCGACTACACGGGCGTGTCCGGGATCGGCGTGGTTGCCTACGGCGTCCAGTTCGGCGACGGCCACGTGGTGCTCCGCTGGCGCTCCCGGCACCCCTCGACCATCTCGTGGGCCTCGCTCGACGACTTGCTCACCGTGCACGGCCACGGCGACGGGACGACCGTGCAGTGGATCGACTCGGCCGACGACACCCTCACCTCGCTGCAGGGACTGGCCGACGAGGTGCTGCGTCCCGCGCGAACCGTCAGCGAGCCGTCGGCCAACGGCACGCACGCCAACAGCAGCGGTGGGCGGCACCGGCGCACACCCCACCCCGTCGTCCCCCGTCGCTGACGACAGCTGCGGAAGGGGTCGGTGTGACGTACCGACCTCGACCTGTCCGCGCACCGGGTCGGACCACCTCGGGGGGTTTCCCCCTTCTGTCGGGCTCCTACCCGTCTCGGCGCCCCCGTCGGGGGACCCCCTTGGAACGCCGCCGCAGAGATCCTTATCGTCTGGGCATGGTGGCCGTCGACCCCGGGCCCACGGCGTACGCGGCGTACGCCCGCACCGCCGGGCGCCTGCGGGCCCAGCTGGCCGCCGTGCCTCCCGGCACCGCCGTGCGGCTGGGCAAGCGCACGTCCAACCTCTTCCGCCCCCGCGGTCCGGCGGCCGGTGCCATCCTCGACGTCAGCGGCCTGTCCGGCGTGCTGGCCGTCGACCGGGAGGCCCGCACCGCCGACGTCCTTGGCATGACGACGTACGAGGACCTGGTGGCCGCCACCCTCCCGTACGGGCTGATGCCGGCCGTGGTCCCGCAGCTGCGCACCATCACCCTCGGCGGCGCCGTGACCGGGCTGGGCATCGAGTCCTCGAGCTTCCGCGAGGGCCTGCCGCACGAGACCGTCCTGGACATGGACGTCCTCACCGGGGACGCCCGTCTCGTCACGGCCGGTCCCGTCGGCGAGCACCGCGCCCTGTTCCTCGGGTTCCCCAACTCGTACGGGACGCTGGGCTACGCCTTGCGGCTGCGCATCGAGCTACGCCCCGTCCGGCCGTACGTCGCACTCCGACACATTCCCTTCACGGATCTGGAGGCGTTCGCGGGGGCGATGGCGGAGGCGTGCGACCGCCACTCGTACGGCGGCGTCGGTGTCGACTTCGTGGACGGCACCGTCTTCTCTCCCCGGGAGGCCTACCTGACCCTGGGGACGTGGGCGGCGCAGCCGGCGCACGCGCCCTCGGACTACACCGGCCAGGACGTCTACTACCGCTCGATCCGCGAGCGGCGCACCGACGTGCTGACCACCCTGGACTACCTGTGGCGCTGGGACACCGACTGGTTCTGGTGCTCGCGGGCCTTCGGTGCCCAGCACCCGCTGGCCCGCCGGCTGTGGCCCCGGCGGCTGCTGCGGTCCGACACGTACTGGCGGCTGGTGCGACTGGACGAGCGGACGGGCTTCTCGGGTCGGGTCGACCGGCTGCGGAGGCGGCCGGCGCGCGAGAGGGTGGTGCAGGACATCGAGGTGCCCGTGGAGCGAGCCGCGGAGTTCCTGCGCTGGTTCGACGCGGAGGTGGGCATGCGCCCGGTCTGGGCCTGCCCGCTGCGCCAGCACGACCCGTCGCTCACCTGGCCGCTGTACGCCTTCGACCCCGAGCAGCTCTACGTGAACCTCGGCTTCTGGGGGACGGTGGCGCTGCCACCCGGGCAGGGCGACGGCTTCCACAACCGCCGGGTCGAGCGCGAGGTGGCACGGCTGCACGGGCGCAAGTCCCTCTACTCCACCGCCTTCTACGACGAGGAGGAGTTCCGAACGTTGTACGGGGGTGAGTCCTACGCCCGCCTCAAGGCGAGCTACGACCCGCAGGGGCGGCTGCTGGACCTGTACGACAAGTGCGTGAGACGGGCCTGAGGAGGCGATGATCGGTGGCGACGACGCTGCAGCAGGAACCGACCGTCCGGCACGGCATGTCCGTGGCCGAGGCGGTCGAGCGGATCTTCTCGGGCGCCCCTCCCGTGCGCTTCGAGGCCTACGACGGGACCGCGACCGGTCCCGAGAACGCCCCCGTCGTGGAGGTGCGCAGCCCGGACGCCCTGTCCTACGTCGCGACGGCACCCGGCTCGCTGGGGATGGCGCGGGCGTACGTGACCGGGGCCCTGGAGGTCCGGGGCGACCTGCACGGCGTCCTCTCCGCGATGATGGACCAGGTCGACCGGATCCGCCTGCGTGACGTCGGGGAGATCGTGCGCGGGATGGGCATCGGCATCCTGCGCCGGCCGCCGCTGCCAGCGCAGGAGCGGCGGATCAGCGGGTTGCGGCACTCCCGGTCCCGCGATGCGCAGGCCATCAGCCACCACTACGACGTCTCGAACCGCTTCTACGAGATGGTGCTGGGTCCGAGCATGGCCTACACGTGCGCCGTGTACCCCGGGGCCGACGCGACGCTCGAGGAGGCCCAGGCGGCGAAGTTCGAGCTGGTCGCGCGAAAGCTGGGCCTCCGCGCGGGGATGTCCCTGCTCGACGTCGGCTGCGGTTGGGGCGGGATGGCGATGCACGCGGCTCGCGAGCACGGCGTACGGGTGCTGGGGGTCACGCTCTCGCGGGCCCAGGTGGACTGGGCCCGCCGCGCCGTGGCCGGCGCCGGGTTGGACCGGCTGGTCGAGATCCGCCACGGCGACTACCGCGACGTGCGTGAGACGGGCTTCGACGCGGTGTCGTCCATCGGCCTCACCGAGCACGTGGGGCTGCACCAGCTCCCTCGCTACGTGTCCCAGCTGCGCGACCGGCTGCGACCCGGCGGACGGCTGCTCAACCACTGCATCACCCGGCCGACCACCCGGGCCCGGGCCCGAGCCGGTGCCTTCATCACCCGTTACGTCTTCCCCGACGGTGAGCTGCTCGGCGTGGGCCGGATCGTCTCGGCGCTGCAGGACAACGGCCTCGAGGTCCGGCACGAGGAGAACCTCCGAGAGCACTACGCGATGACGCTGCGCGACTGGGGCGCCAACCTCGAGCGGAACTGGCAGGACGCGGTGGCCGAGGCCGGCCTCGCCACGAGCCGGGTCTGGCGGCTGTACATGGCCGGCTCCCGGGTCGGCTTCGACCGGCGTGGCATCGAGCTGCACCAGGTGCTGGCCGTGCGGACCTCGCGGTCGGGCGTGTCGGGGATGCCGCTACGGCCCGACTGGGGGTCGTGAGCCCGTCGCCTCCTCGGGGTCCGGGAGCAGCTCGGGCGTCGGCTCCGACCCCTCGGGGCCGGCCATGGCGGGAGGGCCCGGCCCCGTATCGACC
This sequence comes from Jiangellales bacterium, assembly GCA_035462375.1. Lineage (GTDB taxonomy): Bacteria > Actinomycetota > Actinomycetes > Jiangellales > Jiangellaceae > DASTQL01. The sequence continues at coordinate 15,323 of DATHUJ010000064.1, forward strand.
GGGCCGGCGCCCAGCAGGAGGTTGACCCACCGCGTGCTGGGGTCGATGTCGATGAGCAGCGCCTTGGTGAGCAGGGTGAGGGGGATGGCCAGCAGTGCGCCGAGGGCCCCGATGACCCAGGCCCAGAAGAGCAGCGAGACGAAGGTGAGCGTCGTCGACAGGCCGACCGAGTCGCCGACGAACTTGGGTTGGATGATCGACTGGATGACGAAGTTGATGGCGCTGTAGACGACTACGACCCACAGGGCGAGCTGCCAGCCGCCCTGCAGCAGCCCGAGCAGGGCCGGTGGGATCACGCCGATGATGAACCCGACGTTGGGGATGTAGTTGGTGATGAAGGACAGCAGGGCCCAGAGCAGGGGCAACGGGATGCCCAGCCACCACAGCGCGATGCCGTCGAAGACCGCGACGATGAGGCCGAAGACCGTCGAGACCACCAGGTAGCGGCGGGTTCCCCGACTGAAGGACGAGAGCGCCGCGACGATGTCCGGTCGGATCGCGCCGGCCGCCTTGAGCCGCTCGGGGAACCGGGCACCGTCGAGCCCCATGAACAGCAGCACGGCCAGGACGAGGAAGACGTTGGAGAAGACCCCGAGCAGCCCGGCCAGCACCGACTCGAGCGCGCCCACCAGGTTGCCGTACTCGATCTGGGCGAGGGCCGCGTCGACCTCCTCCCGGCCGATGTCGAAGCCAGCGAGGGTCTCCTCCACGCCCGACACCAGGGCGTCGAACTCTGCGCCGTACGTCGGCAGGATCGTCGCCAGCCGGGCCACCGAAACGGCCAGCGACACGACCAGCCCGACCAGGATCAGGTAGACGGTGAGCAGCGCGGCCACCACGCCGAGCCAGCGCGGGCCGCCCTTCCGGACGACGTAGCTCTGCAGCGGGCTGACGGCGACCGTGAGCATGAGGGCCAGGAAGATCGGACCGATCAGGTGGGAGAGCGCGCGCAGGCCTGCCACGGCCACCACCGCGCCGGCGACTCCCAGCAGGACGATCACACCGCGGGGCAGAGACCAGTCTGCCTCCGTCGTACGGACCGGCTCGGGCCCGTTGACGTGCTCCGGCCGGGATGCGGGCTCCGGCCCGGAGGCGGGCTCCGGCCCGGGGACGGGCAGGGACTCGGGAGTCGGCACGACGCACAGTCTCGGGCACGACTCGCAAGGCGTGGCGCGGGACTGGCCGGGAATCTCTCTCCCGACCCGGACGTTGACCACATCGTGCCCCTCCGGGCGCAAGCAGCCACCTGTCCCGCCGGCCCGCCCAGGGGGTGACCGACATGCCCACCACCGACCGCAGCGCGCAGCGGAACGCGCGCGCCGACCAGCACGTCGACGACCCCGTCCGTCAGTACCTCGACGCGATCGGGCAGGTCGGCCTGCTCACCGCCGAGGACGAGGTGGAGCTCTCCCAGCGGGTCGAGGCGGGCCTCTACGCCGAGGAGCTGCTGCGGCGAGCCGACGAGGAGGAGACTTCGCTCGGCGACCGGGACCGCTCCGAGCTCGAGCTGCTGGCCGAGATGGGCCGTGACGCCAAGGACCAGATGGTCCAGGCGAACCTCCGGCTGGTCGTCTCCGTCGCACGGAAGTTCTCGCGTGACCTGCCGCTGCTGGACGTCGTGCAGGAGGGCAACCTCGGCCTCATCCGTGCGGTGGAGAAGTTCGACTACGTCAAGGGGTTCAAGTTCTCGACTTACGCGACGTGGTGGATCCGCCAGGCCATCCAGCGCTCGCTCCCCGAGCAGACCCGCTCGGTCCGGCTGCCCGCGCACGTCGCGGAGTCGGTGTCGGCGATGCGGCGCATGGAGCGTCGGCTCGGCGTCCAGCTGGGCCGTGACGCCACCGCCGCGGAGGTCGCCTCGGAGCTGGGCGTGACCGCAGAGCGGGTCGGCGAGCTGCGCGACTGGGACCGCCGGCCGGTGAGCCTGGACGCGCCGGTGGGCGACGAATCCGACGGCGCCACGGTCGGCGACCTGCTGGAGCGACCGGACGAGACCGAGGTGTCCGCCGACATCGAGGCCGACAGCTTCCGGGCAGCCGTCCGCGGACTGCTGGGACTACTCCCCGAGCGCGAGGCCCGCATCATGACGATGCGTTTCGGCCTGGACGGTCACGAGCCGCGCACCCTCGCCCAGGTCGGCGAAGCGCTGGGCCTCACCCGGGAGCGGGTGCGCCAGCTCGAGAAGCACGCCCTCGCCGACCTGCGGGAGCCGGGCCGGCGCACGCTGGCCGACTGGGCCGCCTGACGGGGCAAGCGCCCCGACGTCGCGTGCCTCAGCAGGTAGCAGCGCCTGGTGATCTGGACCGCGCCCGGCGATCACGAGACGCCGTCCGTCTCAGCCGGTCGAGGCCTCCGCCTCGGCAGGTGCGCACTCCTCGTAGGCGGCCCAAGCCCGGGGCGCGTAGATCGAGCCAGGTCCCCCGGTCATGAAGAGCGCGACCGTGAGTGCCTCGGCCACCTGCCCGCGGGTCGCGCCGGCTTCGACAGCGGCGCGCATGTGGGCCGCGATGCACCCGTCGCACTGTTGGGCGACAGCGATCACCACGGCCATCAGCTCCTTGACGACGAGTGGCAGGTCTCCGGTGGTGAAGGTCGCCCGGTGGGTCTGCGCGAACGCTCCCCACTGGTCCGGGATCTCCCTGCGGAGGCTCCGGGTCGGCGCCCGCAGGGGGTCGAGGGTCTCGCTGGCCCAGCCCATCACGCACCTCCTCCTCACTCGGTGGCCCCAGCCCACTCCCCACGGTTCGGCGAGGACAGGGCCGGAGGGCCTGCAGGTACGACCGGGCGGCCCGGTCGGAGTGACCGGTCACGCCCACCGTCGCCCGGCTGGAGACATCGCGCCAGGTAGAGCCCGCTGGCCGGAGGGGGCGTGCGGCCCGGCGTCGGAGCGGGAAGGGTTGGGCGCATGGAAGCGCCCGAGCCGGACGTCGGCCACCTCGCCCGCCACGGGGAGGCCCGCCCACTGCGCGAGGCGCTGGAACAGCTCGACGTCGCGGCCGTCGTGGACGAGCTGGGCCGGCTCGACAAGGAGCCACGGGCCTTCGCCTTCCGCCTGCTGGGCAAGGACGCCGCGCTGGCCGTCTTCGAGGACCTGGACCCGGCCCTTCAGCGCGAGCTCCTCGAGGGCCTGCGGGAGGCCACCACCCGCGAGCTGCTCGAGCGGATGGACCCGGACGACCGGGCGGGACTGCTCGAAGAGGTCCCGGCCAAGGTCGCCAGTCGGCTCCTCTCGGGGCTGAGCCCGCGCGAGCGGGCCATGACCACGCAGCTGCTGGGCTACCCGCCGGACTCGGTCGGCCGCCGGATGACGCCCGAGCTGGTGGCCGTGCCCGAGAGCGCGACCGTGGGCCAGGCGCTCGACCGCGCCCGGGCGGCCGGCTCGGAGGTCGAGACGATCTACGCACTGCCCGTGGTGGGAGCCGGCCGACAGGTCGTCGGCGTGGTCTCCCTCCGGCGGCTGCTCGTCTCCGACCCGGACCTGCCATTGACCGAGGTGATGTCGGAGCCGGTCGTCGTCCCGGCCCTGGAGGACCAGGAGCAGGCCGCACTGGTCGTCCGCGACAACGGCCTCGTAGCGGTCCCTGTGGTCGACGGCGAGCAGCGCCTGCTCGGCCTCTTCACCGTGGACGACGCGATGCGGGTGCTGCAGCGCGAGGAGGACGAGGACATCGCGCGGTCGGGCGCGACGGAGCCGCTGCGGCGGCCGTACCTCAGCGTCAGCGTCCTCGGCCTGGTCCGGGCCCGGGTGGCGTGGCTGCTCGTGCTGATCGTGGCCGCGACGCTCACCGTCAACGTGCTCGACTACTTCGAGGACACCCTCGAGGCCGTCGTCGCCCTGGCCCTCTTCGTCCCGCTGCTCATCGGGACGGGCGGCAACGCGGGGGCCCAGGCTGCCACGACCGTGGTGCGTGCCATGGCCGTGGGCGACGTCCGGTTGCGTGACCTGCCCCGGGTCGCCGGGCGGGAGCTGTTCACCGGCCTCGTCCTGGGCGTCTCCCTGGCCCTCGTCGGGATCGTGCCGGCCACGGTATTCGCCGCCTGGGACATCGCCGTGGTGCTGGCACTGGCACTCGTGTGCGTGTGCGTGCTCGCCACCACCGCCGGCGCCGTGGTGCCCATGGTGGCCCGGCGGCTGGGCGTGGACCCGGCGGTGGTCAGTGCACCGTTCATCACGACCTTCGTCGACGCCGGCGGGCTGATCATCTACTTCCTCATCGCCCGGGCCGTCCTGGGGCTGTAACGGCCGCGTCGCCCTTGCGGTGACGGGTGAGTGCCCGGCGACGTCGTCCGCCCACCGCGTCAGCGCAGACCGGCGACCTGCCAGCCCAGCACCAGAGCCCCGAGCAGCCTCCTGAACGGGCTGGCCCCCCGGAGGACCTCGTCGAGTCCCCAGACCACCCATGCCCCCGTACCGAACCAGCGCAGTGCCTCGTCGGTCGACGCCGGGAATGCGCCGAACGTCCGGGCGAGAAGCGCACCCACCGCCACCACGAGGGCGGGGTTGGGCCCCTGGCCGGCGACCCAGCGCCCGGTCGACCGGTCCCGGAACCACCAGTCCGCCACCCTCCGCACCCGGTCCACGCAGGGCATCGTGCCAGGCATAGTGTCCGGGCCGTGGACGTGAACGTCTCCCTGGCGCTGCTGCCCCTGCTCCTCCTGGCGGTGGGCTTCGTCGCCTTCTGTCTCGTTGACATCGTCCGCGCCCCCAGCACCCGCACCCTGCCCAAGTGGGCCTGGGCGCTGCTCACCGTCGTGTCCGTCCCGCTAGGGGGCATCGTCTACCTCCTGGTGGGGCGCGAGCGCTCGTGACGACGGTCCTCCGGACGTCCGGACTGGTCCGGCGCTACGAAGCCGCCGCAGGGGACCCCACGGGTGTCCTGGGCGTCGACCTCGAGGTCCCCCGGGGCGTCGTGTACGGCCTGGTCGGTCCCAACGGCGCCGGCAAGACGACCCTGCTCTCGCTGGTCACTGGCCTGCGCCGGCCGGACGAGGGCACCGTGGAGCTCGCCGTGGACCGCCGACGGGTCGCCGTGGTCACCGACGTACCCGAGTTCGAACCGTGGCTGACCGCTGCCGAGGTGGTCGCCCTGGCCGCTCACCTCGTCGGCGCTGACGACTCCCCGTCCGCGGTGGCCGCGGCCCTGGACGAGGTCGGGCTCGGCGAGGACGGGCGTCGCCGGGTCGGCGGCTTCTCCCGGGGGATGTCGCAGCGGCTGGCCCTCGCGGCGGCCTTCGCCGGAGACCCGGAGCTCCTGGTCCTCGACGAGCCGAGCAGCGCCCTCGATCCCGCGGGTCGAGCCGCGGTGCTCGACCTGGTCCTGGCGTGGGGCCGGCGGGCCACCGTGGTCCTGTCCAGCCACGTGCTCTCCGACGTCCAGCGGGTCGCCGACCTGGTGGGGGTCATCCATCGGGGCACGCTGCGCTACCAGGGCCCGCTTCCCGAGCTCCTCGCCCGGCACGTACGGCCGCGGTGGACCTTGCGCCTCCGTGGCCCCGTCGACGCGGTGGCCACGGCACTCCGCGCGGAGCCCTGGGTCGAGCACGTCGAGGCCGGCGACGGGGTGGTCCACGTCCGCGGGACGGACCTCGCGGCGGGCGAGACGGGGCTGGTCCGGGTCGCCGCCACAGCCGGGGCGCGCGTCGTGTCGCTCGGCCCCGAGGAGGCCGACCTGGAGTCGGCGTTCCTCGCGTTGACGGGGGGTCCGGGATGACACTCTGGCGGCTGGAGTGGCTGCGTCTCTGGCGCTCGTACCGCTTGCTGGCGCTCGTCGTCGTCTTCGTGCTCTTCGGCTTCGCCGGGCCGCTCCTCGCGGCGTACCTGTCCGACCTGCTCGAGTCGGCAGCGGCCGCCGACGGTGTCCAGATCGTCGTCCCCGACCCCGTACCGGCCGACGGGATCGCCCAGTACGTCTCCAACGCGGCGCAGATCGGGCTGCTCGTCCTGGTCATCGTCGCGGCGCTGGCTCTCGCCACGGACTCGCACGCCGGGCAGGCCGCCTTCTACCGCACCCGGGTGCCGTCGGCGGCGGCCCGGCTGATGCCCCGGTTCACCGCCACCACCGCGGCCGCCGCGGTCGCGTGGACGCTCGGCATGCTCGCCGCCGGGTACGAGACGTGGTTGCTCATCGGCCCGCTGGACGTCGGTGCTGTGGTCGCCGGCTGGGCGCTGTGGATCGTCTACCTGGCCTTCGCCGTGGCAGCTGTCGCGCTCGCTGGCGCCGTGGTCCGGTCGGTGGCGGCCGCGGCGGGGCTCGGGCTCGGGCTCCTGCTGCTCATGCCGGCGCTGGGCCTGGTGCCGGCCCTGGACGGGCGGTTGCCCTCGACGCTGGTCGGGGCCCCGGAGGCGCTCGCCCGCGGGAGCGCCGAGCTGTCGGACTATGGCGTTCCTGTCGCCGTCACCGGTGCCGCGGTCGTCGTCCTGCTCGCCGCCGCCGTACGGCTGGGCGACCGCCGCGAGCTCTGACCCCGCCACGCCCCCCACTCCGTTGATCATGGAGGGATCGCCCTCTGCAGCCACCCGATAGGGCGATCCTTCCATGATCAACTGGGCTGGGGGGACTGCCTGCGGCAGAACGGGAGCGCCAGCCCGGCCCTAGGCTCGCGGGGTGTCCGAGACCGAGCCCGACCCTGCACCGCGGCAGCGGCGCCCGGCCGCCGTGTACGGTGTCGGGACCGAGCCGGACGCCCGGTTCTCGCTGGCCAACGAGCGTACGACGCTCGCCTGGCTGCGGACCGCGCTCGCCCTCGTTGCGGCAGGGATCGGCCTGACCTCGCTCGCCGAGCTGGCCGGCCTGGCCCGCTGGCTCGACGTGGTCGCGGCGGTGCTCTGCCTCGGCGGGGGCGGGCTGGCAGTCGAGGCGGTGCTCGGCTGGCGGCGGACGGAGCGCGCGCTCCGGCTCGGCAAGGACCTGCCGCCTCCCCGGGCGCTGCTCTGGCTCGGCGTGCTGCTCGTCGGCCTGGCAGTGCTGCTGGCCGGTTACGCCGTCGGGCGGCTGGTCGGATGACGGTCTCGCACGGCGCACGCGACCCCGGCCTGCAGCCCGAACGCACGGCCCTGGCCTGGTCCCGGACCGGCATCGTGACGGCGCTGCTCGCCGTGTCCGCGGCCGGGCTCGCCCTGCGCCGGCCCAGTACCGAGGGTCTGCTCGTCGCGACGCTCGCCGCGCTGAGCACGGCGGTGGCGGCGGTCCTGGTCGTGCGCACCGCGACCGCGGTGAGCCGTCACGACCTGGCAGTTACCCGCCAACCGTGGTCCCGGCTCGGCACCCTCGCGACTGCCTGTGCGCTCCTGGCCGGCGCGGGGACCTTCCTCGCGCTCGCTCCCGCACCTGCGTGATCTGGAAGGCCCTCGGCGGGTCTGTCCCTCAGGATTCGCGATCACAGAGGGTGGCCGGCGGAGTCCGATGCAGTAGCTCTGACCCGGCCCGAAGCATTGTGATCTGGGCCACAGGCGGGCAGTCTGGGCTCACTCTCGCCAGCGAGGAAGGGGCACGCTGTGACCGCACCTGCAGAGGCGCCGGCCAAGCCGGCGAGCAAGGCCCGCATCCGCACCCAGAAGTTCGGCACCTTCCTCTCGGGGATGATCATGCCGAACATTGCCGCGTTCATCGCCTGGGGGTTCATCACCGCCTTCTTCATCGAGACAGGGTGGACGCCGGTCGGCGGCCTCGGCGGGTTCGGCGTCGACAGCGCTGGGGAGCCCCACACCGGTCTCGTCGGCCCGATGATCAGGTACATGCTGCCGCTCCTGATCGCCATGCAGGGCGGCCGGATGGTGTACGGCATCCGGGGCGGGGTGGTGGGTGTGGTGGCCACCATGGGCGCGATCGTGAGCACCGGCCAACCCATGTTCCTCGGGGCGATGATCATGGGCCCCTTGGCGGCCTGGGTGATGATGCGGCTCGACAAGCTCTGGGACGGCAAGATCAAGCCCGGCTTCGAGATGCTGGTCAACAACTTCTCGGCCGGGATCGCGTCCGCCGCCCTGGCGGTTGCCGGATTCTTCGTCTTCGGGCCCGTGGTCGACAGGGTCTCCACCTGGTTGGGCAACGGCGTCGACTTCCTGATCACCAACGGCCTGCTCCCGCTGGCCAGCCTGATCATCGAGCCGGCCAAGGTGCTCTTCCTCAACAATGCCATCAACCACGGGGTGCTCACCCCGCTCGGCATCAACCAGGCAGCGGAGACCGGGAAGTCGATCCTCTTCCTGCTCGAGGCGAATCCGGGGCCGGGCCTGGGAGTCCTGCTGGCCTACTCCATCTTCGGAACCGGCCTGGCCAAGAGCACGGCTCCCGCCGCCGCGATCATCCAGTTCTTCGGCGGCATCCACGAGATCTACTTCCCGTACGTGCTGATGAAGCCGATCCTGCTGCTCGGGACCATCGCGGGCGGGATGGTCGGCATCTTCACGCTGACGGTCTTCGACGCCGGTCTGCGGGCGCCGGCGGCTCCCGGGTCCATCATCGCGGTGATGGCGCAGACCCCCGGCGACAGCTTCGTCGGAGTCATCGCGGCCGTCGTCCTGTCGGCGGTGACCTCCTTCCTGATCTGTTCGATGCTGCTCAGAATGGGGCGGAAACCCGTCGGGGAGTCCGGCGACCTGGCCACCGCGACCGCGTCGATGGAAGCGATGAAGGGGAGCAAGAGCTCCGTCTCGGGCGTGCTCACGGGGGTGGACGAGGACCTCGAGGCCCAGGGACAGGCCGCCGAGGAGGCGCACGAGGCCAAGGCCCGCCGCGCCCCTATCCACCACATCGTGTTCGCCTGTGACGCGGGGATGGGATCGAGCGCCATGGGCGCGTCGGTGCTCCGTAACAAGATCAAGAAGGCAGGATTCGCCGACGTCACGGTCGTCAACGTGGCCATTGCCAACCTGACCGACGACGTCGACATGGTCATCACGCACCAGGACCTGACCCCTCGCGCCGAGACGATGGCACCCGGCGCCCAGCACGTGTCCGTCGACAACTTCCTGAACAGTCCGAAGTACGACGCCGTCGTCGAGGAGCTCAGGGTCACGAACCAGCAGGACAGCGATGCGACGACATGAGTCCGCCGTGCCGCTCGCGACGCACGTAGCCGACTTCCCCGGCAGAGGAGCCTTGCACCATGAGTGATGTCCTGACCCTGTCGCAGATCAAGGTACCCGGTACCGCCAGCAACAAGGACGAGGCCATCCGAGAGGCCGGGCAGATCCTGGTCGAAGCCGGTGCGGTCCTCCCGGCGTACGTGGACGCGATGTTCGAGCGGGAGAAGTCGGTGACGACGTACGTGGGGAACTTCCTGGCCATCCCCCACGGCACCAACGAGGCGAAGGACACCATCAACAAGTCCGCCCTGTCCGTGGTGCGGTACGAGAGCCCGATCGACTGGGACGGCAACGAGGTGCGCTTCGCCGTCGGCATCGCGGGCTACAACAACACCCACCTCCAGATCCTGAGCAAGGTCGCCATCGTGTTCAGCGACACCGACGAGGTAGACAGGCTGATCGCCGCGCAGTCGGCCGAAGAGATCTACGAGATCCTCAACGCGGTCATCGACGAGTAGGGCGCGGTCTCTCGTGCGCGTCCGGATCCCGACGAGCTGGAGGACGATCGATGAAGGTCCTACGTTTCTACGCACCGAAGGACGTCCGGCTCGAGGACGCCCCTGAACCCGAGTGCGGACCCGACGAGGTCAAGCTGCGGGTACGGAACTGCTCCACCTGTGGCACGGACGTGAAGATCTTCAACAACGGGCACCAGAACCTCAGTCCGCCGAGGATCATCGGCCACGAGATCGCCGGAGAGGTGGTCGACGTCGGCGCGAACGTGTCGGGCTGGTCCGCAGGGGACCGCGCTCAGGTGATCGCCGCGGTGCCATGCGGGGACTGCTACGAGTGCCGCAAGGGCTGGATGGCCGTCTGCCAGAACCAGACCTCCGTCGGCTACCAGTACGACGGTGGCTTCGCGGAGTACCTCATCGTGCCCCGCGAGGTGCTCAAGGTCGACGGTCTGAACCGGATCCCCGACGGCATCGGCTTCGACGAGGCATCGGTGGCTGAGCCGCTCGCCTGCGCGATCAACGCCCAGGAGCTGCTCGACATCGAGGAGGGCGACACCGTCGTCGTCTTCGGCGCCGGGCCGATCGGCTGCATGCACATCCGGCTCGCCCGCGGGGCGTACGGGTCGGGTCCCGTCTACCTCGTGGACGTGAACGCCGACCGGCTGAAGATGTCGGCCGACGCGGTGCAGCCCGACGAGGTGATCAACGGCGCCGAGGTCGACACCGTCAGCCGGGTCATGGAGCTGACGGAGGGACGCGGCGCCGACGTGATCATCAC
>DATHUJ010000065.1:0-9279 GCA_035462375.1 Jiangellales bacterium
CTGGCGGATCACGTTGAGGTACGTCTCGAGGCTCGGGGCGACGGTGCGCTCCTCGAGCTCGGGGTCGAGGATCACCATGACCTCGTAACGACGCATGCCGAACCACCTCCTCTGGTCTTCGCGGCCGCGGTCTCTCCGTGGCAGGAGGGCTAGTGCGTCACTCGACCCGGGTCGTCGTACGGAACCGCCGTACGGGCCCGGGCCGGAGGCCAAGGATAGCAGCGCGGCGCCGTGGTGCCTTGCGCGTGATCCACCGCACCCGGCAGGCTGCGAGCGACATCGTGCGGAAGGGACGTGCCGCGGCCCGGGAGGACCGGCGGACCGGCCGCGACGGACGTGGAGGTGGGACCAGATGGCGGCGCGACGCTCGGGCAGCCCGCTCGACCGGATCATGGGCACGGACACCTCGACGCCACCCCGGCAGAACGTCCTGGCCCTGCTCACGCTGGGCTTCGGGCTGGTCGCCCTCGCCTGCGCATTCGTCCCGGAGTGGCACGTCGTCGGCGGCTGGACCGGACTGGTTGGCCTGGCCCTGGGCGCGATGGCGCAGATGGAGTCGTCGACCACGGCGCAGCGCTGGGTGATCGTCCCGGGCTGGGTGCTTGCCTTCATCGGATTCCTCATGGGCATCGCCAACGGCGGCCTCTGGTAGCCCGGCCAGGGGCGGCCCTCCCGCGGCGGTCCTGTCGGAGCCTGCTCGTAGGGTCGTCCGCCATGAGCGCGCTCCGCATCGGTGCCCACGTCGACCAGACCGATCCGGTGGCCGAGGCGCGGGTCCGCGGCGCCGACCACGCCCAGTTCTTCCTCGGCGACCCGCAAGGTTGGAAGGCTCCCGTCGTCGCGTACGAGGGCGGGGCGCAGGCCCTGCGCGAGGCCGCCGGGCGCGCGGGCGTGGACCTCTACGTCCACGCGCCGTACGTGCTCAACGTCGCCACCAGCAACAACCGCATCCGCATCCCCAGCCGCAAGCTGCTGCAGCAGCACGTTGACGCCGCCGCGGAGATCGGCGCGGCGGCGTTGATCGTCCACGGGGGCCACGTCCTGCGGGCCGACGACCCCGAGGTGGGGGTCGACAACTGGCGCAAGTGCGTCGAGAGGCTGGAGATGCGCCTCCCCGTGCTGATCGAGAACACCGCCGGAGGCGACCAGGCGATGGCTCGCCGACTGGAACGCCTCGACCGGCTCTGGGACGCGGTCGGCGGGTCGGGCGTGGGCTTCTGCCTGGACACCTGCCACGCCTGGGCCGGGGGGATCGAGCTCGGCGACGCCGTCGAGCGGGTGCTCGCCGTCACCGGCCGCATCGACCTCGTGCACGCCAACGACAGCCGCGACACCTTCGACTCCGGGGCGGACCGGCACGCCAACGTCGGAGAGGGGGCGATCGGGGTGGAGGTCATCACCGCCGTCGTGCGAGCCGCTGGGGCACCCGTGGTGGTGGAGACACCGGGCGGGGCCGAGGGACAGGCCGCCGACATCGCCCGGCTGCGGACGGTCGGCTGAGTCACAGGGTGATCACGTCGTGGGGCCGGGTGGCGACCCGTTCGACCCCGGTGGACCCGGATCAGCCCGACGCGGCGGCATGCGTCGGCACGGCGGCGCGACCGGCCCCGGCGGCACCGGCGACAGCGTCCGGGCGGACCGCGTCGCGGACCACGCGCAGGGCGTCGGCGAGCGCCGTCAGCGAGGTCGCGTCCAGCCGCCCCGTGAACCACTGGTCGAGCAGGGCCAGGTGGCCTGGCAGGACGTCGGCGAGCCGGGTCGCCCCGTCGTCGGTGAGAACGGCGAAGTAGCCGCGGCGGTCCTCCGGGCAGGCCTCCCGGCGGACCAGGCCGTCGCGCTCGAGCCGGTCGACGACCCGGGTCACACCACTCGTGGACAGCGAGGTCTGGGCAGCCAGGTCGCTCATCCGCAGCCTGCTCTCGGGGGAGCGGCCGAGCCGCAGCAACACCTCGAACTCGACCGTCGACAAGCCGTGAGCACCCAGCTGCGGCGACAGCAGGGCGCCGAGCCCCGAGGTGACCTCGGACAGCAGGCCCATGGCCGTGAGCCGAGGGTCGTCGAACAAGGGGCTGGGCACGAGAACCAGGCTATCAGTTAGTTGACGCCAGAAATATCTTGTCGAACCGACGAGCCCGGGACCCTCGGCCTGTGACGAGGGTCTCGTACTTTTGATGAGCGCTCAACTGTTGTTCTGCGGAATATCTTGCCTAGGGTAGTTGCTGAAGCAGGCAACTACCCGGAACCACCCTCAGGAGGCATCAGATGACCGACATGCTGGGCGCCCGCGAATGGCAGGGCACCGACGTCCCCGCCCCCGGCACCTACGTCCTCGACCCCAACCACACGATCGTGGGCTTCGTCGCCCGACACCTCATGGTGACCAAGGTCCGCGGCCGGTTCGAGGAGTTCGAGGGCAGCATCACCGTCGCGGAGGACCCGCTGACCTCCTCGGCGCAGGCGAGCATCTCCACCGGCAGCCTGACGACCGGCTCGGCCGACCGTGACGGTCACGTCACGAGCGACGACTTCCTCGCCGTCGAGCGGTTCCCGACCATGCGGTTCGCGTCCCGCGGCGTGTCCCACGTCAAGGCTGATCGCTTCACCGTCGTGGGCGACCTCACCGTCAAGGACGTGACCCGCGAGGTCGAGCTGGACGTCACCGTCGACGGCGTGGCCCGCGACCCGTGGGGCGGCGAGCGGCTCGCCGTCACCGCGAGCACCGAGATCGACCGAGAGGACTTCGGGATCACCTGGAACGTCGCCCTCGAGAGCGGCGGCGTCCTGGTCTCCAGGAAGGTGCGGATCGAGATCGAGGCCCAGGCCGTCCGGCAGGCCTGACGCCCACCGGGCCCGGGGCCCGAAGCGCCGGCCCGCCGGTAGCCTCGGGCCCCGTGACACTGCACGTACGGACCCTGTCCCGGGAGGAGCACCTGGCCTACGTGGCCGGCCGGCCCTCGGTGAGCTTCCTCCAGACGCCCGCGTGGGGAAGGGTGAAGCGCGAGTGGCGGTCTGAGTCCCTCGGCTGGGTCGACGGCTCCGGGACCGTCGTGGGTGCCGGGCTGGTGCTCTACCGGCAGGTCCCCCGACTCCGGCGCTACCTCGCCTACCTGCCCGAGGGCCCGGACCTCGACTGGACCGGCGCGGTCGAGACGGGTTCGCTCGCCGGCTGGCTGGAGCCGATGGCAGCGCACCTCGAGGAGCACGGCGCCTTCGGCATCCGGATGGGCCCGCCGGTCGTCAGCCGCCGCTGGAGCGCGAACACGGTCAAGGCAGCCATCGCCGACGACAGCTCCACCCGACTGTGGGACGTCCCCGCCGACCACACGACCGCCGCGGGCGCCGCCCTGGCCGCCCAGCTCGCCGCTCTCGGGTGGCGGCCCCCGGCCGAGGAGGGTGGCTTCTCGGCGGGGCAGCCCCGGTACGTGTTCCAGGTTCCGCTCGCCGACCGTACGGAGGACGACGTCCTCAAGGGCTTCAACCAGCTGTGGCGCCGCAACGTCAAGAAGGCGGCGAAGTCCGGCGTGGAGGTCACCCACGGCACGGCCGACGACCTGCCCGCCTTCCACGCCCTCTACGCCGAGACGGCCCGGCGTGACGGCTTCACGCCCCGCCCGCTCGCGTACTTCGACGGGATGTGGCAGGCGATGACCGGCGAGGCGCCCGAACGGCTCCGCCTCTACCTCGCCCGGCACGAGGGTGACCTCGTGGCCGCGACCACGATGGTGCGGGTCGGCGACCACGCCTGGTACTCGTACGGCGCCTCGTCGACGGCCAAGCGAGAGGTACGGGGGTCCAACGCCGTCCAATGGCGGATGATCCGCGACGCGCTGGCCGAGAAGTGCTCGGTCTACGACCTCCGCGGCATCACCGAGACCCTCTCCGAGGACGACCCGCACTTCGGGCTGATCCGGTTCAAGCTCGGCACGGGCGGCGAAGCGGTCGAGTACGCCGGCGAGTGGGACCTGCCGATCTCGCGGCTGCTCCACGCCGCCTTCGACGTCTACATGAAGCGCCGCGGGTGACGCCGTCGTGCCGCTGACCCTGCACGTGGACGCCGCCCGCTGGCGCGAGCACGTCCGGTCCTACGTCGCCTCGCACGCAGGGGTCGTCCCCGTCGTGAAGGGCAACGGGTACGGCTTCGGCAACGAGGTCCTCGCCGCCGAGGCGGCCCGGCTCGGCGTGCGGACCATCGCCGTCGGCACGTACGACGAGGTGGCCGAGGTCGAGCGGGCGTTCGGCGGCGACCTGCTCGTCCTCTCCCCCTGGCGGCCGGGGCTGCCGACCGCCCGGCTCGACGACCCACGCGTGGTGCACACCGTCTCGCGGCTCGAGGACCTGCGCGCCGTCGCGGCGTCCGGCCACCGGCCGCGGGTCGTCGTGGAGGTCCTCACCTCGATGCGTCGCCACGGCATCGGGACCGGGGACATCGACCCCGCGGTCGACCTGCTCGACGGGGTGCACTTCGCCGGGTGGGCGCTGCACCTGCCGCTCTCGGGTGACCGGGAGGGGGAGGCGCGGTCCCTGCTGCCGCGGCTCGTCCGGACGGCCGGCTCGCCCGGCGACCGGCTCTGGGTCAGCCACCTGCAGCCCGCCGCCGCGGGCCGGATCGCGGCCGACACCGGGACCGAGGTCCGGCTCCGGGTGGGCACGGCACTGTGGCTCGGCGACCGTGGGGCGCTGGCACCTCGGGCCACCGTCATCGACGTGCACCACCTCTCGCGTGGGGACTCCTACGGCTACCGGCAACGGCGCGCCCGGGCCGACGGGTGGCTTCTGGTGCTCGCCGGCGGGACCTCGAACGGTGTCGCGCTGGAGGCTCCGACGGCCGCGGCGACGCTGCGCCAGCGGGCGGTGGCACTCGCGCACGGCGGGCTCTCGGCGGTCGGCCGGGCCCTCTCCCCGTACCAGGTCGGCGGCCGCCAGCGGTGGTTCGCCGAGCCCCCGCACATGCAGTGCTCCCTGGTGTGGCTGCCGTCCTCGGTCAGCCCGCCCGCCGTGGGCGACGAGGTGGCGCTCGAGGTCCGCTACACCACCACGTCCTTCGACCACCTCACCTGGGGTGACCCGGGGCCCGAATGACCACGTTCACCACCCTCGTCGGGCCTTCACGGGCGTCGGCGCCTGGTGGTGGCCCCACGAGCCTCGTGATGGAGGCCCGGGCGGCCGGACGGCTACGCACCCGCCACGGGCGCCACTGCCCCGCCACCGCCGGCAACGCCCCGCCCGTCCCAGCAGCCCATCACCAGGCCTGCCGGGCCCTCACGAGGCGTCGACTCCTCGTGATCCCACCACGAGGGTGGTGAACGTGGTCATTCGGGGCCAGGTGGGCGGCGGCGGCCTCAGCGGCGGGTGTTCTCGCGGTCGAGCGACCAGACGTGCTGGGCGCCGAAGCCCTTGATCTCGATCTCGCCGAGATCGGACAGGACGAAGTCGTTACGGATCAGGTCGTAGGTGTGCTGGCTGACCGCGATCGTCATGGGCTCGGCAGCGGCCTCCATCCGGGCGGCGAGGTTCACACCGGGACCGAAGATGTCGTAGACGTACTTCTGCACGCCCACGATCGAGCCGATCACCGGGCCCGTGTTGAGCCCGATCCGGCACAGCCACTGCTCGGGGTGCGAGGCGTTGCGCTTCTCGATGTAGCGCCGGATCCGCAGGGCCACCCGGGCGATGTCCTGCGCGTGGTCGGGGGAGGGGTCGGGGAGCCCCGCGACCGCCACGTACGCGTCGCCGATCGTCTTGAGCCGCTCGCAGCCGAAGAGCTCCACGATCCGGTCGAAGCCGGTGAAGATGTCGTTGAGCTCGGCGATCAGCGCCCCGGGGTCGCGGGAGATGGCCATCGACGTGAAGCCGACGAAGTCGAGCATCATGATCGTCGCGTCCTCGAAGCGCTGGGGAGTCACCGTGCCGTACTCGGTCATCTCGTTGAAGACCGTCCGCGGCATGATGTTGAGCAGGAGCTTCTCCACCCGGTCCTTCTCGCGCTGGAGCGCGCGGGTGTTCCGCTCGACCATCTGCGAGTAGGAGTCGAGCATGTACTCGGCCTCCTTCTGCTTCGAGATGTCGAGCCCCTCGACGAGGACCGCCTCCCTCCCGCCGTCCTCGATCTTGCGCAGCGTGAGCTTGACGCTCACCGACCGGGCGCCGTCCTTGACCTCCACCTCGTGCGTGTACGGGCGGCCGCTCGCGAGCCGGGAGCGGGCCCGCTCCACCTGCAGGGCCGGCAGCCGCGCGTCCAGCGTGTCGTCGTCGTCGTCGGCCTCGTCGGTCGGCGGGAACCACCGGAAGAACGTGGCGTTCTCGAACTCCAGCACCCAATCCTCGGGGTCGGCGACCGCGACCGCCGCGCCGAGCGACTGCAGCGCGTGGCGCAGCACGTCGGAGCGTGGGCCGCCGTTCACCGGCCCTCCCCGAAGACGATGACCGGCCGGCGGGCCCGGAACTGACCGACCACCTCGGCGACGTCGTCGTCACCGATCGAGTGCTCCTCCAGCGCGTCCTGGAGCAGCCCGAGCATCTCCTCGAACTCTTCCCCGGTGATGCCCAGGTTCCGGTGCACCCGGGCCAGGACCTCGTCGCTGTAGTCGGCCCCCGGACCGCCGGTGAGGTGAGAGATGAACGCCGTCTGGTGCTTGATCAGCTCACGCATGTCGATGCGCGCAAAGTGATGCGCCAACAGGTCCGAATCCAGGACCGAGTCGTAGAAGTCGGACACGACACGGCGGATGGTGGAGAAACCCCCGTACCTCTCGAAGATGGTCTGTGCCACGCGGCCCCTCCCTGCCACCGGCCCGAGCATAGTCACGAGGCGAGCCCCAGTTCCGCGGCCCGGGCGGCCGCCTCCTTGCGCGTGCCCACGCCCAGCCGACCGAGGACCGCGGAGACGTGGTGGTCCACCGTCCGGACCGACACCACGAGGCGCTCGGCGATCTCGGCGTTGGTGAGGCCGTCGGCGAGCAGGCGCAGCACCTCGACCTGGCGGTCGGTGAGGCCCGCCGGGTTGGCCCTGGTCCGCGTGATCGGTCCCCGGGGGACCGAGGAGACGCCCCGGGTCCGCAGCCGGGCCCGGACCCGGGCCGCCGCTGCCGGCACGCCGAGCAGGTCGAGTGCGGCCAGACCCTGCAGGGCCTCGTCGGTGTCGTCGGACCACGCCCGGGCGAGTGCAGCCTCGTAGGGCTGGCCGGCCCGGTCCCAGGCGCCCGCCGACTCGGTGGCGCGACCGGCCAGGTCGAGGGCGAACCCCTCCGGACAGCGGGGGAACGACCGGGCGCGCCCGCCCCCCCGCCGTACGTGGAACAGGCGGTCACCCGTGAACCACCGCCAGGCGGCGTCCTGCCCGGGCAGGTCGGTCTCCGGAGGAGCCGCTCCGGTGAGCCAGGCGACCTCGGCCTGGGCCGCGAGCACCGGGCCGAGGCGGAACAGCTCGCCGCTCGTCCGGGCCACCCGCTCCGCCTCGGCCAGCCGGTCGGCTGCGGACTCGTCCCCCCGTCGGGCGAGCACCCGGGCGAGCAGGGCCAGCGGGCGCGCTCGCGCCACACCCGCGTCGTCGGCCGGGTCGGCCAGCACCTCCAGCTCCTCCTCGGCCGCGGCCAGGTCGCCCCGCCGCAGCAGCAGCTCGGCGCGCAGGTCGCGCAGGTGGTACTCCCCGTACGCGACCTCGGAGTCGGCCGCGAGGAGCAGCCCGAGCTCGATCCACCCGGCCGCCTCGTCGAGCCGCGGGACGCGGAGCAGGTGCGCCCCGGCGTTGGCGCACGCGCGGATCCCGGTCTCGTGCAAGCCCTCGCGGCGGGCCAGGTCGGCGGCCTCCTGGAGGCGGGCCAGCCCCTCCTCGTCACCCAGCTCGAGCAGGGCCGCGCCGAGGTTGACCAGCGCGCCGGCCTCCGCGGGCGGGTGCCCCACCTCGCGGGCGAGGTCGATGGCCGCCCTAGCCTCGCGGACCGCCTCCTCGTCGCGGTGGTCGAGCATGTCCAGTCGGCTGAGGTGTGCGAGCGCCATCGCGTGGACGGGGGAGCGGGGCAGCGGCTCCAGCACGCGGGCCGCCCGCTCGGCCGGGGGGCGTGCGGCCGACTGCCCACCGTCGAAGTAGGCCGCCCGGGACAGGACCAGCAGCGCCTCGGCGAGCTTGCCCGCGTCCCCGACGGCCTCCCAGTCGCGGACGGCCTGCGCGGCCGCCTCCGACGCGTCGCCGTGCCGCCCGGCAAGCTGGAGCTCGTAGGCCTGCTCGGTGCGCAGCGCCGCCCGTACGGGAGGGTCGAGCGCACCCGCGTGGGCGAGTACCTGCCCGTACGAGGTCAGCGCCTGGCGGTGACTCCCCAGTCGGGAGGCCTCGCGGGCGGCGACCGGGCCGTACGTGAGGACGTGCTGCAGCGAGCCGGCGGCGACGGCGTGGTGGAGCACCCGCCCCGGATCGCCCCCGGCGGTGACGAGGGCGTCGGCGACGGCGCGGTGGTGGCGGACGAGGGCGGTGCCCGGCGCGTCCTCCTCGACGATCCGCCGGACCAGTTCGTGGGTGAAGCGGACCGTGGGTCCCGTCACCTCGACCAGGCCGCGTTGCTCGGCCTCGGTGAGAGACGCCTCTTCGTCGCCGAGGACCTGCGGCAGCAGCCAGGAGTCCAGCCCACCGGGGACGACGGCGAGCCGCTCGAGGGCCCGCTGGGCGCCGGGGGACAGCCGGTGCAGGCGGGCGAGGACGGCGTCCCGAGCGGTGAGCGGGACGCCGGCCGAGGGGTCGGCCAGCGCCGCCTGGACGTAGAACGGGTTTCCCGCACTGAGCCGGACCAGCTCCGCTGGGTCGCGCAGACCGGCCTGCCGCGCGAGCCGGGCCACGGAGCGGTCGGACAGCCTCGACGGCCGCAGGCGCAGCACCTGGGGGCCGACCAGGTCGCCGAGCACGCGGAACAGCGGGTCCTCGCGGCCGACCTCGTCGTCGCGGTAGGTGAGCACGAGGACGAGGCGCATGCTCGCGGCCCGGCGGCCGAGCAGCCGTACCGCGTCGAGGGTGGCGTCGTCGGCCCAGTGTGCGTCCTCGACGACGGCGACGGTGACCCGGTGCGGGTCGGTGAGCTCCTCCCGCACGGCGTCGAGGGCGGCGTCCCGGGAGACGCCGGCCGCCAACGCTTGCTCGAGCGGACCATCGGCAGCGGCCATGTCGCGGAAGGGGCCGAGCGCTCGGGGTGTGGTGAGGTCGTCGCAGGCACCGGTGAGCACCCGGGTGCGGCCGCGGGCGTCGTCGAGGAAGGCGCGCACCAGGCTGGTCTTGCCGATGCCGGCCTCGCCGGA